>NZ_LGHL01000002.1 GCF_001908205.1 Bradyrhizobium sp. NAS80.1
AGTTTTGAGCAGTCGGACTGCGGTCGAATTTAGATTGCGGCAAAATTGTCTATTCTGACCAATAGGTTGGCAGGTGCTCAGCCTATGGCATGGTTCTTGCGATTCCATTAATCGCAGGCGGCCGTGGGGGCCGTTTCGCAGCGTTTTTCACGTCTGCGTCAGGGAGACGATACACTCATGCCTACCAAATCCACTCGCGATATAGCGGCGTCATTTACCCGCCGCGGCGTGCTCGCCGCGACCGCCGGAC
Source organism: Bradyrhizobium sp. NAS80.1 (assembly GCF_001908205.1). Classification (GTDB taxonomy): domain Bacteria; phylum Pseudomonadota; class Alphaproteobacteria; order Rhizobiales; family Xanthobacteraceae; genus Bradyrhizobium. The sequence continues at coordinate 251 of NZ_LGHL01000002.1, forward strand.
TGATGCTCGGTCTGGCTTCCATTTCCGGTGCGAAGGCCGCGGACGACACCATCAAGGTCGGCGTCCTTCATTCTCTCTCGGGCACCATGGCCATCAGCGAAACCACGCTGAAGGACACTATCCTCTTCCTGATCGACGAGCAGAACAAGAAGGGCGGCGTGCTCGGCAAGAAGCTCGAGGCCGTCGTCGTCGACCCTGCTTCGAACTGGCCGCTGTTCGCCGAAAAGGCGCGCGAGCTGATCACCAAGGACAAGGTCGCGGTCGTGTTCGGCTGCTGGACCTCGGTGTCGCGCAAGTCGGTGCTCCCGGTGTTCAAGGAGCTGAACAACATCCTGTTCTACCCCGTGCAGTACGAGGGTGAGGAGAGCGAGCGCAACGTGTTCTACACGGGTGCGGCACCGAACCAGCAGGCGATCCCGGCCGTCGACTACCTGATGAAGGAAGAGAAGGTGAAGCGCTGGGTGCTCGCGGGCACCGACTACGTGTATCCGCGCACCACCAACAAGATCCTGGAAGCCTATCTGAAGTCGAAGGGGGTCGCCCAGGAAGACATCATGATCAACTACACGCCGTTCGGTCATTCCGACTGGCAGACGATCGTGGCCGACATCAAGAAGTTCGGCTCGGCCGGCAAGAAGACCGCGGTGGTCTCGACCATCAACGGCGACGCCAACGTTCCCTTCTACAAGGAGCTCGGCAACCAGGGCATCAAGGCGAAGGACATCCCGGTGGTCGCGTTCTCGGTGGGTGAGGAAGAGCTCGCCGGCATCGACACCAAACCGCTGATTGGCCATCTCGCCGCCTGGAACTACTTCGAGTCGATCAAGACTCCCGCGAACGAGAAGTTCATCAAGGAGTGGCAGGCCTACACCAAGAATCCGAAGCGCGTGACCAACGACCCGATGGAAGCGCACGTGATCGGCTTCAACATGTGGGTGAAGGCTGTCGAGAAGGTGAAGTCAACCGATCCGGACAAGGTGATCGACGCGCTTCCCGGCATCGAGGCGCCGAACCTGACCGGCGGCGTGTCGAAGATGCTGCCGAACCATCACATTACCAAGCCGGTGTTCATCGGCGAGATCAAGGGTAACGGCCAGTTCGACGTGGTCTGGAAGACCCCGGGCCTGGTCGCCGGCGATGCCTGGTCGAAGGAGCTCGACGGCTCCAAGGACCTGATCGGCGACTGGGTCGGCAAGAAGTGCGGCAACTTCAACACCAAGACCAACAAGTGCCTCGGTTCGGGCTCCTGATCCGGATCTGACGGTTCATTGCACGACGGGGGAAGGCGACTATTCCGCCGCCTTCTCCACCACTTCTGCCGGGATGATTCACAGTGCCAACCAATTTGTCTGCCCGCTTCTGTACCTTTGTCCTCTCGTTGTTTCTGATCGCGTTCGCGCTGCCCGCCTTCGCCGGTCCGTTCGAGGATGCGGTCGCCAAATTTGCCAATGACGACTTTTCCGACACCGAAGAGGCGATCGGCGTGGTCGCGAGCAGCGGCAACAAGTTGGCCTTTCCGATCATCAGCGCGCTCCAGGACGGCCGCCTCATGGCCGATCCGGACAGCAAGAAGGTTTACGTCACCGGCGCCGACGGCAAGTCGATCGATGCCGCGACCGGCCAGCCCGTGGCCAGCGTTCCTGACAGTGCGAGTGCGGTTCGTCTCAACAACCGCCTGCGCCGCAGCGTTGACGCCGCGCTCGGCAGCCTGACGCTCCAGTCGCCGGATCTCGGAACGCGGCTGCAGGCTGCGCAATCCGTCTTCAAGTCGCATGAAGAGACCGCGCTCGAGGCCGTCGACGGCGCGCTCGCCAAGGAAACCAACAAATCAGTCAAGGCGGCGCTGGGCGAAGCTCGCGCGGCGATCCTGTTGTTCAAGCCTGATACCACCGAGGTCGAGAAGCTCGAGGCGGTCGCCACCCTCAAGGCGCGAGGTGACCAGGAGGCGCTGGCGCTGCTCATCGGCATGGGCGACCAGCCTGAGTCGGTGACCAAGGCTGCCGCGAGCGCGATTGGCTCGATCCAGAATTCGCTCGCGGTGTGGTCCACCGTGCAGAATGCCTGGTACGGCCTCTCGCTCGGCTCGGTGCTGCTGCTCGCCGCGATCGGGCTCGCCATCACCTTCGGCGTGATGGGCGTCATCAACATGGCGCATGGCGAGATGGTGATGATCGGCGCCTACACCACCTTCGTGGTGCAAGAGGTTATCCGCACCCGCTTTCCCGGCCTGTTCGACTATTCGCTGTTCATCGCCGTGCCGCTCGCCTTCCTCGTCGCCGGAGCGATCGGCGTGCTGATCGAGCGCAGCATCATTCGCTTCCTCTATGGCCGGCCGCTCGAGACCCTGCTCGCGACCTGGGGCCTGTCGCTGGTGCTCCAGCAGGCCGTGCGCACCATGTTCGGTCCGACCAACCGCGAGGTGGGCAACCCCTCCTGGATGAGCGGCGCCTTCGAACTCGGCCAGATCACCATCACCTATAACCGGCTGTGGATCCTCTGCTTCACGCTGGCCGTGTTCGCGATCCTGCTTGCGATGCTGCGCTACACCGCGCTCGGTCTCGAGATGCGTGCGGTGACACAGAACCGTCGCATGGCGGCCTCGATGGGCATCGCCACCTCGCGCGTTGACGCGCTCACCTTCGGTCTCGGCTCGGGTATCGCTGGCATCGCCGGCGTGGCGCTGTCGCAGATCGATAATGTCAGCCCCAATCTCGGTCAGAGCTATATCATCGACAGCTTCATGGTCGTGGTGTTCGGCGGCGTCGGCAATCTCTGGGGCACGCTGGTCGGCGCCTTCACGCTCGGCATTGCCAACAAGTTCCTGGAACCGATCGCCGGCGCCGTGCTCGGCAAGATCGCCATCCTGGTTCTCATCATCCTGTTCATTCAAAAACGGCCGCGCGGCCTGTTCGCGCTCAAGGGCCGTGCGGTGGAAGCATGACCCCCCACATGCTGACCCGATCGCTGGACCGTGGCGCCACGATCTTCCTCGCGGTCGTCGCCGCCTGCGGCATCCTCATCCCGCTCTCGAACCTGCTGCTGCCCGCGGGGTCGTTCCTGCAGGTGCCGACCTATCTCGTCGCGCTGTGGGGCAAGTATGTCTGCTACGCGATCCTGGCGCTCGCGATCGACCTGATCTGGGGCTATTGCGGCATCCTCTCGCTCGGCCACGGTGCGTTCTTCGCGCTCGGCGGCTACGCCATGGGTATGTACCTGATGCGGCAGATCGGCGCCCGCGGCGTCTACGGCAACCCGATCCTGCCGGATTTCATGGTGTTCCTGAACTGGCAGAAGCTGCCCTGGTACTGGTACGGCTTCGACATGTTCTGGTTCGCGGCGCTGATGGTGCTGTTCGTGCCCGGCCTGCTCGCCTTCTGCTTCGGCTGGCTCGCCTTCCGCTCCCGCGTCACCGGCGTGTATCTGTCGATCATCACGCAGGCGATGACCTATGCGCTGCTGCTCGCCTTCTTCCGCAATGATTTCGGCTTCGGCGGCAACAACGGCCTGACCGACTTCAAGGACATCCTGGGCTTCAACGTCCAGGCTGAAGGCACCCGCGCTGCGCTGTTCGCGCTGAGCTGCCTGGCGCTGATCGTCGGCTTCCTGATCTGCCGTTTCATCGTCTCGTCAAAGCTCGGCAAGGTCTTGATCGCGGTGCGCGACGCGGAATCGCGCACGCGCTTCCTCGGTTACCGTGTCGAGTCCTACAAGCTGTTCGTGTTCACGGTCTCGGCCTGCATGGCGGGCGTTGCCGGCGCGCTCTACGTGCCGCAGGTCGGCATCATCAATCCGAGCGAATTCGCGCCGGGCAATTCGATCGAAGCAGTGATCTGGGTCGCGGTCGGTGGCCGCGGCACGCTGGTCGGCGCGGCGCTCGGTGCCGTCGTCGTCAACTACGCCAAGACCTTCTTCACCTCGGGCGTGCTCGCGCCCTACTGGCTGTTCATGCTGGGTGCACTGTTCATCCTGGTGACGCTGCTGCTGCCGAAGGGCATCGTCGGCACCTTCAATTCCTGGTGGGAGACGTCGAACGAAAAACGCCCGGCCGAGACCACCGCGAGCGCCGCGGCTGAAGACGGCATCACCGAGCCGAAGCTGGCGGAGAAGCGCTCGTGAACGTCATGGACACCCGCGCGACTTCCGCGATGCTCTATCTCGACGGCGTGCACGTCTCCTTTGACGGCTTCCACGCCATCAACAATCTGTCGCTGACGCTCGAGCCCGGCGAGATGCGCGCAATCATCGGCCCAAACGGCGCCGGCAAGACCACGATGATGGATATCATCACCGGCAAGACCAAGCCGGACGAAGGTACGGTGCTGTTCGACGGCGTCACCGACTTGACGCGCCTGGATGAGACCCGCATCGCCGAGCTCGGCATCGGCCGCAAATTCCAGAAGCCAACGGTGTTCGAGAGCCAGACCGTGCAGGACAATCTCCTGCTGGCGCTCAATGTCGATCACTCGGTGCGCGGCACGCTGTTCTGGCGCGGCAGCAGGGCGGAATCGGAGCGCATCGACAAGGTGCTGGAAACGATCCGTCTCACAGAGGCCCGCAATCGGCTGGCCGGCAGCCTCAGCCACGGTCAGAAGCAGTGGCTCGAGATCGGCATGCTGCTCGCACAGGATCCGAAGCTCCTGCTGGTCGACGAGCCTGTCGCCGGCATGACCGACGTCGAGACGCACCTCACCGCCGAGCTGCTCAAGGAGATCAACAAGACCCACACCGTGATGGTCGTCGAGCACGACATGACGTTCGTGCGCGAGCTCGGCGTCAAGGTCACCTGCCTGCACGAAGGCACGGTACTGGCGGAAGGCACAATCGACCAGGTCTCGTCGAACGAGCGGGTCATCGAAGTCTATCTGGGACGCTGAGCGATGCTTGAGGTCAAGGATATCAACCTGTTCTACGGTGCGGCGCAGGCGCTGCGCGGTGTATCGATCTCGGCCGAGCCCGGCAAGGTGACTTGCGTGCTCGGGCGCAACGGCGTCGGCAAGACTTCGCTCCTGCGCGCCATGGTCGGCCAATATCCGATCTCCTCGGGCGCAATCGTGCTCGACGGCAGCGATATCACAGGCCTGAAGCCCTATGAGCGGGCGCGCAAGGGCATCGGCTTCGTGCCGCAGGGCCGTGAGATCTTTCCACTGCTGACGGTGGAGGAAAACCTGAAGACCGGCTTCGGCCCGCTCAAGCGCGAGGACAAGCACATTCCGGACGATGTGTTCTCGCTGTTCCCGGTGCTGCAATCCATGCTCGGTCGGCGCGGCGGCGATCTTTCGGGCGGCCAGCAGCAGCAACTCGCGATCGGGCGCGCGCTGGTGATGCGGCCGAAGCTGCTGCTCCTCGACGAGCCCACCGAGGGTATCCAGCCCTCCATCATCAAGGACATCGGCCGCGCCATCTCGTATTTGCGCAACCTCGGCAATATCGCCATCGTGCTGGTCGAACAATATCTCGACTTTGCCTGCGAACTCGGCGACAGTTTCGCCGTGATGGATCGCGGTGCGGTGAAATTCTCCTGCGACCGCTCCAATCTCGACGCGAGCGAAATCAGCCGCCAGATGGCGCTGTAAGGCAAACTACGAAATCTTGCCGCGACCGGCTGGGGAGGCGGATGCGCAGCGAACCGTCAGTCACTTCCACCGTATTCGAGGCCAACCGCGCCCGCGGCGCGGTGCGGTTCGACGTGCATGCGTGCGACGGCGTGACCCGGCGCGGCGTCTTGCATGAATCCGGCTCGCTGCGCGTGCGCTTTCCCTCACCGGAAGATCAAGGCCTGTCCGGCGTGTTCGTCAACACCGCCGGTGGGGTCGCCGGCGGCGATCGCTTCGACATCGAGATCGCGGCGGCTGATGCCGCGCGCCTGACGCTGACGACAGCGGCGGCCGAGAAGGTCTACCGCACGCCTGGACCGGCGGCGCAGCTCAACATCGCACTGAGGGTCGGTGCCGGCGCGCATCTGTCCTGGCTCCCGCAGGAGACCATCCTGTTCGACCGGGCGCGCGTGCAACGCCGCTTCGACATCGCGCTCGATGAAGCCGCTTCGCTCCTGCTCTGCGAGATCGTCGTCTTCGGCCGCATCGCCATGGGCGAGCGGATGGAGCAGGGCGAGTTCGTCGACCGCTGGCGTCTCTCCCGCGGCGGCAAGCTGGTGTTCGCAGAAACCGTCAGGCTCGACGGCAACATCGGCGCAAAACTTGCGCGATCGGCGGTCGCGAAGGGCGGCGCGGCGATCGGCACGGCGCTGATCGTTCCCGGCGACGAAGCACTGGTCGAGCGCCTCCGTGAGGCGTCGGAATCATTCTCCGGCGAGGTCGGGATATCCGCCTGGAATGGCTTTGCAATGGCGCGGTTCTGTGCCCAAGATGCGGCCCGCTTGCGCGCCGACATGATGGCCGTGCTGGCGCGCACCGGCGCGGCTTTGCCGCGGCTCTGGCTGAATTGATAACTTGCTGAATTGATGCGTTGAACGGAAGAGATTTCGCATGAACCTGTCTCCCCGCGAAAAGGACAAGCTTCTGATCTCGATGGCGGCCATCGTGGCCCGTCGTCGGCTCGACCGCGGCGTCAAACTCAATCATCCGGAGGCGGTCGCGATCATCTCCGACTTCATCCTCGAAGGCGCGCGCGACGGCCGGACTGTCGCCGAGCTGATGCAATCCGGCGCGCAGGTGCTCTCCCGAGAGCAGGTGATGCCGGGCATCCCCGAGATGATTCACGACATCCAGGTCGAGGCGACGTTCCCGGACGGGACGAAGCTCGTCACCGTGCATGAGCCGATCAGGTAGGAGCGCGACATGATCCCCGGCGAACTCTTCATCCAGGACGGCGAGATCGAGCTCAATGCCGGCCGCAAGACCGTGACGCTGACGGTCGCCAACACCGGCGACCGACCGATCCAGGTCGGCTCGCACTACCATTTCTTCGAGACCAACCCCGCGCTGAAGTTCGACCGCAAGAAAGCCCGCGGCATGCGCCTCGATATCGCTGCCGGCACTGCCGTTCGCTTCGAGCCCGGCCAGACCCGCGACGTCCAGCTCGTCGCCATGGCCGGCAAGAAGACCATCTACGGTTTCCGCGGCGACGTGATGGGGAAGCTGTGATTCGATGTGAGGCGAGCACGCCGGTCGGGCTCCCTCCCCCCTTGCGGGGGAGGGCAGGGGAGAGGGGTATGCCGCACGACGAGGTCAGCGAGATTCAGCGCCATCGCGCCAAACGATTGAGGCGCGAGATGACTCGTGCGGAGAGGTTGCTGTGGCGTTACCTGAAGGCCGATCGGCTCGCGGGCCTGGCCTTTCGCCGTCAGACCCCCATGGGCCACTACATCGCGGATTTCGTCGCGCATTCCAGCAAGCTTATCGTTGAACTCGATGGCGAGAGCCACGATTTCGAAGAGCGTATCCGCCATGATGAACGGCGCGACCAATGGTTCGCATCCCGCGGTTATCGCGTGCTGCGTTTCACCAATGACGACGTGACAAAAAAATCTCGAGGGCGTTGTTCTTTCAATTATCGAGGCAGCGGAGCTCGCGGCACCCCTCTCCCTAACCCTCCCCCGCAAGGGGGGAGGGAACCCTTCCAGCGACGCGTCCCTAACTCACGGCGATATTTCCCCTTCTGCTTCTCAACAGACTGAGGAGAAGCCGTGACTCGTCTTGATGTGAGCAGGCTCGTTGGATTCCCTCCCCCCTTGTGGGGAAGAGTCGGAGAAAGTGGTGCGTCCAACGATGCCGAGGAGGCATAGCGATGCTCTCCGCCGTCCGCCTCATCTCCGAAGCTGCCGATCTCGCCGCGCGGCGCCACAACGGCATGGCGCGCAAGGGCCGGGGCAGTGAGCCCTACATCAATCATCTCGCCGAGGTCGCGAGCCTGCTCGCGACCGCCACCGGCGGTGCGGATGCCGAGCTCGTCGCAGCTGGCTGGCTGCACGATACGATCGAAGACACCGACACCACGCACGAGGAGCTCGCGCAGAAATTTTCCCAACGCGTCGCCTCCCTCGTCGTCGAGTGCACCGACGATATGAGCCTGCCGAAGGCCGAGCGGCGGCGCCGGCAGGTGCTCGATGCGCCGAGAAAATCAGCCGCGGCCAAGCTGATCAAGATCGCCGACAAGATCAGCAACATCAGCGCGCGCATTCATTCCGATCCGACCACTGAAGAGCGCGACGATCTCGCCGACTACGTGGGCTGGGCCGAGCAGGTGGTCGCGGTTTGCCGCGGCGGCAATCCATGGCTCGATCAGGCATTCGACGACGCGGTGCAACGAGCGAGGGCGTCGCTGTGAGCGCCAATCAGAAATTCAAACTCAAACGGGGCTTGTGATGTCCGTCAAGATGAAGCGTTCTGTCTATGCCGACATGTTCGGGCCGACGACCGGGGACAAGGTCAGGCTCGCCGACACCGATCTCATCATCGAGGTCGAGAAGGACTTCACCACCTACGGCGAAGAGGTGAAGTTCGGTGGCGGCAAGGTGATCCGCGACGGCATGGGTCAGTCGCAGGTCACCAACAAGCAGGGCGCGGCCGACACCGTCGTCACCAATGCGCTCATCGTAGATCACTGGGGCATCGTGAAGGCCGACGTCGCGATCAAGGACGGCATGATTTCGGCGATCGGCAAGGCGGGCAATCCCGACATCCAGCCCGGCGTCACCATTGTCATCGGTCCTGGCACCGACGTGATCGCGGGTGAGGGCAAGATCCTCACTGCCGGCGGCTTCGACAGCCACATCCATTTCATCTGCCCGCAACAGATCGAACACGCGCTGATGTCTGGCGTCACCTCGATGCTGGGCGGCGGCACCGGACCGTCGCACGGCACGTTCGCGACCACCTGTACGCCCGGCCCCTGGCACATCGCGCGGATGATCCAGTCATTCGACGCATTCCCCGTCAATCTCGGCATCTCCGGTAAGGGCAATGCCTCGCGCCCCGCAGCACTGGTCGAGATGATCAAGGCCGGCGCCTGTGCGCTGAAGCTGCACGAGGACTGGGGCACAACGCCGGCGGCGATCGACAACTGCCTGTCGGTTGCCGACGATCACGACATCCAGGTGATGATTCACACCGACACGCTGAACGAATCCGGCTTCGTCGAGGACACGATCAAGGCGTTCAAGGGCCGCACCATCCACGCCTTCCACACCGAGGGCGCCGGCGGCGGCCACGCCCCCGACATCATCAAGGTCGCCGGCTTGAAGAACGTGCTGCCGTCCTCGACCAACCCGACGCGCCCCTTCACGCGCAACACCATCGACGAGCATCTCGACATGCTGATGGTGTGCCACCACCTCGATCCATCGATTGCGGAAGACCTGGCGTTCGCGGAAAGCCGCATCCGCAAGGAGACCATCGCCGCCGAGGACATTCTGCACGATCTCGGCGCGCTCTCGATGATGTCCTCGGACTCCCAGGCCATGGGCCGGCTCGGCGAGGTCATCATCCGGACATGGCAGACCGCCGACAAGATGAAGAAGCAGCGCGGATCCTTGCCGCAGGACAAGGGCAAGGACAACGACAATTTCCGCGTGAAGCGTTACATCGCAAAGTACACGATCAATCCCGCGATTGCCCATGGAGTGTCGAAGCTGATCGGCTCGGTGGAGAAGGGCAAGCTCGCCGACCTCGTGCTGTGGTCGCCGGCCTTCTTCGGCGTCAAGCCGGACTGTATCGTCAAGGGCGGCACGATCGTCGCCGCTCCCATGGGGGATCCCAACGCCTCGATCCCGACGCCGCAGCCGGTACACTATCGGCCGATGTTCGGCGCCTTCGGCAAGGCGCGCACGGCATCCTCCGTCGTCTTCACCTCGAAGGCCGCGGTCACCGGCGGGCTGGCGCGCAAGCTCGGCATCGACAAGAAGCTCTATGCCGTCCAGAACACCCGCGGCAAGATCTCGAAGAAGAGCATGATCCACAACGACGCCACGCCCGATATCGAGGTCGATCCGGAGACCTATGAGGTGCGGGCCGATGGCGAGCTGCTCACCTGTGCCCCCGCCGAGGTGCTACCGATGGCGCAGCGATATTTCATGTACTGAAATAGCGTCTCGACGCATGTCCCAAAAGCATGTCGCAAGAGCATGTCCCGAGCGCATATCCGGAGGGCGGCTTTTCCGGTTTTGCGTTCGATCCCGCCTGGTCTAATGTCCCGTCCGGTATCTCAACCTAGAAGAAAAGCCGGGAGGATTTCTCGTGATCTACGTCGTTGCCACCCTGACCATCAAGCCTGAAACTCGCGCCGAGTTCATTGCAGCCGCCACCGCCTGCATCAAGGAGACGCGGAAAGAGCCCGGCAATATCGCCTATGACCTGCATGAGAGCGTCACCGATCCCGCCAAGATGGTGTTCGTCGAGCAGTGGGAAAATGCCGAGGCGCTGGTGCCGCACCGGACCATGGAACACATGAAGACGTTCGGCCGCGTCGCGGTGAAGTGCTTCACGGCGCCGCCGAAGATCGAAGTGATTACGCCCGAGAAGGTCGACGTCCGCTAAGCAAGAAGAGGGAACCTCCCATGATCTATGTTATCGCCACCACGCCCATGAAGCCGGAAAACAAGGACGACTTCATCAGGGGGCACAAGGCCTGCACCGTCGAGACGCTCAAGGAGAAGGGCTGTCTCTCCTATGACGGTCATGTCAGTGTCAACAATCCGAATCTCTATGTGGTGGTCGAGCGCTGGGAGACTCGCGAGGACCTCAACGCACATGCGAGGGCGCCGCACATGAAAGTGTGGCGGGAGTACTCCGCGCAGATGAAGACAGCGCCGACGGTGATCGAGATCATCAGCGACGGCAAGGTCGAGAAGATCTGAGGAATGACGCACATGATCCGGGCTACGCAGGTTAGGGGACAACACCGCTTCACGGAAGCGCCGGCGGACACGGTCGTGCTCGATTTCGACGATCGGCACCGTCGTCGCATGGCCATGACGGGGACGCGGGGTCTCGAATTCCTGCTCGACCTGGAAAACGCCGTTGCGCTCCGCGGCGGCGATGCACTGGTGCTGGAGGACGGCCGGCTGGTCGAGGTGGTTGCGGCGCCCGAGCCGCTGCTCGAGATCCGCGGCCGCGATCCGCACCACCTCATCCGTGTCGGCTGGCACCTCGGCAATCGTCATCTGCCGACACAGATCATGGCCAAGAGCCTGCGTATTCGCCGCGACCACGTCATCGAGGCCATGGTGAAGGGCCTTGGTGCGCGCGTGATCGAGATCGAGGCGCCGTTCGATCCTGAGGGCGGCGCCTATGCCGATGCGGGCCACGCGCACGGGCACGATGACCATACCCATCACGATCACGGGCATCATGGCCACGATCACCATGATCATCACGGCCATGAGCACCACCATCATGACCATGCCGCGCATGATCATGGGCACGATCACCACCATCATCACGACGAGCATTGCGACCATCCCGACCATCACCACGGCCACAAGCATGCTCATGACCACAAATGAGCGGGGCGGCGCCGGTGACCTCGCCGGACGCGAGGCGGCGGCGCTGTACCGGCTGATGACGTGGCTGTCGCCGGCGTTTCCGGTCGGCGGCTTCTCTTATTCCAGTGGCATGGAGTGGGCGGTCGAGGCGGGCGACATCACCGACATCGCGACGCTCGCCGATTGGCTCGACGCGATGCTCGGCGACGGCTCGGGCCTTTGCGATGCGACGTTCCTGGTTCACGCCTTTCGCGCTGCCGAGGCCTGCGAGGAGGCCACCTTAAACGATATCGCTGAACTCGCCGCGGCCTTCGTGCCGTCGCGCGAGCGGCAGCTCGAGACGACATCGCAGGGGCGTGCCTTCATCGATATCGCGCGTGCCGCGTGGGATGCCGACGGGCTGGATGCCATGGTCGCGGCGTGCAGCACGCCACTGGTCTATCCTGTGGCGGTCGGTGTGGTCGCCGCGATGCACGGCGTGCCGCTGGCGCCGACGCTGCACGCGTTCCTGCATGCGCTGGTCTCGAACTGGATTTCTGCGGCCAGCCGGCTCATTCCGCTCGGCCAGACCGACAGTCAACGCGCGCTGGTGAGGTTGGAAGCAGCTGTCGCCGCGACTGCAAATCGTGCGCTGTATGTGACATTGGACGATCTTGGCAGCGCTACGTTTCGCGCCGACCTCGCCAGCCTGCGGCACGAAGCGCAATATACGCGGCTGTTTCGCTCGTGAGTAGTGCGGAATTTAACCAGTCGTCGTCCCAGCCTTGCCCGGGACGACGTTAGGAGAGAGCCAGCGACATGTCGAATTCTCACGGCCCCCTGCGCGTTGGTGTTGGTGGCCCCGTCGGATCGGGCAAGACCGCGTTGATGGACCTGCTCTGCAAGACCATGCGCGAGCACTACGACATCGCCGCGATCACCAACGACATCTACACCAAATGGGATGCGGAATTCCTTGTGCGCTCGGGCTCGCTGACGCCGGACCGCATCGCCGGCGTCGAGACCGGCGGCTGCCCGCACACCGCGATCCGCGAGGACGCATCGATGAATCTGGCCGCGGTGGCGGACATGCGCGCCAAGTTTCCCGGGCTTGACCTCGTTCTGATCGAATCCGGCGGCGACAATCTCGCTGCCACTTTTTCCCCGGAGCTCGCCGACCTGACTATTTACGTCATCGACGTGGCGGCCGGCGACAAGATCCCGTCCAAGGGCGGCCCCGGCATCACCCGGTCCGACCTCCTTGTCATCAACAAGATCGATCTGGCGCCCCATGTCGGCGCCTCCCTCGAGAAGATGGACACAGACGCCAGGCGTATGCGTGGCGAGCGTCCCTTCGTCATGACCAACCTGAAGAAGGGCGAGGGGCTCGACCGCATCGTCGGCTTCATCGAGGCCAAAGGCGGCCTGAAACGGGCAGGCTGACGGGCGCGGCGACGTGGCGCAGGCGCTTTCCGCTATTAACACCTGGGGCAGAGCCGCGGCCTGCGGAACAAATTTCGGACACGGCGATTAACCACCTTTGGTGCTCGGAGCATAGCCGTTCTGGTCAGACCATCGGCCGGGCGTATTAAGCTTTACAGGCGACCCAAGTTGCGTAGCGATGCCTCCTCCTCCATTATCTCCGCCATTGGGGTTCACCCTGTTTCGGCACACGGCCGTTCAAGCGGCGTTCATATGTTCCGTGTTTATTGCCGACCTGCTGCTTCCACCTGAGTAGTCGCGTGGTCCGGCTGGGTTTCATCATCGGCTTCATCGCTCTGCTCGGAGCTCTGCTCTCCGGGCTTGCGGCCTATCGCGTCCACGACCAGGAGCTGGCGCTGGACCGGATCGCGCTGGCGCGTGCGATCGACGTTCACGCGAGCCTCGTCCAGGACCGGCTTACCGAGCGCGAGTTGCTTGCACGTGTCGCCTCAGGCCTATTCCGCGCGCCGTCGGTGATCAAGCCGAACATGCTGGAGCCGCTGCGCTCGGCCATTTATGCCTTCAAGACCGATTTCGTGGTGGCCGGGTGGATCGCCCGGCTCAAGCCGAACGAGCTTGCGGCAGCTCAGGCCGTGATCGCCGGGGCCGGCTTCCCGAATCCGCAGATCCGTACCTATGAAGACAAGCCGATCGACATTGCGAGCGTCACCCAGCCGATCGACGTGCTGATCGACCTCGAGCCGCGCAGCAACGAGACCAAGGCGCTGCCCGGCCGCAGTTATGACCAGGATCAGGTTCGCGGCGCCATGTTGACGCGTGCCCGGGTTGAGAAGCGGTCGGTTGCCTCCGATCCGGTCGAGCTTTTGCGCGGCGTCGGGCCGATCGGCATCATCCTGGCCGCTCCTGTCATTCCCGAAGGGGCGACGGAGCCGGCCGGCTTCGTCACGTTTTCCTACGAACTCGCCTCGTTGATGCTGACCAACGACGACTTGTCGCTGTTTGCGGTCGCGCTGAAGGATCCGCGCAGGGAGGGCGGTGAACTCGTCGCCAACGATCAGGGCGTGGTCTCGGCACGCATGACGTCGGCAGACGGGCCGGCGCCGTCGGCGACGCGCACGGTAAGCTTCGGTGGTCGTGACTGGCAGCTCGGCTATTACGCGAAGACCAATTCGGCGCGGCGTGCGGAGCAGACCGCGATCATCGTTGGCGCGATCGGTTTTGCCATCACTGCCATGGTGTGCGGCCTGTTCGGCTATGTCGCCTACAACAATCTGCGGCTCAGCCGGGAAATCCAGGTGCGGATCGGCTTCGAGCGGCGGCTTACGGCGGTGATCGACGAACTCAACCACCGGGTCAAGAACATCCTGGCGGTGATTCAGTCGATCGTGACGCGCACCTTGCGCCACGGCTCGGACATCGACGTCGCGCGCGAGCTGCTGATCGGCCGCATACACGCCATGTCCAACGTAGTGTCGCTGCTCAGCGAGAGCCAGTGGCAGGGCGTCAAGCTGAAGGGCCTGTTCGAGGCGCGTGCCATCCCGCATGCCGATCGCATCGCCGTCTCGGGTCCGGATATCGCGGTCAGTGCACGTGCCGCTCAGAGCCTGTCGCTGCTGTTCTTCGAGCTCGCCTCGCATTCGGACGAAGGACTATCGCTGGTCGGCAAACATCCACACATCACTGCGATCTGGACGGTGACGGGGGGAGGCGCCCGACGATGTCTTCCATTTCCGCTGGGAGGAGTTCAACACCAGCGAGGCGACGCGCCGGCCCGATTCCGATTTCGGCCTGATCCTGCTCGACCGCGTCGCGCCCGAGGCGCTCGGCGGCACGGCCAAGCGCTACTTTACCGACGTCTCCTATGTCTACGAGCTGATAGCGCCGATGGAGACGGTGGTCGACATGACCGAGCGCGACCGCACGGACAAAATCTCGGCGCCGGTGAGGCCTGTGCGATAGCCATCGAGCAAAGTGGATACCGGTTCGCGTAAGGAAAACGCATCAAAATAAGAATCTAGAGCCCTGTTCGGATTCCATCGAAACGGAAATGGCTCTAGCCGTTCGGTCGCAACACCAGGTCGACCAGGCTGCGCGCGTAGGCCGGCGTGATCGGGGTTATGCCAAAGACGTAGCGGTAGAACAGGCTGCCGTAAATCGCATCGTAGAGATCCTCGGGCGGTCCCTCGGCCAAAATGCTGCCGTCCTTTTGGCCTTCGGCAATCATGTCCACCAGCGCGTCGCGGCGGAATTGCAGATAGCGCGTGTAGAACAGTTCGGCGGAGCCGGTCTTCGAGATGCATTCGGAAATGACGGCGAGCTGCACTTTGCCGAATTCGCCCTGGAGCGCCTCCGCATAGGCCGCGGCATGGCGGCGCGCGCGCGCCGCGGGCGTGCCGGAACTCGCGGGCGGAAGCGGCAGCATTTGTGCGGCATGATTAAGGAAGGCGTCGATCAGCAGCGCTTCCCGCGACGGCCACCATTTGTAGATCGTCATCTTGGAGACGCTGGAGTGGCGCGCGACAGCGTCGATGGTGGTGGTGGTAAGGCCGGTCGCCGCCATCAGCGCATAGGCGCTTTCGAGAATGGCGTTGCTGGTCTCGATCGACCTCGGACGGCCGCGCCGGGGCGCGCCTTCACCCCCGCTTTTCTCCATCACCACGCCCGGTCTCCTCGTGTAGAAGCAACCTTGCTTCGCATAGCGCAGCCACAGCGCCGGGCCTAGCGGAATCGCGAGGCGCTTCCATCGGAACGGGGGGTGACTCTAGGCCTGCTGTCGCAGGGCCGCAGGCAGGTCCTGCCGCTTCGACCAGGTAATGTAATAGGCGACCGCTGTCATCGCCGCGAAGCCAACGAGGCTCACCGCGATCTGCATCACCACCAGGTTCGGCCCGGTGATCAGAATGAGATGGCCGGCGAAGGACAGGAACACGGCGATGCAGAATACCGCGAGCCATTCCTCGCCGCATGTGATCACCGCCTGCAGCGGCCGCCATTTCAGTCCGGGATGATCGGCCGGAATGAGATGGGTTGCGATGAAGGCGAGCGCGAGGAAATGGACCACGCGATGGGGTGCGAGGTTTTCCTTGTCGGTCGGCGTGATGCTGTTGAGGATGAAGTCCGGCAAGTAGGCGGACAATGCCGGCGAATGGCGCATCAAGGTGACGGCCAGCGCGAATACGAGATAGGCGCCTGCGAGGATCCGCAGCCAGGACTTGTCGTACAGCGCGCGTCCGGGTGCGCCTGTTACGGCGAACCAGCCGCCCAGCACCATCAGCATCTGCCAGCACAGCGGATTGAAGGTCCACTCCTGGTCCGGATAGACGCGGAAATTCCAGCCGAACCAGCGCGCCGCAACGTACAGCGCGATCGATGCTGCCAGCGTCAGGTTCGGCCGACGCAGCAGCCCCCACAGCGCGAGCGAAAAGAACGCCATCAGCGGGATCATCAGTTGCAGCAGGTCGAGGTTCAGCGGCTCCTCCTGGAGCACGAGGCCACTGACCAGGATGCGCAGCGGGTGCTCGAGGATGCCTGAGATGTTGTATTCGTGGATGATCTCCGGCGCCATCGATTGAGAGGCGACATAGGCGATCGCGTCGATATAAATCACGAACAGCACGACGTAGGCGGCGTAAAGCCGCCAGACGCGACGAAAGATGCGCGTCGCGGCGACCACGTAGCCGCGCTCCAGCGCCATCCTGCCGTGGATGATGGCGACACCGTAGCCCACCACGAATACGAAGAGATCAGCAGCACCGCTGAAGCCGAAGTTTCGCAGCGTCAGCAGGTTGACGACGTTGTTCGGGATATGGTCGACGAAAACCGACCAGTTGGCGATGCCGAGCGTCAGATAGAGCCTGGCGTCGTGATGGAATGCGGTGAGGTTCGCCTTGACGGACGGTTTCATTGCAGAAAATGATTTTTGGAATCAGGGGCGACGCTTTTAGCGGCAACCGCCTGCCTATCCGAGTAGCGTTTCCGTGATTGGGCCGGAGCGCCTTGGCTGACGAAAATTGCGCAAGGCCAGCCCTTGAATTTCAGCCATGACACGCGCGTGCGCGCCGACGCAACTTTCTTAACGCGCTCGCGCCCGTTACTCGGCAGGTTCAGCCGATGTCCCGTCGGACGGACCGGCGCGGCTCGCCATGATCCCGAGCGCGACGCCTCCGATCGCCAGGATCGGCAGTAGCCGCTTGACCCCGATGGCACGAACGATCTGGAGCCCTGTAGCGAGCAGCATGGGGTCGGTGAGCATGCTCTGCGCCGCCGACTTCGCGGCGCGTTCGGCTGCGATCTTGGCTCGTTTCTGTGCTTCCCGCTTGTAGCCCCAATAGGTGCCAGCCACGGCGAGTGTGAGCAGGAAGAAGATGCCGGCGCCGGCGAGGCAGGCCTGCACCGGGCCGTATTTCTCGAGAACCGAGATGAAGGCGGCGGCACAGAGGAAGCATGTCGTGATAAACAGCGCGAATACGGCGCCCGCTGCGAGGGAGGTCAGCCGGACCGTCGTACCAGTGGATGCACTGATGCTATCGATGATGCGCTGAAACATGGCCTTGCTCCTCAAATCCCCACAAGCCAAATCGCCACAAGCCAACACCGGCGGTGCCGCAGCTCCGCCGTCTCAATATTCGTTCCGCGATCTTACCGGCGCCAGGCGATGCCGATCAGGAAGCCGATGCCGAGCGCGAGCCCGACGGTGGCGAGCGGTCGCTGCGTGATGGCGTCTTCCAGCGTCTCTTCGATCGAGCCATAGGCGTCCTGCGCCGCGCCCATCATCGCGCTGCCGCGCTCCGACATGTCGTCGATCGCGGAATCCATGTTCTCGCGGGCCTGGCGATAGCCACGACGGGCCTGCTTGCTGGTGGAATTGGCAAAGGTATTGAGCGCCTCAGTGATCTGATCGGTGAGGGCGGCGATATCGCTTTTCACGGCTGCTACATCCTTCTCGAGGCGTTCTCTGGTGGCTTTGTCGGTCCAGTCTCTCGTCCCGGCCTCGGCATTGCTCGTCGACATCTGGGGCTCCGAATTGTTGGCGGCTGGATAGCCGGAAAACGCTTCGTCTTCGGGTAAGTTCCGTTGCGGAAACCGGTCAGGCCTGCGGCAGCTGCGGCGAATTCTCCGGCATCAGATGCTCCTTCAGGATCAGCCCGACGATCAGCAGCGGCGACGACAGGAACGCGCCCATCGGTCCCCATAGCCAGGTCCAGAACGCCAGCGCGATGAAGACGGCCAGCGCATTCAGGGCCAGCCTGCGGCCGATGATGGTCGGCGTGACGAAGTGCCCTTCCATGAAGGTGATGCCACCGAAGGCGAGCCCCGCCATCAGTCCGCCGCCGAGGGTCGGGAAGGTGACGAGCCCCACCACGACCAGAACGACGAACATCGCGACCGGTCCGATGATCGGGATGAAGTTGAGCGCAGCCGCGAGCGCGCCGAGCCCGGCCGGATTCGGCAGGCCGGTGAGCGCGCAGACGATGCCGGTTGCGACACCCACGCCGATATTAATGACAGTCACCGTCAAAAGGTAGTTGCCGAGATGAACCTCGATCTCGTTGAGGATCCGCAGCGTGCGCAGCCGCGCATCGCGATCGCTGAACGTCATGATCAGAGCCCGCCGCAGGTCGCGCCAGCTTGCGATGAAGAGGATCAGGGTGGCGAAGAACAGCAGGAATTCGGCGAAAGTCGGTGACAGGAATTCCAGCGTGGGCTGCACCCATTCGAATTTCGGCAGCTGGAAGCTTGGCAGCCCCTCCGAGCCGCCCACCATGGTTTGCAGCTCCCGCCACAGCGCAAGCGGGCGGTCGAAAACGTGCAGCTTGTCCTTCAACTGCGCGCCCAGCTCGGGCAGGCGTGAGCTCCACTCCATCGCGGGCGCGGCAATCAGCGCGACCACGAAGGCGACGACCGTGGTCACCGCGACCACGATCAAGACTGCTCCGACCGCACGCGGCACGCGCCGTCGCTCCAGGAAGGATGCGGCCGGCGATAGCATGGTACCGGCGACAATGGCCATCACGACCGGGAGGAAAAACGCCTTGGCGACGTAGAGCACCGCGACCACGGCGATCAGGAGCAGGCCGGCGAGCGCAAAGGCGACGAACTCGGTGCGGCGGATCACCGGCGGCAGCTCGGCATGGCTGTCGGGAAGCGGGGCGCCTTCGTTGTTGCCGGAGATCAGACGTTCACTGGGAAGGACGCGCACAATATCTCTCCCGCACGGAGGCTTGAGATCCGCGCGCCCATTGACGACCGGAGAACGCGCGAGCCGGTCGCGGGTTCCATCGCGGCTTCGTGAAGAGCCGTTCGCTTGACTGTGACGTCGCCGTCGCAGCAAGCGGCGGAACTTGAGTCGGTCCGGCTGCGTTTGTTGGAAGCCGCATCACCCTGATGCACACATCCCACGGGGCAGCACATGACAAAGTTCTCTGCAGTCCGTCGCCGCAACTCGCCGCGCGCCGTCACCGCTTTTGCCTTCGCAACCGCCCTGCTTGCCGTATCCTTCGGCGCCGCAAGCGCGCAGACGCTCCTCGGCTACGCGCCGATGCAGCGGCAGGCCTATCCGCAAGGCCCGGCCTATTCGCAAGGCTATGCACAAGGCTATGTAAGTGAAGCGCCGCAGGCGGTCGGCGAGGATGCCCAGTTGCCCGACCGGTTGCGCAAGCAGATCGTCAGCTTCGACCGGAGCGAGCCCGCCGGCACCATCGTAATCGATACCGGTAACACCTATCTCTATTATGTGCTCGGCAATGGCCGCGCGATCCGCTACGGCGTCGGCGTCGGCCGCGAGGGCTTCACCTGGGCGGGCGTGCAGAGCATCAGCCGGAAGGCGGAATGGCCGGACTGGCACCCGCCGGCCGAGATGATCGCGCGCCAGCCTTATCTGCCGCGTTTCGTCGCCGGCGGTCCCGGCAACCCGCTCGGCGCGCGGGCGATGTATCTCGGCTCGAGCGAATACCGCATCCACGGCACCAACGATCCCACCACGATCGGCAAGTTCGTCTCGTCCGGCTGCATCCGCCTGACCAATGAGGACGTCACGGACCTGTTCAACCGCGTCAATATCGGCGCCAAGGTGGTGGTACTGCCGAAGAACGCGCCGCTGATGGCGAAAGGCGGCGACCCCGTGCGCAAGCGCCCGGCCGTGACGGCCCTGCCCTCGGCTCCGCAGACGCTGAACGTCTCGACGTCGGCGGTGAACTGAGAGTTGAGTGAGGTCATATGAAGAAACGTTCGATCAGCAAACTGGCCGGTGGCGCGGCGGCGATGCTTGCCGTTGCTTCCCTCGGCCTCGCGCTGACGCCGTCGGCGCATGCGGAGGATTTCTTCTCGGCGCTGTTCGGTGGCTTCCGGATGCGGCCGCCGCCCGAGATCCGGATGCCGTTCCCCAACGACGACATGCCGCGCTATGACGCGCCGCGCCAGCGGGCCTCCTATGGCGGTGGCACCGCCTATTGTGTGCGCGGTTGCGACGGTCGCTACTTCCCGGCGCAGGGAGCTGATGCCGAAAGCAAGGCGGAATCCTGCAAGAGCTTCTGCCCGGCTTCGGAAACCTCGCTGGTCTATGGCAGCAATATCGACGAGGCCACGACGGATAAGGGAAAATCCTATTCCGATCTGCCCAACGCCTTCCGGTATCGCAACGAGATCGTCGCGGATTGCACCTGCAACGGCAAGGATCCGGTCGGGCTTGCGCAGGTCAAGGTCGAGAATGACCCCACCTTGCGCAAGGGCGACATCGTCGCGGGCGCCGATGGCCTAGTGGTCGCCAACCGCAACGCCAATGACCGCCGCGGCGTCGCGATGAACTTCTCCCCGCTCCCGGAATCGCTCCGTGCCAAATTCCGTCATGTGCCGGTGGTGGCAAAAGAGTAGGGGCCAGCGCTTCCCTACGCTGCGCGGATCTTGCCCAGGAAGTCGCTGACCTGCTCGCCGAGCTGGCGACTCTGGGTTTCCAGCGTTTCCGACGCCTGCCTGACGTTCTCCGCCGCACCGGCCGCGGTGTCGGCATCGGCCTTCACGCCGCTGATGTTGTCCGACACGTTCTTGGTGCCTTGCGCAGCATATTGCGTGCTGCGGGTGATTTCCTGGGTTGCCGCACCCTGTTCCTGCACGGCGGTGGCGATGGCGGTGGCAACTTCATTGACCTCGCCGATGATGCCGCCGATCGCCTGGATCGCGTTGATGGCATCGCTTGCGACCTTCTGGATGTCAGCGATCTGCTCGGAGATGTCCTCCGTCGCCTTCGCGGTCTGGCTCGCCAGCGACTTCACCTCGGAGGCGACCACGGCGAAGCCACGGCCGGCTTCGCCGGCGCGCGCGGCCTCGATCGTGGCGTTCAATGCAAGAAGGTTGGTCTGCGCCGCGATGGTGTTGATCAGGCCGACGACCTCGCCGATGCGGTTGGCCGAGTTCGCGAGGCCCTGGACGGTGCCGTCGGTGTCGCGCGCCTGGTTGACGGCGCGGCTGGCGATTCCTGCGGCGTGAGCGGCCTGCTGACTGATGTCGTTGATCGAGGCGCTTAGTTCCTCGGCCGCTGAGGCCACGCTGTCCACGCTCATCGAGGCGTCGCCCGAGGCCTTGCCGGCGATCTGCACCCGCTCATTGGTCTGGCGTGAGACCGCGGAGAGTTTCGAGGCAGTCTTGCTCATTTCGGTGGAGGCCTGGCCCAACTGCGCGAGCGTCTCGCGCACCAGACCCTCGAATTCCCCGATGGAGGCCTCGATCGTGCGCTGGCGCACCGCGGCGCCGGCATTGTGTTCGCGTTCCTGGGCCTCGATCTGCAGCTTGTCGGTGGCCTGCTGCTTGAAGGTTTCAAGAGCGCCGGCAAGCGCGCCGATCTCGTCCTTGCGGTCGAGATAGCCGCTGTCGACGGTGAGGTCGCCGCCGGCAACCTTGAGCATGGCGTCGCGGATGTTGTGCAGCGGGCGAATGACGCGGCGGGTGACCGTGAGCGTCGCCCCGACGGTCAGAAGCGCGGCGAAGACCAGCATGGCGATCTGGACCACGAGTGCGCGGCTCGCCGCTGTGTACTGAACGGCGGCATAGTCGCGCGCCTCGTCGAGCGCACGCTCGGCCACCGCGACCGCCGTGCCCATGCGCTGTGCGGTCAACTGTGTCCACTGGTCGGCGGTCATGTCGGTCTTCGACCCCACCATGATCTGGTCGATCAGCCGGTCGCGCAGCGCAAGATAGTCGGCGTTGAAATAGGCGGACTTGGCAGCGTTCATCGCGTTGGCGAGTTCCGGCGACAGCTTCATGCCGAGCGTCGCGGAATCGAGCCCGCTCCAGGCATTCTCGATGGCGCCGACGAATTTGGTGTAGGTCTGCTGCGCTTCCAGCGGCCGGCTGCCGGTCGCCACGAGTCCGGTCGAAACCAGGTCTGAGGCCTCTCCGGCAGTATTGCGCAACAGCCAGGCTGCCTGCTTGATCGACAGCAGCTGGTCGATCTGCGGATCGTTGTGATTGACGACGCCCGTCAGGCGCGCGGAGATCTCCTCCAGCGTCGCGAGCAGCGCGCCGGTCTGGTCCGTGTAGTCCTTCGACAAGGCCGCGCGCCGCGCCTTTTTCGGCTTGCGTATCTCGTCCCAGGCCTCGCTCTGGAGCGTCACCAGCTTGTCGACCTGCTGGTTCAGATTGCCGAGCAGGGTGGTTTGCTCGGCGAACGGGATCGAGGGCAGCAGCGCCGCGGTGGCGCGGATCGCCGGCATCTCGGCGTCGTGGATGCCGCGGAGGAATTTCTCGATCTCCGGCGACACCGGCGCTTCGCCGTTCAGCACGCGGGGGGGTCGAGGATCGATCGGTGCGGAGGTTGTGCATCGCCTTGAACGCGTTCGCGGAGGCCTCGGCTACGGCCGCGATGTGGCCGGTCGCACGCAGCCGCTCCCAGGACTGCCAGGCGCTGATCACCAGCAACGCCACCACGCACGCCGCGAGAAGAGCGATGACGGACTGCAGCAGCGCCGAAACGGTCACACGTCGAAGCATGATGAATCCCCGAGACCCGCCATCTTTCGCAAAAAGGAATAAACAGAGTTGTAACGCCCGCGGGGTTCGCGTTGACGGAGGCCTGCGGCGTGGGCGCTTGCGCGGGGAATGCAAGGCGTTGACGGATCGCGTTAACGGATCGTTACCGGCTTGCTGTCCCGGCGTCGTCCCGAAAAACTTGGGCAGCCAAGCAGGTCGCACGCGTGATCGTCATCATCATCGGCGTAGTGTCGCTGCTGAAATATCTGACGGTGTTTTAGTGGGGCAAGTTAAGTCGCGTAGCCCGGATGAGCGAAGCGATATCCGGGATGCCCCAACGAAGGTCCCGGATGTCGCTTCGCTCATCCGGGCTACGGCTCTCAATAAAAAAAGCCCCAGCGTGAGCTGGGGCTTCGTTGTTGTTGCCTTAGTGCAGCGACTTGAGCCAGTCGTCGACGTCCTGACGAACCTGGTCCTTGGCCTTGCCGTAGCGCTCCTGGAGCCGGCCCTCGAGCTGTTCGCGGCGACCCTCGATCAATTTGAGGTCATCGTCAGTGAGTTTGCCCCACTTCTCCTTGGCCGAACCCTTGAACTGCTTCCAGTTTCCTTCGATGCGGTTCCAGTCCATGAGCATCTCCCGTTGCTGACGGCTCGACAACGCGACCGGCGCGCCGCCGTTCCCCAGCGCGCGGCGACCTTTCGCCCAACAAAAAAGCCCCGGCTGGCGCCGGGGCTTTTGACATTCCAGTGACCGGGCTGAACCCGCAGCCTTGTTAGCTAAGAGCCTCGTTAGCTAAGAGCCTCGTTAGCTAAGAGCCTTGGCCTCGCGGCGGCGCGCGGTGAGGATGTACTCGGTGTAGCCGTTCGGTTGCTCGCGGCCCTTGAAGATGAGGTCGCAGGCGGCCTTGAAGGCGACGCCGTCGAAGGCAGG
Source organism: Bradyrhizobium sp. NAS80.1 (assembly GCF_001908205.1). GTDB lineage: Bacteria > Pseudomonadota > Alphaproteobacteria > Rhizobiales > Xanthobacteraceae > Bradyrhizobium. The sequence goes on from NZ_LGHL01000002.1 coordinate 24,004, forward strand.
CGCCATCGGCTTGTAGATGGCATCGCCGGCATTCTGCTTGTCGACGACGGTGGCCATGCGCTTGAGCGATTCCATCACCAGCGCTTCGGTGATGACGCCCTGGTGCAGCCAGTTGGCGAGATGCTGGCTGGAGATGCGCAAGGTCGCGCGGTCTTCCATCAGGCCGACATCGTGGATGTCGGGCACCTTGGAGCAGCCGACGCCCTGGTCGATCCAGCGCACGACATAGCCAAGGATGCCCTGGCAGTTGTTGTCGATCTCCTGCTTGACATCATCGGGCGCCCAGTTCGACTTCGACACCGGAATGGTGAGGATGTCGGAGAGTTTTGCGCGCGGCCCGCCCTTGGTGAGCTCCTGCTGGCGCGCGATGACGTTGACCTGGTGGTAGTGCAGGGCGTGCAGCGTCGCCGCGGTCGGCGAGGGCACCCAGGCGGTGGTGGCGCCGGCCTGCGGATGGGCGAGCTTCTGCGCCAGCATGTCCGCCATCTTGTCGGGCGCGGCCCACATGCCCTTGCCGATCTGGGCATGGCCGGGCAGGCCATCGATCAGGCCCATGTCGACATTCCAGTCCTCATAGGCCTTGATCCAGGCCTGCGCCTTCATCTCGTTCTTGCGGATCATGGGACCGGCTTCCATCGAAGTGTGGATCTCGTCGCCGGTGCGGTCGAGGAAGCCGGTGTTGATGAACATGATGCGCTTGGAGGCGCGCTGGATGCAGGCCTTGAGGTTGACGGTGGTGCGTCGCTCCTCGTCCATGATGCCGACCTTGAGCGTGTTTTCAGGCAAGCCCAGCATCTTCTCGACGCGATCGAAGATCTCGCAGGTCAGCGACACCTCGTCGGGGCCGTGCATCTTCGGCTTGACGATGTAAGCCGAGCCGGTGCGGCTGTTCCTGACCTTGGAATTGCCCTTGAGGTCGTGGATGGCCAGAAGCCCGGAGACGGCGGCATCGAGCAGGCCTTCCGGAATCTCCTCGCCCTTCTCGTCCAGCACGGCATCGGTGAACATGTGGTGACCGCAGTTGCGCATCAGCAGCAGGCTGCGGCCGTGCAGCTTGATCTCGCCCTTGCCATCAGGCGTCTTGTAGCTGCGATCGGTGTTGAGCGAGCGCGTCATCGTCTTGCCGCCCTTCTCGAAGTCGGCAGACAACGTCCCGTTCATGAGACCGAGGGTGTTGCGATAGACCAGCACCTTGTCCTCGGCGTCGACCGCGGCGACCGAGTCCTCCATGTCGAGAATGGTGGAGACCGCTGCTTCCATGATCATGTCGGCGACGCCGGCCGGATCGTCCTTGCCGATCGCGCTGTTGCGATCGATCTTCACCTCGACATGCAGGCCGTTGTTGACGAGCAGCACCGCGCTCGGCGCAGCCGCATCGCCCTGGAAGCCTGCGAACTGCGCGGCGTTCTTCAGCGCGGTGGCATTGCCGCTTTTCAGCTTAACCGCAAGCTGGCCCGCGACGACGCTATAGGCGGTGACGTCGGTGTGGCTGCCGGTCGCCAGTGGCACGGCGGCATCGAGGAAGGCTTTCGCTTTCGCGATCACCTTGTCGCCGCGCGCCTTGTTGTAACCCTTGCCGCTCTCGGAAGGATCGTGCGGGATCGCGTCGGTGCCGTAGAAGGCGTCATAGAGCGAGCCCCAGCGCGCATTCGCCGCGTTCAGCGCATAGCGCGCATTGGTGAGAGGCACGACGAGCTGCGGCCCGCAGATCTGGCCGATTTCTTCGTCGACATTGGCGGTCTCGACCTTCTGCGTCGCCGGTTCAGGGACGAGATAGCCGATGTCCTTCAGGAAGGCGGTGTAGGCATTGAGGTCGAATGCCTTGCCCTTGTTGGCGCGGTGCCAGTCGTCGATCTTGGCCTGCAGCGTGTCGCGCACCGCCAGCAGCGCGCGGTTCTTCGGCCCCAGGTCCTTGATGATGGCGGCGACCCCGGCCCAGAACGCGTCCGGCGCGATCCCCGATTTCGGGGCCGCTTCCTTGGCGATGAAGTCAAACAGGACAGGAGCGATCTTCAATCCGTGGGCGTCGACGCGTTTCATGATGGGCTTTCTTGTTGGAAATGGCCGTTTTCGGCTGCTTTTGACCCGACAGCAGCAAAATGCGCCCATAAAGGGCGGCTTTCGGAGCCCTATTAGCCCCAAAATCGAGGCAATGAGAAGACCCCCAGGGGTTTGTCAAAATGTCAAGACGTGGTGTGGGCTTGGCTCGTTTTACAAACGAATGCCCGGCTTCGGCGCCACGCGCACACGGCGCTCCCTCCCCCCTTGCGGGGGAGGGCAGGGGAGGGGGGGTAGCCCAGGAAAAGGTGTGTCCGAATTTGAGGACAAAATCAGTTCGCGCTGATGGAGAGAGTCCCCGTGTGAACCCCTCTCCCTGGCCCTCCCCCGCAAGGGGGGGGAGGGAACGCACCGCATGCGCGGATATACGAGCGAACCAGCGAGAGCGCCTCAAATATTCGCGGCGAGATCCACGACCTCGTCGAACAACACGCCGGTCGTCTTCAGCATGCGCTCGATCTCGTCCGCTGAGTCCGCAACCGTCCGCGTCGACGTGTCGATTACGAGCTCGGCCGCCTGCGGGGCCTCGTAGTCGTTGCCGATGCCGGTGAACGACGCGAGAGCGCCGGCGCGGGCCTTCTTGTAGTGGCCCTTGGGATCGCGCTCTTCGCAAATCTCTGCAGGCGTAGCGACATGGATCTCGCGGAATGCGGTGTCGGCGATGCGGCGCGCCGTGGCGCGGTCCTCGCGGGCCGGTGAGACCGCGGCGACAATCGCGATGTGGCCGTTGCGGGCGAGATGCGTCGCGACCTCGGCGAGACGGCGGATGTTCTCGCTGCGATGAGCGGCGGAGAAGCCGAGATCGCTGTTGAGCCCGGCACGCAGAGTATCGCCGTCCAGCAGGATCGGCGAGCCGCCATTGGTGAACAGCCGTCGCTCCAGTGCCTTCGCCAGCGTCGACTTGCCCGAAGCCGGCAGGCCCGTGAGCCAGACCACCGCGCCGTTATGGCGGTAACGCGCGGAGCGTTCGTCGGGCCGCAGCGCCGATTCCACCGGCACGATGTCGACAGGCACAGCGCGCTGGCCGGCATCGACGGACAGAACGAGGCCGCCGCCGGCGATGCGCCCGGACACCTCGATCACGAGGCGACCGGTCCGCGGATTTTCTGTGTAGGGATCGACCGCGATCGGATTGGACAACGAGATGTCGATCTCGCCGACATGGTTGCGGCCGATCGCCTTGTTCTCGACGCTCGACAGCTCGCCGGGATCAACCGCCTTCTCGATGGCGACGACGGTGGCGCGGCTTTCCTTCGGTCCGCAGCGGACCAGGAGCTGGTCGCCCTTGGCGAGCGGCTTGTCATGCAGCCAAAAGATGCGCGCGCGCAGCCGTCGCGTCTCGCGGGGAGCGGTGCCGGCATGTGCAACGATGTCGCCGCGCTCGATGAACAGTTCACGGTCGAGCGTGATGCCGACCGAGCGGCCAGCGCCCTGCCGGCCTGCGACCGGCGTCACCGGCCAGCTTTCGACTGTCTTGATCCTTGCGATCTTGCCAGCCGGCATGATCACGATCTCGTCGCCGGCAATGAGGCTGCCGGATTCGATACGGCCGGCGACGATGCGGCGGTCGTCGAACTTGTAGATCGACTGCACCGGCAGGCGCAGCGCCAGCGCTTCAAGCGGCCGCGCCGGCTCGAGCCGGTCGAGGGCCTCGACCACGGTCGGTCCCTTGTACCAGCCGATGCGATCGGTGCGCTCGGCAACGCCGTCACCGTCGCGCGCCGAGATCGGGATCACTGCCGCGGGCCTCACGCCGAGGCCCTGCAAATGCGCCGAGATCTCGTCGCTGATCTCCTTGAAACGTTCCGCGGAGAAGTCGACGCGGTCCATCTTGTTGACGACGATCGCGACCTGCTTCACGCCGAGCAGGTGCAGGAGATAGCCGTGCCGCCGGGTCTGGTCGCGCACGCCTTCAAGCGCGTCGATGATCAGCACTGCGCCGTCGGCCTGCGAGGCGCCGGTGATCATGTTGCGGAGGAATTCGGCGTGGCCAGGCGCGTCGATCAGCACGATGTCGCGCGAATTGGTGCGGAAGCGGATCTGCGTGGTGTCGATGGTGATGCCCTGATCGCGCTCGGTCTGCAGCGCATCGAGCAGGAACGACCATTCGAACGGCATGCCGCGCCGCGCGCTGACGGCTTTGAGCATCTCGAGCTTGCCCTCGGGCAGGCTGCCGGTCTCATGCAGGAGGCGACCGACCAGCGTCGACTTGCCGTGATCGACATGGCCGACGATGACGATGCGCACCTGGGGACGCGTGGTGCCGTTCGGTGTGGCGGGCGAAGCCGTGGTGACGATCATGTTCATAGCCGCGTTACGTCCTCAGGAATCAGAGATAGCCGGCGACGCGCAGACGCTCGAAGGCGTCCTCGGTCTCGTGGTCGAGCGCGCGGCCCGCGCGCTCCGGCACCTTGGTCTGCTCGAGCTCGACCAGGATCTCGTCGATGTTCGACGCGGTCGAAGCGACCGGATTGGTGATGTCCTGATCACCCAGCGAGCGATAGCGCTTGCCGTTCTGGGAGAGGTAGAGCGGGATGATCGGAATATTCTCGCGCTTGGTGTAGGCCCAGATATCAGCCTCGGTCCAATGCAGGATCGGGTGGATGCGCAGATGCGCGCCCGTCGGCGGCGAAGCGTTGAACTGGTCCCAGAATTCCGGCGGTTGGTCGCGGACGTCCCAATTGCCTTCCAGGCCGCGCGGCGAGAACACGCGCTCCTTGGCGCGCGTTGCCTCCTCGTCGCGGCGGATGCCGGCGATCAGGCCGTCAAAGCCGTATTTGCCGAGCGCCATCTTGAGGCCCTCGGTCTTGCGCGCGGCGGAACGGGCGGCCGGCGGCAGCGTTGGGTCGACGGCATCGATGGGAGGGCAGGGCTCGACACGCAGATCGAGATCCCACTCTTTCCCGTAATGATCGCGGAAGCGATACATCTCCGGAAACTTCTTGCCGGTGTCGACATGGAGGGCTGGGAACGGCATGCGGCCGAAGAACGCCTTGCGCGCCAGCCAGATCATGACGTTGGAGTCCTTGCCGAGCGACCACAGCAGGGCAATCTTCTTCAGGCGGGCGAAGGCCTCGCGGAAGATGTAGATGCTCTGGGCTTCGAGTTGGTCGAGATGATCCATGCTCGGGGCAAGGTCAGCGGAAAATTCTTGCGCGTGCACGCGTTCGGCCACCGCCGGGCTGCTCAATCGATCAGCAACGGAATCGTCCTTGAGAAGATGCATCTCTGCCACTTTGCGTTTGGAGGAGAAAATTCCATACTTGCGATGCGGAAGAGAAGAAGAAATTTTCTCTTTGCGCGCTTGAAACGACACATATATAGAAAATAATTCCAGTCAACCCCGGATGTGGGGAAGCGAGTATCGTATGCGGTTCTTGCCGGTGTTCCTCGATCTCAAGGCCGGTCCGGTGGTCCTCATCGGCGCGGGCGAGCTTTTGCGTGCGAAATTGCGCGTGCTGGCCGCAGCCGGTGCGCGCATTCGCGTGCATGCGATCGACGGCGATCACGACTTGAGCCTCAGGTCCGAAGATGCCGCGCGCATTGATATCGCAGCGGGCGATCCGCTCGCGGCCGATCTTACCGGCGTCATCGCCGTTGTCTGCGCCGGCGCGGGCGATGCCGGCGTTGCGATGTCGGTTCGCGCCAAGACGCTCGGCCTGCCCGTCAACGTCATGGACGATCTCGAACATTCCAGCTTCATCTTCCCGGCGATCGTCGACCGCGGCGACGTCGTGGTCGCGGTCGGCACCGGTGGCACGTCACCGGTGGTGGCGCGACGCGTGCGCGAGAAGATCGAGGCGCTGCTGCCGGCGCGTATCGGCGAGCTCGCCGAGTTCATCGGCGGCTTCCGCAAATCCATCAATGAGCGCATCGCCGAGTTTCCACTGCGCCGCCGTTTCTGGGAGCGCGTCATCGACGGTTCGATCGGCGCTTCCGTGCTCGCCGGCCGCAAGGGCGAGGCCGATGCGGCGCTCAAGGCGATCTCCGATCCATCCGCGTTTGCGCGCGCCGACAAGCCCGAAGGCTCCGTTACGCTGGTCGGTGCCGGTCCGGGCGATCCCGATCTTCTCACCATCAAGGCGCTGCGCGCGCTCCAGGACGCCGATATCGTCTTCCACGACGAGCTCGTCTCGCCTGAGATTCTCGACCGCATCCGCCGCGACACCACGCGCGTTCCGGTCGGCCGCCGCGTCGGCAAGCCCGGTATCGGTCAGGACGCCATCAACAGGCGCATGATCGAAGCCGCGCAATCCGGCCAGCGTGTGGTGCGACTGAAGGGCGGCGATCCCTTCGTGTTCGGCCGCGGCGGCGAAGAGGTGGAAGCGTTGCGCACAGCGGGCGTTGCCTATTCGATCGTTCCCGGCATCACCGCGGGGCTCGGCGGTGCCGCCGATTTCGAGGTGCCGCTCACCTACCGTCATGAAGCGACCCGCATCACATTCCTCACCGCGCACAAGGCGCGCGATGCCGAGACGGTGGACTGGTCGACGCTGACCGACACCAAGATGACCGTTGTGGTCTACATGGGCATGACTGCTGCGCCTGCCATACGCGCCGGCCTCTTCGCCGCCGGCCGTTCCCCGGAGACGCCGGTCGGTGTGTTCGCTCGCGTCACGCGTCCCGACGCGCAAGGCGCGATCGGCACGCTGCGCGATCTGCCTGAGCTCGTGCGGCGGACCAATGGCGGTCCCGCCATCCTCATCATCGGTGACGTGGTTCGGCATGCCGGTTCCCTTCGCCGCCAAACTCCAAAGCAAATCATCTCTGACCTACTGGATGCAGCCGAATGACCTCACCGCTTGAACAGAAGAAGATCAAAATCGCCGGCCCCTCGGTCGTGACCGCCAACCGCACCTGGGACGGCATCGTGGTCTATCGCACCGCTGCCAAGGGTTGGTCCGCAGACTTGTCGGAGGCCGCAATCGTGCGCAACTCCGATGACGCCAAGGCGTTGCTTGCGGAGTCCGTGGCTGATGACGTCGGCGCGATCGGTCCCTATATAGCGCCGGTGCAGGTTGGCGAGGACGGCAAGATCGAGCCCGGCAATCTGCGCGAACAGATCCGCCGCACCGGCGTGACCATCGGACAGCCGGTCCAGGTTTAAGGCAATCTCTCATGTACGCTTACGACGAAATCGACCGCACGCTGGTCAACGAGCGCGTCTCGGAGTTCCGCGACCAGGTGAAGCGGCGCCTCTCGGGCGAGCTCACCGAGGACGAGTTCAAGATTCTACGCTTGCAGAACGGCGTCTATCTGCAGCTGCACGCCTACATGTTCCGCGTCGCGATTCCCTACGGAACGCTGGCAACGAACCAGCTGCGCGCGCTCGCGCATGTCGCGCGGAAATACGATCGCGGCTACGGCCATTTCACCACGCGGCAGAACATCCAGTTCAACTGGATCAAGCTCGCCGAGCTGCCGGATGCGTTGGCTGATCTGGCCAAGGTCGGCATTCATGCGATGCAGACCTCCGGCAACAACATGCGCAACGTCACCTCGGATCAGTGGGCCGGCGTCGCGCCCGGCGAGATCGAGGATCCCCGCATCTGGTCGGAGCTGATCCGCCAGCACACCACGCTGCATCCCGAATTCTCGTTCCTGCCGCGCAAGTTCAAGATCGCGATTACCGCATCCGACCACGACCGTGCCGCGATCAAGATCCACGATATCGGCCTGCGTCTGATCAAGAACGAGAAGGGCGAGACCGGCTTCGGGGTGCTCGTCGGCGGCGGCCTCGGCCGCACGCCGTTCATCGCCAAGACCATCAAGCACTTCGTGCATGGTCGTGACATCCTGAGCTACATCGAGGCGATCCTGCGGGTCTACAACCAGTACGGCCGCCGCGACAACATCTACAAGGCGCGCATCAAGATCCTGGTGCACGAGCTCGGCACCGAGAAATTCTCCCGCGAGGTCGAGGAGGAGTGGCAGCACATCCGCAACTCCTTGCTCCAGATCGACGACGAGGTGATCGAGGACATCCGCTCACGCTTCACCTATCCGGCCTACGAGAAGCTGCCGCACATGCCGGACGAGCTGCGGCAGGCCGCGGCCGATCGCGATTTCGAGGCATGGCGCAAGAACTCGGTGGCTCCGCACAAGGTGCAGGGCTATTCCATCGTCACGATCTCGCTGAAGCCGACCGGCGGGCCGCCGGGTGATGCCACGGCCGAGCAGATGGATGCGCTCGCCGATCTCGCCGACAAATATTCCTTCGGTGAGATCCGCGTCGGTCACGAGCAGAACCTCGCGCTGCCGCACGTCGCCAAGCGCGACCTGCCGGCGCTGTGGAAGTCGCTCGACAAGCTTGGGCTTGCGACGCCGAACGTCAACCTGATCACCGACATCATCGCCTGCCCCGGGCTCGATTATTGCTCGCTGGCGAATGCGCGCTCGATCCCGATCGCGCAGGAGTTAACGCGGCGCTTCGCCAATCACGAGCTCGCCAATCTGATCGGCCGGCTGCACATCAATATCTCCGGCTGCATCAATGCCTGCGGCCATCACCATGTCGGCCATATCGGCATTCTCGGCGTCGAGAAGAATGGCGAGGAGGTCTATCAGATCACCATTGGCGGCCGCGCCGACGAGAGCGCCGCGCTCGGCAATCTGATCGGTCCCGGCGTCAAGTTCGACGAGGTCGCCGACGTCGTCGAAGACATTGTGGAAGCCTATCTTGCGCTGCGCGAGCGGCCCGAGGAGCTGTTCATCGAGACGGTGAAACGCCTCGGCGTCGAACCCTTCAAGGAGCGCGTCTATGCCACTCGTTAACGGCGGAAAGATCGTCGACGACAGCTTCGTCAAGCTTGCCGTCGACACGCCGCTGCCCGAGGGCGGCGACATCCTGGTGCCGGCCGAGCGCTTCGTCAGCGATGCGGATGCGTTGCTCAAGCGCGCTGGCAAGGTCGGCGTGATCTGGCCTAACAACCGCGACATCGACGAGCTCGTGCCGTATCTCGGCAAGGTCGCGGCCGTCGCGCTGGTGTTCCCGACTTTCCGTGACGGGCGCGCCTACAGCCAGGCCCGGCTATTGCGCGAGCGGTACAATTACCGCGGCGAATTGCGAGCGACCGGCCAGATCCTGCGCGACCAGTTCGTGTTCATGCTGCGCGCCGGCTTCGATTCTTTCGAGGTGAAAAAGCAGGCCGACGCGGAAGCCTTCATGCAGACCGCGAAGCGCTATTCGGTGTTCTACCAGCCGACCGGCGACGGTCGCGTCACGGCGCTGCACCGGCGCATGCAGTTGCGTCACTCCGAAGGTGTCGGCACGTGAACGCAATCGCGCCCCAGGTCTCGTCCATCTCTGCGCTGCCTTCGGCGGATGAGCTCGATCGTGACCTGCGTAATGCCTCGCCCGCGGAAGTCATCGCTGCGGCCCTGAGGACCGTCGGGCGCGAGAAGCTTGCGCTGGTGTCGTCCTTCGGCACGGAATCGGCGACGCTGCTCAAGGTCATGGCGGACGTTGATCCGGCGATCCCGGTGATCTTCCTCGACACCGGCTGGCTGTTCGAGGAGACGCTTGCCTATCGCGACACGCTGATCGCAACGCTCGGATTGAAGGATGTCCGCTCGATGAAGCCGGCCGAGGAGGCGCTGTCGCGCGAAGATCCCCACCGCGACCTCTGGTTCTCCGATCCCGACGCCTGCTGCCGTATCCGTAAAGTGGAACCGCTGTCTCGCGCACTAAAGCCTTTCTCGGCCTGGATCAACGGACGCAAGCGCTTTCAGGGCAATGCGCGCGCCGACATTCCGGTGGTCGAGGACGACGGCGCACGGTTGAAATTCAATCCCTTCGCCAACGTCACGCGCGAGGAACTCGAGGCGATTTTCGTCCGCGCCAAATTGCCGCGGCATCCCCTGGTGGAGTCCGGTTTTCTCTCGGTTGGGTGTATGCCTTGCACGAGCAGAACGGCCGAAGGCGAGGATGCGCGTGCCGGTCGCTGGCGCGGCCGGGCCAAGACAGAATGCGGCATCCACACGATGAAGACTTCGTAGCACAGTCGAGCTGCCACGCTGCGAACAAGAAAATCCGGTTCCGTTGACTTGAGAGCGTTTCGCCACGAGTTTCGCCTGCATGCCTTCGCCGACATTGACGTCGGCGAAGTGAATGGAGATGGACATGATGCGCCGTATCGTTCCGCTCGCTGCAGGACTGCTCTGGGCAAGCTCGGCTCTCGCTGCTGACATCAATCTGCTGAACGTATCGTACGATCCGACGCGCGAGCTCTACGTCGAATTCAACAAGGCGTTCGCGAACGCCTATCAGAAGGAGACTGGCAAGAGCGTCGAGATCAAGCAGTCGCATGGCGGCAGCGGATCGCAGGCGAGGGCGGTGATTGACGGATTGCAGGCCGATGTGGTGACGCTCGCGCTCGCCTATGACATCGACGCCATCGCCGCCAAGGGCCTCACCGCGGCTGACTGGCAGAAGCGGCTGCCGCAGAATTCATCGCCGTATACGTCGACCATCGTGTTCCTGGTGCGCAAGGGCAATCCGAAGGGCATCAAGGACTGGGACGATCTGCTCAAGCCGGGCGTTGCCGTGATCACGCCGAACCCGAAGACCTCGGGTGGCGCGCGCTGGAATTATCTGGCGGCGTGGGGCTTTGCGCAGAAGAAATACGGCTCCGCCGACAAGGCCAAGGACTTCATCGGAAAGCTCTATCAGCAGGTGCCGGTGCTCGATACCGGCGCGCGCGGCGCCACCGTGACCTTCGTCGAGCGCGGCGTCGGCGACGTGCTGCTTGCCTGGGAGAATGAGGCCTATCTCGCGCTGAAGGAATTCGGTCCGGAAAAATTCGAGATCGCGGCGCCGCCGCAATCGATCCTCGCCGAGCCGCCGGTCGCGATCGTCGACAAGGTTGCCGACAAGAAGGGCACCCGCAACGTTGCCGATGCCTTCCTCCAGTACTGGTACACGAGGGAAGGTCAGGAGATCGCCGCGCGCAACTTCTACCGTCCGCGCGATGCCGAGATCGCCAAGAAGTATGAAAACGCCTTCGCAAAGGTCGAGCTGTTCACGATCGACGAGGTGTTCGGCGGCTGGACCAAGGCGCAGAAGGAACATTTTGCCGACGGCGGCGTCTTTGATCAGATTTACAAGAACTGATCGGGCGCTGTCTTAAGAGGCTTTAGCAGGGGGGGCTAGTGAGCGCAATCACAGCACGACGCCGGACATTGCCGGGCTTCGGTCTCACGATGGGACTGACGCTGTCCTGGCTGTCCGTCATCATCCTGATTCCGCTCGCGGGGCTGTTCCTGAAATCGTTCGAGCTGAGCCCAGAGCAGTTCTGGGCCATCCTCTCCAGCCGCCGCACCCTGAATGCGCTCCGCGTTTCCTTCGGGCTCGCCTTTGCGGCGGCCTGCGTCAATCTGGTGATGGGCAGCATCATCGTCTGGGCGCTGGTGCGCTACCGCTTTCCGGGCCGGCGGCTGTTCGATGCCATCGTCGATGTGCCCTTCGCGCTGCCGACGGCGGTTGCCGGCGTCGCACTGACCTCGCTGTTCGCCGAGAAGGGGTGGCTGGGCGCGCCGCTCGCCGCGCTCGGCATCAAGGTGGCGTTCACGCCGCTCGGCATCTTCATCGCCATGATCTTCATCGGCATCCCCTTTGTGGTGCGCACGGTGCAGCCGGTGCTCCAGGATCTCGATCCTGAAATCGAGGAGGCCGCGGGCAGCTTGGGGGGCGAGCCGCTGGCAGACGATGATTCGCGTGATCCTGCCCTCGCTGGCCCCGGCGCTGCTCACCGGCCTCGCGCTCGCCTTCGCCCGCGCCGTCGGCGAATACGGCTCGGTGATCTTCATCGCCGGCAATCTGCCGAACGTGTCCGAGATCGCGCCGCTCCTGATCGTGATCCGTCTCTCCGAATTCCGCTATGCCGATGCGACCGCCATCGCGGTGGTCATGCTCGTCGTCTCCTTCGTCGTCATCTTCGCCGTCAACCGGCTCCAGCGCTGGGCGCAGAGCCGGATCCCGACGCGCTGAGGTGGGATCATGACGATGCAGATCGCAGATTCCGTTTCGCTGGCCTCGCCCGATGCGCGTGCGCACGCCGCCGCAGCGCACGACAACCTTCGGACCGAACGGAGGACGGTCCGCATCGTCATCATCGCGCTGGCGATGGTCTTCCTCTCCGTTTTCGTCGTGCTGCCGCTGGTCGTCGTATTCGCGCAAGCGTTCTCGAAGGGCATTCTCGCTTATCTCGCCGCGCTCGCCGAGCCGGAGGCGCTGGCTGCGATCCGGCTGACGCTGCTGGTTGCGGCGATCTCGGTCGGCCTCAATCTCGTGTTCGGCCTCGTCGCTGCCTGGGCCATCGCCAAGTTCGAGTTCAAGGGCAAGACGTTCCTGGTCACGCTGATCGACCTGCCGTTCTCGATGAGCCCGGTGATCTCGGGCCTCGTCTTCGTGCTGCTGTTCGGCGCGCAGGGCTATTTCGGTGGCTGGCTGCGCGATCACGACATCCAGATCCTGTTCGCGGTCCCCGGCATCGCGCTCGCCACCACCTTCGTGACCTTCCCGTTCGTGGCGCGCGCGCTGATCCCCCTGATGCAGGAGCAGGGCACGCAGGAGGAGGAGGCCGCGATCTCGCTCGGCGCCTCGGGCTTGCAAACGTTCTTCCGCGTCACGCTGCCCAACATCAAATGGGGCGTGCTCTACGGTGTCCTGCTCTGCAATGCGCGCGCGATGGGCGAGTTCGGCGCGGTCTCGGTCGTCTCCGGCCATATCCGCGGCGAGACCAACACCATGCCGCTGCTCGTCGAAATTCTCTACAACGAGTACCAGTTCGTCGCTGCGTTTGCGATCGCCTCGCTGCTGGCGATGCTGGCGCTGATCACGCTGATCGCCAAGACCGTTCTGGAACGTCATCTCGACGAAGGACAAGACATCAGTGACCATTGAAGTCAGGAATCTCGTCAAGAAATTCGGCAGTTTCGCAGCCCTCGACGGCGTCGATCTCAAGGTCGACAATGGCGAGCTGCTGGCGCTGCTCGGGCCGTCCGGCTCGGGCAAGACCACGCTGCTGCGGATCATCGCCGGGCTCGACTGGCCGGACTCCGGCGAAGTCTCTTTCAATGGCGAGGATGCGCTGGCGCAGGGCGCGCGCGAACGGAACGTCGGCTTCGTGTTCCAGCACTACGCGCTGTTCCGCCACATGACGGTGTTCGAAAACGTGGCCTTCGGCCTGCGCGTGCAGCCGCGCGCCGTCCGCAAGGATGAGTCCACCATCCGAGCGCGCGTCAAGGAGTTGCTCGATCTCGTGCAGCTGGACTGGCTCGCCGACCGCTATCCGAGCCAGCTCTCCGGCGGCCAGCGCCAGCGCATCGCGCTCGCCCGCGCGCTCGCGATCGAGCCGCGCATCCTGCTGCTCGACGAGCCCTTCGGCGCGCTCGATGCCAAGGTGCGGAAGGAGCTGCGCAAATGGCTGCGCTCGCTGCACCATGAGATCAACGTGACCTCGATCTTCGTCACTCACGACCAGGAGGAGGCGCTGGAAGTCGCCAACCGCGTCGTGGTGATGGACAAAGGCAAGATCGAGCAGATCGGCTCGCCCGATGATGTCTACGAGACCCCGGCGACAGCGTTCGTGCATGGCTTCATCGGCGAGTCCATCGAGCTGCCGGTCCAGGTCGAAGGCGGCGTTATCAGGCTCGGCGACCGTCTGCTTTCCCTCGCGGCGGAAGGGCTTGCGCCTGGCGCGTCAAAACTGTTCGTGCGGCGACATGACATGCTGGTAGGCCCGCCCGGCAGCGGTGCCTTCGAGGGCGCCGTGCGGCATGTCCGCAATTTCGGTCCCGTGCAGCGAGCCGAGGTCGCACTATCAGCCGGCGAGACCATCGAGATCGACGCCCCCCCGCGACAAGGAACTGCGCGCCGGCGACACGATCGGCTTAGAGCCCCGCCGTTACCGGATATTTGCGAGCGGCTGAGCCGGTCCGTCGGGTCAAATTTTCCTAAATATTCACCTTTCAGCCACGGTTGGTATGCAACAACGGCCCCTCATTTGGGGGCTCCTGCACATGCGCGCTGCGGTCGCGATATCAATCACTTTGCTTCTTGCCGGCTGCGCCGGCAACGAAGCGCCGATCCAGCAGCCGTCCATGTATGCCGACATGTCAGTCCCGGGCTCCAAGCTCGATGCGCAGGCGGCCGCGATCATGATCTCGCAATACCGCCAGAACAACGGCCTCGGCACCGTCGTCATCGATTCCGACCTGATGCGGCTTGCCGAATCCCAGTCCGGCGCCATGGCGGCGGCGAACAAGATGGACCATGATGTCCGCGCGCCCCTGGCCAAGCGGCTCAGCGCCGGCGGCTATCCGGCGAGCGTGGCGGTCGAGAACATCTCGGCCGGCTATCATACGCTGGCGGAAGCGTTTTCCGGCTGGCGCGACTCGCCCCCGCACCGCGCCAACATGCTCAAGAGCGGTGTCACAAAATTGGGCATAGCGGCAAGCTACGCTCCGGGCACCAAGTACAAGGTGTTCTGGACCATGATCCTGGCTTCGACGGATCCGCGATAAGCCAGACTTGATCCCGGGATGCATTGACGCCGCGGCAGACTGTCGTCACGGTGGCTCGCCTCTTGCTATTGTTCCCGCATGACCGATCATAGCCCGGAAGTCGCAACAGTCCCCGCGAAGGCGCAGCGTGTCCTGGTCCTCCAGGGCGGCGGCGCGCTCGGCTCCTATCAGGCTGGCGCCTACCAGTCGCTGTGCCATTTCGGCTTCGAGCCGGAGTGGGTTGCCGGCATTTCGATCGGCGCGGTCAACGCCGCCATCATCGCCGGTAATGAGGGGCAGACACGCGTCAATCGGCTCAAGGAATTCTGGGAGATGGTCTCCGCGCCTGTACCGTGGAAGCCGATCGGCAAGAGCGACCACAGCCGCGAGCTGTTCAATTCGACCAGCGCCGCGCTGATCGCGACCTTCGGCGTGCCCGGCTTCTTCGTGCCGCGCGTCCCGCCCGCACCGCTCTGGCCTCCCGGCAGCCCGCAAGCCCAGAGCTACTACGACACGGCGCCTTTGAAGAAGACGCTGGAACGCCTCGTCGATTTCGACCGCATCAACGACCTGAAGACGCGGTTGTCGATCGGGGCCGTCGGCGTTACCTCCGGCAACTTCAAATATTTCGACAATTTCGAGTTCAGGAAGCTCGGCAAGAAGATCGGCCCGGAGCACATCATGGCCTCCGGTGCGCTGCCGCCCGGCTTTCCGTCCGTCGTGATCGACGGCGAGCATTACTGGGACGGCGGCATCGCCTCCAACACACCGCTCGACTTTGTGCTCGACGCCGAGGTCGATCGCGACATGCTGATCTTCCAGGTCGATCTGTTCAGCGCGCGCGGCGACCTGCCGACCTCGCTGCTCGAAGCCGCCGAGCGTGAGAAGGACATCCGCTATTCCAGCCGCACGCGGATGAATACCGACAAGAACAAGCAGCTGCACAATGCCCGCAGGGCCGTGCGCGACCTGATCAGCAAATTGCCGGACTATCTGAAGAACGACCCTTCCGTCGAATTCCTTGCGAAGGCGGCGCGCGAAAGCACCGTCACGGTGGTGCATCTGATCTACCGCAGCAAGAACTACGAATCCTCTTCCAAGGATTACGATTTCTCGCATGTCGCCATGGTCGAGCATTGGGAAGCCGGCGTGCGCGACGTACATCTGTCGATGCGCCACAAGGACTGGCTCGAGAAACCGCAGTCCGGCGAGACCATGGTGACCTACGATCTCACGGGGGACGTCACCGCGCCCTCGGCAAAAAGGAGCGAGTAAAATGGGTAGTCTGTCAGGCAAGAATGCCGTCGTGACCGGGTCGACCAGTGGCATCGGGCTTGCCTATGCGCGTGCCTTCGCCAGCGCCGGCGCCAATGTCGTCATCAACGGCTTCGGCTCGCCAGAGGACATCGAGAAGGAGCGCTTGAAGATCGAGTCCGACTTCAAGGTGAAAGCGGTCTACTCGCCCGCCGACATGACCAAGCCGGCGGAAATCGCCGCGATGATCGCACTCGGAGAGAAGAGCTTCGGTTCGGTCGACATTCTCGTCAACAATGCCGGCATCCAGTTCGTCTCGCCCATCGAGGAATTCCCGATCGAGAAGTGGGACCAGATCATCGCGATCAACCTGTCATCGGCCTTCCACGCCATTCGCGCTGCTGTCCCCGGCATGAAGAAGAAAGGCTGGGGCCGTATCATCAACACGGCTTCGGCGCACTCGCTGGTCGCCTCGCCCTTCAAGTCGGCCTATGTGTCGGCCAAGCACGGCATCGCGGGCCTGACCAAGACCGTGGCGCTGGAAGTCGCGACCCACAAGATCACCTGCAACTGCATCAGCCCCGGCTATGTCTGGACGCCGCTGGTGGAAAAGCAGATCCCCGATACGATGAAGGCGCGCAACCTGACGCGCGAGCAGGTCATCAACGACGTGCTGCTCGACGCGCAGCCGACCAAGGAGTTCGTCACCTCCGAGCAGGTCGCCGCGCTGGCGCTGTTCCTGTGCGGCGACGATGCCGCGCAGATCACCGGCACCAACCTCTCGATCGACGGCGGCTGGACTGCGGAGTAGCTCCGCTCTCTGTCATGCCCCGGCTTGACCGGGGCATCCAGTACGCTGCGGCCTCTCGGCTCAATCACAGGCGTCTCTGGAATACTGGGTCGCCCGGTCAAGCCGGGCGACGACACCGAGAATGGGGCGCCGTTTTTCGTTCAATGGCTCCAGGCCAGAGCGGTGACGATCGCGGATGACAGGTTCAATTCCGCGAACATGATCTTGCCGGCGACCACGATGAGGACGCTGGCGAGCGCCAGGCGCAGCACCGTCTCCGGCACGCGGGTCGCGCTGTAGCTGCCGAGGATGATGCCGGGCAGCGATCCCATCAGCAAAACGCCCATCAGGCCCCAGTCGACCGAGCCGAGCAGCCAGTGTCCGGTCCCGGCCACCAGCGTCAGCGGCACGGCATGGGCGATATCGGAGCCGACAATGGTCGCCATCGGCAGGCGCGGGTAGAGCAGCAGAAGAACGGTGACGCCAACGGCGCCGGCGCCGACCGACGAAATCGAGACCAGTACGCCGAGCACGATGCCGGTGCTGACGGTCGCGATCGCCGTTGTGCGGTCGTCGATGCGCTCCAGTCTTTTGCGGTAACGCTCCAGGATCGACTTGCGGAAGATCAGGGAGATCGCCGTCAGCGTTAGGGCAAAGCACAGCACCAGGTTGACCAGGTTGCGCTCGGCATCGCTTCTGAGATCGAGCTTCCACAACACCAACAACGTCAGGGCGCTTGCCGGAATGCTGCCGCAGGCGAGCCGCAGCACCGCGGGCCAGTGCACGCTGCGCGACCAGCCATGCACGACGCAGCCGCCGGTCTTGGTGGCGGCGGCATAGAGCAGATCGGTGCCGACAGCGGTCGTTGGATGAATGCCGAACAGTAGGATCAGGAGCGGCGTCATCAACGAGCCGCCACCTACGCCGGTCATCCCGACCAGCAGGCCGACGCCGAATCCGGAGGCGACGTAGAGCGGATCAATCATAGTTCGGGAATCTTAGGTTTATCTCGTGAGTTGGGCAATATGACGTAGAATAAACTTTCCCTGAGGTGCAATTGTTTGGCGAGAATAAGAAAAATTGTGCTGCGGCTGCCAAATAGGTAGGCGTTTTCCCTCGTTCGCGGGCATGTTGCGAAAAGGCCGTTCCCTAGGGCAGCAAGCTGGAGCAGCGCGCGGCGCCTATTTGCCAAACGCCAGAACGTGCAGGCCCAGCCGCTGCCGCACGATCCAGAACAGCAGCAGCGTCTCGAAGGTGAGCGAGATCGACGTCGCCGCCGCGGCGCCATGGCCTCCGAAGCGCGGTACCAGCGCGATGCAGAGCATCACATTCATCAGGAACGCCAGCGCGTAGGCCAGCGCGCAGATCCTCTGTTGTCCGAGCATGTTGAGCAGACGCTCGACCGGTCCGATCGCGGCGCGCACCATCAGCCCGATCGCGGCAACGAACATGATGTCGTAGCCGACCACGAATTGCGGCCCGAACAGCCAGAGCAGCGGCTTGCCGAGCGCGAGCAGTACGATGGTCGCCGCCAGCGACGGCCAGAACGTCCAGTTTATGGCATGCGCCACATAGGCCGACAGGCGCGCCTTGTCGCCGAGTGCGTTGTACTCGGCGAAGCGATGCGCTGTCGTCGCCGACATCGCATAGTGGATGAACGAGACCAGCGCGAGCGTCTTCACCACGGCGAAGTAGACGCCGACCTCCTCGGCGGGACGGAACTGCTGAAGCACCAGCACGTCGGTGTAGGAGAGCAGCAGGTAGAAGCTCTCGACCAGCAGGATCGGCAGCGAGACGGCAAGCCAGCCGCTGATGTCGTAGGTCTTGGGGCCGGGCTCGATATGGTCGGCGAGTTTGCGGTTCAGCACCACCATCTGCCCGGTCATCGCGATCCACACTGCGCCGGCGCTCGCGACCATCGCGGCCACCGCGCCGAGATGATAGCCGAGCAGGAAAGCGCAGGCCGTGATGCCGATGATCAGCGCCTGGCGGACGATGAATTGCGGCATCAGGCCGAGCTGCATCCAGTCGTGCGAGCGCGCGATGCCGTCCTGGGTGTTGGCGACGACGAAGGCGGGCAGCGTCATGCAGCCGACATAGAGCGGCAATTCCTCGGCCGGATCGATCCATGGCGAGAGCAGTTTGACGATGCCGGCGAGCGCAAGCGACAAGAGCGTGGAGACGGTGAAGGTCAGCCAGCGGCTGCCGGAGAGGAAGCCACGCAGCAGCCTATGATCGCCGCTGGCGCGGTACTCCGGAATGATCTTTTGTGCGGAGGCCGAGATGCCGAAATCCATCATGCTGCCGAGCAGCAGCACCCAGGTCCAGACATAGACATAGACGCCGTAGTCGGACGTGCCCATCCAGCGCGCGAGCAGGACCTGCGAGAAATAGGCAAGGCCCGCACTGATGACGCGGATGACGAAGATGGTGCTGGCAAGCCGCCGCGTCAGCGAAGCCTCGCTCGATCCGCCGGCCAGCTTGCCGCGCAGCCGCGCGATCAGCCCGGCCGGTCCGGTCGTTGCGGGTTCAGCATCCATCACGGCCATGTCGAGATCCCCAGGCGTTCCGCATGCTGCGGCAGGCTTCGACCTAGCAACCATTCGTTAAGATACGGTTGGGTCAAAGATGTTAGCCTGGGACGTGTACGCATGAACCAGCGCGCCCGTCAGGGGGGTATGAGTTCGGTGAACCTGCAGAGGTTCGAGAGCTGCCAGCGATCATCAGCTGGAAAAAGCAGGCGCCTGGCCGCCTCCATGCTGGCCCAATCGGGACGAGAGCCATGGTTCGGCAAGAGTGAGGCGGCCCTTTGGGGCCGCCAGACTTAGCCTCAGAACGGATGGCTATTGGCAGAGATGCCGGACACCGTCAGCACCCTTGAAATAGGTGCCGGGCCTGCAGACGATGCCGTTGCGGGTGGCATACGTATTCCAGTCGCCGTGCCAGCCCAATTCGCCGTACATGGCGTTGGGACTGCCCCAGCCGCCGATGGCAGCGCCCGCCGCCACGGGCTGATGATACGCCGTTCGCCGCAGTGGCTGCCTGTATCGATAAACGGGGGTACTCCCGGTTCCAAGACCCGTGCAGCTGGAGAATTCAGCTTCGCAAGCGTCCGGATTGGAGAGCGCCGCCTGCGCTAGTGCACCAGAACTGGACAGGGCGGATGCCGCAATCACGACAGCGCCAAGAACTTTCAAATTCATCATGGCTTGCTCCTCGCGGTTGGACGGTGGCGCAAAATGCCCCGTCTGGCAGCAGCCTATCGACGTTTGAAAGCCTGACTATGCTACTTCGGCAAAAACGGAACCGCCATGATTGGGACGGCTCCGGGTCACGAACGGTATGCTCTGGCTGATGATTTCCGCTTGAGCGTCAGACGCTGACGTCTGCGCCCTTTCGAGTACATGTTCTCGCGTGCAATTGTGCACGGGGGCCCGGACGATGGGGGGGCATCACTCCAGGTTCGTACTGAACTCGTACGACTTTTCCGGTCCGACCAGTGTGAACTTCAGCGCCGCGCCCTCGGCTTTGGCGCCCGGCGGCAGCCCGTCGAGTTCGAACGAGAAGCGCTTCACACCGGGCGGGCTGTGCTCGACCGGCGCGGGGATCGGCAGCGACCAGTCGGGCGTCGGACCTTCCACGAAAAGATTGACGTTGCGGCCATCAGGCACAGCCACGTCGACCACCACATTCTTAGTCCCGTCACGCTTGATGTCGCGGATGGTGAGCGGATTGGCATCACCGATATTGGCGGGCTTTGGCACGGTGTCCAGCGCTGCACGCAGATTTGCGTCCTCGGTGGAGGCCACGCTGTTGAAACCGAGCTCGGCATTGGCGTCGACGGGAATGCAGAGCTTTTCGCACACCGCGTAGTTGATCTCGGCCCGCAGCGTCACCGGCTTGTCGGCGGCCTTGGCGACGATGCGCAAGGGCAGCACGATCTGGTCGTGATAGCCGATCGAATGGCCGCCCGCGCCGTCATCGAACTTCAACGGCGCCGGCCACATCACTGTCACCGCCTCGACATTTTCCGATTTGGAGAAGTCGAACCGCGGCGGAACGCCGGAGTCTCCGGGCGTGCGCCAGTAGGTCTTCCAGCCTGGCTGAAGCTGGAACGCGATACCGCCGAGCAGGACCGCGCCGCTGCGCGATCCCGCGAGCAGCCGCACCGCGGAATGTCCGTCGCGCTGCCATGGCGAAGCGTCGTCGGCACGGGCTTCGAGCGCCAGCAACGACGCAAACAGGGTTGTCGCGACGCCGATCGCCGCACGCATGGGAACTCTTGTGAGCATGGCACGTCTTTACAGGGTCCCCCCGGGGCAAACCATTGAATTGCTTGTGATGGATGCACTTGAATCAAGTCTCTGCAAGCTTGATTTGACAGCAGACCGGCCCGATATCAGGATAGGAATTGAAACCGGAGTGCTTTACCGATGGCTCCCGCAGGCAAGAGGACGGGCGAAAGCACCCGCAGGGCAGGCCCCGCGCTCCCCAATTCGGGTTATCTCGACGGCCGGCTCCTGATCGCGATGCCCGTGATGGGCGATTCTCGCTTCGAGCGTTCGGTGATCTATCTCTGCGCCCATTCGGCGGAGGGCGCGATGGGCATCATCGTCAATCATCCGGCCGGCAGCATCGATTTCCCCGAGCTCTTGCAGCAACTCGGCATCATCAAGAAGGGCGAACACATCAAGTTGCCGGAGAATGCCGAAAGCATGAAGGTGCTGCGCGGCGGCCCGGTCGATACCGGGCGCGGCTTCGTACTGCATTCCAGCGACTTCTACATCGAGAACGCGACGCTCAGGATCGACGACGGCGTCTGCCTCACGGCAACCGTCGATATCCTGCGGGCGATTGCCAACGGCTCGGGCCCCAAGCACGCCATCCTCGCGCTCGGTTACGCCGGCTGGGCACCGGGCCAGCTTGAGACCGAGATCCAGAGCAATGGCTGGCTCCATTGCGACGCGGATGCTGACCTGATCTTCGGCGACGACGTCGACGAGAAATACGCCCGCGCCCTGCGTAAGATTGGCATCGACCCCGGCATGCTCTCGAACGAGGCGGGGCACGCGTAGCTGTTGCCGCACCCTCCGCTGTCGTCCCGGACAAGCGCAGCGCGATCCGGGATCCCATATGTGGACGGCCCCCGTGGCACAAGAGCATTGTGAGGTTTGATCGGATCGCTTGCATCCAGATGTCCGGCCTGTCTGTGCAGCTTGGTCGCCGCTGGCCAAGATGGT
>NZ_LGHL01000020.1 GCF_001908205.1 Bradyrhizobium sp. NAS80.1
TGGCTGGATCGACCCTGGAGTAAATGACCTTGCAACCAATCGGCAACCCGCTCGGCACGAGGTTGTCACCTATGTCTTAGGTACGATCTGTTACCGATGTCTTCGGTCTGGACACTTTGATATTGCTGGCGCGCTCGGAAGGATTCGAACCTCCGACCCTCGGAATCGAAATCCGATGCTCTATCCAGCTGAGCTACGAGCGCCCTGACCCGATGACGGGCCCTCCGCGAACGCCACCTGACGGTGCTGGACAAGCCATCGCCGGGGCGCGTCGTTCGGATATGTTCGAATTAGCAGAGAGGCTGGCCAATAAAAAGCCCTCCCCGCCTCGTTTCGAGGCGGGTCGAAGGCGCTGTCACCAGGTCATATTGAAGAGCCCGAAATGCGGCTGCTGTGCCACCATCATGGGCCGGCCGAATTGCTGCCCGAACTGCGGCGCCGGATGCGCCCTGGCGACCCTGCGCTTGTGCTGGACCGGGGTCTTCTTCGCTGCGGCCGCCTCGGGCTTCGGCGTGAACTGGGCGAACGTCTCGCGCACTCGCGCCTTGGCGGACATGTCAGCCAAGGCCGTGCTCTCCTGCACCGGCGGCTGCGGCGCAACGACCGCGGCGGTTACCACCGGCGCGGCAATCGTCGGCTGACTGGTGTCGAGCACGACGCGGTCGGGCAAGTGGCGATCAGACCGGATGCGGATCGGCGGCTGGTCGTTGCTTGATGTGGCGATGGCCTGTGTAGCCGGCTCTGAGGGCAGAACGTAATCCACCACAAACAACAGTGCGAGCAAGGCTCCACCGACGAACATGAAATACCGAAAGATGGGCATCAACCGCGCTCCGCCCCCCCGCATCCCCGCGTGGGTTCCTCGCCTTAACCGGCGATCCTCTAATTGGTTCCTGGCCCAGCTCCTCGGTTCAAATGGTGACGCCAAGTTTTTTGGCCAAGCGCCAGGGAGGGTCACTTTTCCGCTATCAGAAGGTGGCGCCCTCTACCTCTACGCACGCCGTGCTGCGACCAGCGAACACTTCGCCTGATCGGCATTCACGTTGACGAAACCAACGGGGATGTGCGCAAAGGTCTTGCGGCTCTTCATGCTGACCGGGTCCGCCAGCACGCGGCTGCGGTCGGTCAGATGACTGCCGTCGCGCCGCGCAAACGCGCAGACGATCTCGACATCCTTTACGGCATAGTCATTGTCATTTCGCAGCGTGAACGTCACCAGCGCCTTCGAGCCAAGGCCGCCGCGCCGCCAGGTCTGCGAGGAAATCCTGAGGCGATTGAGTTCAGCCATTGCCGGAGTCTGAGCTTCGGAAGCCGGCGAGACCGCGGCTGCCGCATCGCCCGAGGGAGCCGTCTCGACGGGCGCCAGTTCCGACTTCACCGGTTGGGCGCCGTTGCCTTTGGAGAGGGGCAGCAGCATCCAGACACCGCAGCCGACGATGATTACCGCCAGCAGCCACAACAGGCTGCGGCCAAATGAGACGCTCGCGATTGTCACGGCCCGCGCCACTCTCTCGCCGATCCCGGCGAAGCGTCCCAATCCGATCCGATCGAGCCTGGCGTTCATGGTTGAATCACCGATAGCGGCCGAAGCCCGTTCGACGACGGACCCGACCACTGCTTACCTTAATCCGGCACGCCAACTAAGGTTCCCGCGCATGCGAATCGGCAAGGATGGTGGCGATCACCGGCTAGCGCCGCTAGCATCCGCCGCAAAGTCGAAGACCCCGTCGGGAGGAAATGAAATGCCAGTCGTCGTCACTTGGGATCACGTCCATCTGCGCAGCCCCGATCCGGAGGCTACCGCGGCCTGGCTGCAAGACACCCTCGGTGGCGAGATCGTGCGCGCGCCTGGACGGATCGACGTCAATCTCGGCGGAGCCAGGATCTTCATTGCGCCGCTCGAAGGCGACAGCGCCGTCAACCCGCCGCCATCGCACCCCCATCAGGGTCTCGACCATTTCGGCCTCTCAGTGAAGGACATCGACGCCGTTGCCGCCGAGATCAAGGCTAAAGGGGTTACGTTCACGCGCGAGCCGACAACGATCCGGCCCGGCGTCCGCGTCTGCTTCATCCGCGGCCCCGAAGGCATCTCGATCGAGCTGCTCGAGCGCGACAAGAAATACACCTGACGCACCCGCATAGGGCGTCGACGAGAAGCCGGGCGTGCTGTCGCCCGGCTAAGTCATGCTACCGGGCATAAAGCAACGGATGGTGACGCCGGTGTAGCCGTAGATCGGCCACACCATGGTACGTCCCACGCGGTTAGGCTCCGAGATCACGGCTTCTTCGGGCACGTCGACCCAGACGAAGTCCTGCTGCTGGCCGTCGACAACATAACCGAGGCGCGGAACGCGGACACGATAGTGCCCGTCCTTGCTCTCCCAATCGGTGTCCGAGAGCGCCGAACCGTCCGCATCGGAGCAGCACGGCCCCTTGCCGCTGCGCAGACCGTCGAACCAGGCCTTCAATTCGGCATTGGTGTTGACGAACTGGCCGCGATCGCGCGCGTAGCCGAATGGCCCAGCGAACGCTATCAAGGCTAAAACGCAAGTGAGGCTTGCCGCGCTTCGCCAGCGTATCTTGCTACGCGTCCTCCAGTGCTCGCTTTTGCAATTCGTCGGACGCACACTGCACAGATGCGGCTCATCGCCGCCGGAATCAATCCAGTTGATCACGCTCGTCTTGCTCCAGCACCCCGCGGCCAGTGCAACAACGGTTATGCATTTCGCGGGCCAACTTTGATTCGCGTCGACTGGCCTCGCTGCATGATGAGACTGTCATGACAGTATCACACACAAGCCCGGACAACTAAGGCTCGCGTCGCAGCGGTCGGTCACGACCATCGGCGACTGCCGCGTTGCGCGCGCGAACGCGCTTTGGCATAAAAGCTGGACCAGTCCGCCTTGGGCAATGGCGGCTGGCTGACGGGACGTTATGAAGAACGGCCTCTATTCAATTCACGTAACCCTGCTCGATGGTCGAGTCGGCAAGGGCAGCGGCGTGATCCTTTTCCGCGACGGCAAGATTCTTGGCGGCGATGCCTATCTCTATTACACCGGCAGTTACACGGTGAGGGACAACAACACCTTCAAGGGCGAGGTCCTGGTGCAGCGGCACACCTCGCCTCGTGGCGATGACAATCCGCTGTTCGGCGGTGCCGCGCCGGTCGGCATCGGCGTCAACGGCACCTTCACCGATACAAGCGCGGAGATGACTGGGACTGCGCTCGTCGGCAAGGCCAGCCTGATTTTCGGCGCCACCCTCCACAAGCTCGCAGAGGCAGACTAGAGCGTTTTCGAGCGAAGTGGATACCGGTTCGCGTAAAGAAAACGCGTCAAAATAAGAATCTCGAGCCCCATTCCGATTCCATCGGAACGGAATTGGCTCCACGTCACTCCGCCGCCTGTTCGAGCGGAGCGACGCGCGGCAGGATAATCTGGATGCGTGTCCCCTCGCCCTGTTCGGAATCGAGATCGAGCCGCCCGCCGAGGCGATTGGTGACGATGCTGTAGACGATGTGCAGGCCGAGGCCAGTGCCCCCCTGGTCGCGCCGCGTCGTGAAGAACGGATCGAAGGCGCGGCGGCGGACGTCGAGCGACATGCCACAGCCATTGTCAGAGAAGATGATCTCGACATTGTCCTTGCCGGACTCGCGCACCTGGATGTCGATGATCCCCGGACGCCCGTCCGGAAAGGCATGTGCCACCGAGTTGAGAAACAGATTGGTCAGCACCTGTCCGTACGGGCCGGGATAGCTGTTCATGGTCAGGCTCGGCTGGCAGTCGACGTTGAGCGTCAGATTGTGCTTGCGCAGGCCCGGCCGCAGACTCATCACCACCTGCTCGGTAAGGTCGCCGAGATCGAAGATGCGCTGGTCCGAATAGTTGCGATCGGCCGCGACCTGCTTGAACGATTGGATCAGCTCGGCGGCACGATTGAGATTGGAGACGAGCTGCGAGGACGCGTCGCGGCTGGTCTTGAGGAAATCGTTGAGCGTGGAGCGGCGGAGCTCGCCGCGCTCGACCTGGGACGTGAACGTCGCGGTCTTGCGCTCCAGCGCGGAGGCCACCGTGAGGCTGATGCCGACGGGATTGTTGACCTCATGCGCGACGCCGGCAACGAGCCGCCCGAGCGCGGCAAGCTTCTCCGCCTCGATCAGTGAGGCCTGCGTCTCGCGCAGATTGCGCAGCGCGGTCTCGGCGGATTCCTTGGCCTTGCGCATTTCCTGCTCGCCGCGCTTGCGCTCGCCGATGTCGAGCGCCACGGTGACGATCCGCTCGATCTCGCCCTCGGCATCGAGCAGCGGCTGCTTGTTGACAAGCCATTGCCGCATGTTACCGGAGGAGTCCTGGTACTCCTCCTCGTAGAAGCCCAGCCCCTTGCGGAGCCTGAGCACACTCTTGTCGTTCTCGTCGGTCTTGGCTGCGCCATAGCGCGACATCAGGTCGGCGGTGGTGCGGCCGATGGCATCGCTAGGCTCGATGCCGAAGATGCCGGCCATGTAACGATTCATCAGCACATAGCGCAGGTCGCGGTTCTTGACGTTGATGACCGCAGGCACGGTGTCGATGACCTGCTGGAGCAGGCGCCGGCCTTCGGCGATGGCGTCTTCCGCCCGCTTCTGATCGGTGATGTCGCGCAGCGTGCCCTCGTAGCGGACGATGTTGCCCGCCTCGTCCCGCACGCCTGTGGCACTGTCGGAGAGCCACAGGATGTCGCCGCTGCGCTGGCGCACCTGGTACTCGAACTCGCGCACCATGCCGTCGCGTGCCATCAGCCGCTGATATTCGGCGCGCGCCTCGGGGTGGACATAGATTGTGTGGGCGATGTCGTTGACGCTGCCGATAAGGTGCTTCGGGCTGTCATAGCCCATCATCCGCGCCAACGCCGGATTGGCGTTGAGGAGATCGCCGGCCGGCGTCGTGACATAGATGCCGTCGACCGAGCCTTCGAACAGCTTTCGGTAGCTTTCTTCGGCGAGGCGCTGCTCGGTGAGCGCGCGCACCGCCGCCTCGCGCGCCGTGTCGGCCTCCTCCAGCGCGCGGCGGAACACTTCGGCCGCCCGCGCGATGTCGCCAATCTCGTTATCGAGGTCGGCGGACGGGATCGAGGTCTGCTTCTCGCCGGCGGCCAGAGCGCGGATCGACCTTGCGATCTTCGCAAGCGGCCGGACGGTCCGCCGCACCACGAAGCCCGCCGCGAGCATGCCGATCAGTACGCAGATGGTGCCGAACACGATGCTCTGCCACCGCGCTTCCGTCAGCGTGCGGGCGAAGTCGCGCGACAGCACGTGACCGCGCCGTGCGCTGACCTCGCGCAGCAATTCGGTGACGCGCCCGATCAGCCGCCCCTCGGTCCCCAGCACGTCGCGATCGATGTCGGCGATCTGCCGCTCCCGGACCGCCACCGCGATGATCGCCTCGGCATAGTCGCTCACGGCCGCCTTCAACTTGGCATCCGCAATGTCCATCGTCCGCATGCTCTGCGCAGCCTGTTCGGCCGCAGACGGATTGCGGGCGAACAACCCCATTGCGATGCGGCTCTGCGCCTCGGACAGACGCGCGGCCAGCTCGCGATCCGCAGTGCTGGAGACCGCCGCGTCGAATTTGTCGCGCAGCGGCGGCAGACCGGCAAGCAGCAGGGCGCGGCGATCAATCAGGGTCGAGATGCGCTCGAGGCCGCTGCGATAGGTCGCAAGCCGCTCGGTGACCCCGTCGATCATGTCCTGCTGCTCGGGCGCGAGCTCGATGCGGGTCTTCTTCAGGATGTCGCTCAGCGTCGAGGCCGCTTCCCCCACCTGCTTGAACTGGATGCCCGCGCCGGGATCGGTGACGAAGTCGCGCGCCGCGAGGCGCAGCTCGTTCATGCGGCGGTCGATGTCTTCGGCGAGGTCGCCGACGCTCTGGAGCCGCTGCAGCTCGGCGAAGGTTGTGTCGATGTGCCGGATCGCGATCACGCTCGCGGTCGAGGTGACGATGATCACCGCCAGCACCAACAGGAAGCTGCCGAACGTGAGCTGGCCGATCGAGAGCGAAAATGTTCGCTTCTTCTCAGGGGTCGGCGTCAATTCGGCGGACATTGGTGTTTTGGACCGGGCGGCTACTGGCGGTCCAATATACGACGTATTGCGGCCCCGGGGGAACATGCCTCGGAGCCCGAATATCCTTAAATATCGGGGGCCTGCCGCCCTTCTCTCCTCCGATTATGACGGTCTGACGCTGACCGGCCGCCAGGCCGGGATCGTCATCGCGGTGACGCCGAGGACCACGCAGGCAAGGCCGATCCAGGCAGTCCGGCTCAAGGTCTCGCCGAGGAAGGCGACGCTGATGGCCACCCCGATCGGGACGCGGAGATAGGCCTGCGCGGTGGTCCCGACCGAGCCGAGGGTCTGGATCAGGCGGAAGTAGATCGCGAAGGCCGCCGCGGTCGAGAGCACGGCGAGCGCCAGCAGCGCCATCACGGAGCTCAGCGAGGGCGACAGCGTCCACGGCTGCTCGACGACCAGCGAGGCCGGGATCAGAACCGCCGAACCCGCCAGCAGCGAGCCGGCGGCGGGCGCCATCGGATCGAGACCCTTGAAGCTGCGGCCGAAGATCGCGGCGCAGGCGTAGCAGACAGTGGCGGCGACGATCGCCGCCTCCGCAACGAGGCCGCTGCCGATGTCCCGGAAGGCATCGACGCCGACGATCAGGCAAATGCCGGCCATGCCGGCGACCACGCCGAACAGCTTTCGCGGCGTCGTCGCCCCGTGACGGGTGACCATTGCGGTGAGCAGGAAGGTGAAGATCGGCGCGGCCGAGTTGAGGATCGTCGCGAGCGCGGCATCGACATGGCGCTCGCCCCAGGCGATCAGTGTCCAGGGGATGACGCTGTTGAGCACGGCCTGGAACGCGAAGCGCTGCCAGGTCGCGCCGTCCCTCGGCATCCGGACGCCGCGCGCCCACATGACGAGCAGCAACAGCAGGCCCGCGATCGCGGTGCGCGCGGCGATCAGCGTGATCGGCGGGATGGTGGCGACGCCGAGCTTGATGAAGGTGTAGGAGCCACCCCAGAGCGTTGCGAGCGCGACCAGCAGCGCCAGCTCGACGGCGATGTTGGTGTCCTGCCGGTTGTCCATCTGATCCGTCCCGTCCATTCGCGATGGGCGGAACCTAGCGCGTCCGCGGTCAGCAATACTTCGCTGGATGTCGAAGTGTCCTAGCCGACCGCCCCGACCTCGAACACCTCGCCGTCATAGCCGGCTTCGCGGGGGATGCGGAGCTGGCGGCCGCTATCGGTCTTGGTCATGACAGGCAGCACCGTGACGATCGACATGCCGCGGGCATGGTCCAGAGCCGCGCTCACGCTGCCCTGCTTGGCGAGCCGGATCAGATTGCGCGTGGTCGGGAACGGCAGCTTGAAGCGGCCGCTCTCGCCGCCCTCCACCGCCTCGCGCGGCGACACCCAGATCGAGTCCGTCGACTCCCGGCCGTCATGGGCGCCGAGCTGATCGGGCGGCGCGGCGGCGAGGAAGAACCAGGTGTCGAAGCGCTTCGGCAGGCCTTCAGGCGTGACCCAGTGCGCGTAAGGCAGCAGCGTATCGAGCGCGAGCTGGAGGCCGTTATCGGCCAGGATGCTCAGGAAGCTGATTTTGTGCTCGTTGAGCGCAACGCGATGCGCATCCGCAATCTCCCCGGCGCGCCTGGCATCGATTGGCGCGCCCGAGTCCTTCGCTCGCGCCAGCAAAATGCCGCTCTCCTCAAAAGTCTCGCGGATCGCGGCGATACGAAAGCCGCGGTCCGCTTCGCTTAAGGCCTCGCCACCCGAATACAGATCAGACCGGGCGACAATCTCCTTGTCGCCGGCGTCGACGCTGCCGCCCGGAAACACCAGCGCGCCCGAGTTGAACTCGATCTGGTGGTGGCGGACCATCATGAAGACTTCGATCTCCTTTGCGCCGTCGCGCAGCAGGAGGATCGTCGAGGCGGGACGCGATGCTGATATCTCGGACATGGGACTAACCTGCGGCGCTCGATTGCGGCCCAAGATTGGCGCGCTTGTCGACACGTGCGACGCGCGACAGGAGATAGTCGACCTCCGCCTTTGCCGCCGGCGTGATGGTTGCGCCCGGCTTGCGTTGGACGCTGGAGGAGATGATGCCGCGCTTCTGCAGCACATATTTCCGCACGGCAAGGCCGGCGCCCGGCTGCTGCTCGTAGCGGATCAGCGGCAGATGGGCGTCGAACAGGTCATGCGCGGCATCGCGCTTCCCCTCCTTCGACAACCGCACGACGTCGATCAGCAACTCGGGGAAGGCATAGCCGGTCATGGCGCCGTCGGCGCCGCGTTCCATCTCGAAGTCGAGGAACAGGCCGCCATTGCCGCAGAGGATCGAGAGCGGGCGGAGCGAGCCGTCCTTCTGGAAGTTGCGCAGCGTCGAGATCTTCTCCAGCCCCGGCCAGTCCTCGTGCTTGAGCATGACGCAGTTCGCATTGTCCGTGACGATCTTGCGGATCACCGCGGGCGTGAATACTACCGACAGCGTCAACGGATAGTCTTGGAGCACCCATGGCACGTCCGGACCGATCGCCTCCGCCGCCTGCTTGAAATAGCCGATGATCTGGTCGTCGGTGCGGAGCGACGGCGGCGGCGCGATCATGACGCCGGCCGCGCCTGCATCCATCGACGCCTTTGCCAGCGAGCGCATGGTCGCAAAGCCCGGCGCGGAGACGCCGACGATCACCTGCATCTTCTTGGCGCGCTTGACGAAGCGCACCGCCACCTGCTGGGCCTCGGCCGCATCGAGCTTCGGCGCCTCACCGAGGATGCCGAGCACCGTGACGCCGTCGCAGCCGACCTCCTCGTAGAAATCGGTCAGGCGGTCGATCGAGCGCTCGTCGATCCGGCCGTCGTCGTGGAACGGCGTCGGCGCGATTGCGAAGGTGCCCTTGGCGTCGGCGGTGAGTTTCATCGTTCGTCTGTCCTCTCATTCGTCATTCCGGGGCGCGACGCAGTCGCGAGCCCGGAATCCATAACCACGATCCGGAGTATGCATCCCGGGCTCACGCTTCGCGTGCCCCGGGATGACGGCCTTCTAAAACCGCCGCGCGCCCATCTTGATCTGCTCTTCGGAGAAGAAGATCTCCTTGGCATGATCAACGATGTCCTGGGCCTTCCAGCCCGTGTGCGGCGGTTTCCAGCCTTCCATCTCCATCATCCGCATTTCGCGCACGCCGCGGGACCCGGACACGCCCAGCACCTTGCCGGTCTGGTCGCCCGACAAATCGCTGACCATGTATAGCACGGCCGGCGCGATGCCGTCCGGCCCCAGCGCCGCACCCGGGTTCTCCTTATAGCGGGGCAGGTCTGCGGTCATGCGGGTCAGAGCGCCCGGGGCCAGGGTCCAGATCCGGATGTTGTATTTGCGGCCCTCGATCGCCAGCACGTTGGACAGGCCCCAGATGCCGCCCTTGGCTGCGCCGTAATTGGTCTGGCCGAAATTGCCGATCAGGCCGGAGGTCGACGAGGTGTTGACGATGACACCTCCGCCATTTTCCCGCATCCAGCGAAACACCGGCATGGTGCAACAGAAGGTACCCTTCAGATGCACCTTGATGACCTTGTCCCAGTCGGCCTCGGAGGCCTTGGCGAAGGTCTGGTCGCGTAGAATGCCGGCGTTGTTGACGAGGATGTCGGCGCGGCCGAAATGCTTGATGGCGTCGTCGAATACCGACTGGCCGCCCTCCATGGTGGAGATGTCGGCGCCGTTGGCAACCGCCATGCCGCCCTCCGCCTTGATCGCATCCACCACCTGTTGCGCCATCGACTTGTCGGCGCCGGAGCCGTCACGGGGGCCGCCGAGATCGTTGACGACGACCGAGGCCCCTTCCCGTGCGAACAGCTTCGCATAGGCCTCACCGAGCCCCCCGCCCGCGCCGGTGATCAGCGCAACCTTGCCGTCGAGTAGTCCCATGGTGGCTTCTCCCTGTTTTTGTTTCTTGCTTCGCCTCTCCCCGCGTGCGGGGAGAGGCCTGAAATCAAGCGCAGCTTGATTTCAGGGTGAGGGGGAGCCTCCGCGAACTCGACTGTCACTGTCCTCGTGGAGACTCCCCCTCCCCCCCTCTCCCCGCAAGCGGGACGAGGGAGCGAGCCGCCGGTGCCCTCCTAACCCAGCACCGTCTTGCCGTTCTTGATCACGGTGACGCCGCGCGACTTCACCTTGGCTTCGAACGAGATCACGTTGCCGTCCTTCCAGAGGTCCATGGTCACGGTCTCGCCGGGAAAGACCGGCGACGAGAACCGCGCGACGTGCTGGCGGAACGCGCTTGCATCGTAGTCGGCGTAGGTCTGGAGCACGCCGCGGCAGGTGATGCCGTAGGTGCACATGCCGTGCAGGATCGGGCGCGGGAAGCCGGCCTTCTTGGCGAATTCGGGATCGGAGTGCAGCGGGTTGCGATCGCCGCAGAGGCGATAGACCAGCGCCTGGTCGGGACGCGTGGTGATGTCGATGGTCTTGTCGGGGCTCCGCGAGGGAATCTTGTGCGGATCGGGCTGGGTCAGGTTCGGGCCGCCGAAGCCGCCATCGCCGCGCGCAAAGCGCGAGGCAACAAGAGTAGCGAGCTTCTCGCCCTTCTCGTTCTTCAGCACGGTCTGATGGCTGATCACCACACCCTTGTCCTTGCCCTTGTCGTAGACCTCGACAACGGAGGAGTCGGCGGTGATGTGCGCGGCGACCGGCAGCGGCTGGTGGAAGGTGATGTCGCGCTCGCCATCGACCACCATCACGCGGTTGAGGTTCATCTCGCCGGGGCCCGCGCCCCAGGCGGCGACGGACGCAAATGTCGGCACCACCTTCAGCGCCCGCGGCGTCAGCGTGCCTTCGTTGACGAAGGCGAGCTCCTTCTCATCCATCGGATCGGCGCCGAGGCCGATGCCATAGGCGTAGAGCATCACATCACGATCGGTGAAGCTGTATTTCTGGCCGATGTTTTTCAGGCCCTTGAGTTCTTCGTATCTGGCGGACATTTTCTGGTTTCCTCTCCGAATTCTTATGCGCCGCTGCCAGTCGAAGTGCCCTCTCCCCCTGTGGGAGAGGGCTGCGAGAGCCGTGCGGCAAACTCGTCGTAGGATGGGTAGAGCGCAGCGAAACCCATCATCGCTAGCGTCGGTGGGTTTCGCTTCGCTCTACCCACCCTACGCGGCACGCCAATTAAACCGGCGTGAAGAACGGCAGCGGTGCGCCGTCTGTCGGCTTGAACACCACCTTCACCCTCTGGCCGATCTTCAGCTTCTCAAGATCGCAGTCGACGAAATTGGTCTGCACCGACGGGCCTTCCTTCAGCGTGACGTAGCCAATCGCATAGGGACCGTTCGGTGACTTCCGCATTAGGCTGTAGGTGTAGATCGTGCCCTCGCCCGAAGACTCCTCCCACACCGTCTTGTCCGAATAGCAGAACGGGCAGATCGAACGCGGGAAGTAATGTGCTTCGCCGCACGCCGTGCAGCGCTTGATTATGAACTTGCCCTGCTTGGCCGCGTCCCAGAACGCTGCGGTCTCCGGATTGGTCACCGGGGCCGGATATTTCTTTGCTTCGCTCATCACACGCGCTCCAGAATGGCAGTCGAGGCGGCGTGGCGGACGCCGAGGAGGCCGCCGGTGCCGTGGGCGATGGCGAGATCGCAGTTCTTGACCTGCACCTTCGGATGCGCCTCGCCGCGCAGCTGCCTGACGGCCTCGATGATCTTGGTCATGCCGCCGCGATTGACGGGATGGTTGCTGCAGAGGCCGCCGCCGTCGGTATTGAACGGCAGCTTGCCGACGCCCGAGATCAGGTTGCCGTCGGCGACGAACTTGCCGCCCTCGCCTTTCTTGCAGAAACCGAGGTCTTCGAGCTGCATCAGCACCGTGATGGTGAAGCTGTCGTAGATCGATGCGTATTTGATGTCCTTCGGCGTAATGCCGGCTTCCTCGAACGCGCGCGGACCGGACCAGACACCCGCGGAGTAAGTGAGATCGAGATCCTTGCCGCCGCGCGGGCCCTTCATCGCCTCGCCATGGCCGATCAGCTTGACCAGCGGCTTCTTCAGGCTCCTGGCGATCTCGGGCGTCGTCACGATCAGCGCGCCGCCGCCGTCGGAGACGACGCAGCAATCCATGCGATGCAGCGGATCGGAAATCATCGGCGAGTTCAGCACGTCCTCAACGGTGACGACGTCCTTGAGCATCGCATGCGGATTGTATTGCGCGTGATGCGAGGCCGCGACCTTGATCCAAGCGAGCTGCTCGCTCGTGGTGCCATAGTCGTGCATGTGGCGCATGGCACACATGCCATAGGCATTGTGCGTGGTCGCGCCGTAAGCGGACTCGAAATCGACCTCGGCGCCCGCCGCGCGCGGCGGCATCACCCCCCGTCCGCGGCTTGCCGGCGAGCGTGATCAGCGCAACCGAACACTTGCCCGCCGCGATCGCTTCAGCCGCATGGCCGAGATGGATGATGTAGGAACAGCCACCGGTTTCGGTGGAATCGACGTGGCGGAGCTTCTTGGTGTTCAGGCCGAGGTAGTCGACCATCGGCCAGGCGCCGCCGGGCGCGTCACCCGCGCAGAAATAGCCGTCGATATCGTCCTTGCTGAGCCCGGCATCCTCGATCGCACCCTTGGCGACCTCGGCGTGGAGCTGGGCGGTGGATTTGTCCGGCGCATGCCGGGTCGGGTGTTCGTAGATCCCGGCAATGTAGGCCTTGCCCTTGATGGTCAAAGTTCAGGTCTCCGCTCGCGTTTCTTCTTGCTCCGTTTTTCTGAACCGCGGTGGGCTGATTGGCAAGCGCGGAAATATTCCGTCGGGCGAGAGGGTAGCGGGTGGGCGCAAGTGATGCTTTCGTGTTCCGGACGCGCTGCAATGCGCATAGCGCGTCGAAGACGCGCGTGAACGCGCTTGTGGCGTTGCTGCGCGGAGCCCGGACCCATGCCGCCACATAAATCATTGCAACATCGGCCCCGGCTCTGCAGCGCACCGCTAAACTGGACGATGCTTCGCATCACCAGGGAAGCGTTGCGCTGCGTCCGGGGCACGAGCATCTCGACTAACCAAAATCGTAAAGGTGTTTTGCCCGACGGCACAAGCGATTTTCTTTTTTACGAAAACAACCCCATGCACAGTAGAACGGTGGTTGATTTCAAACAGGAAATCGCAGGGTGGGCAAAGCGCAGTGTGCCCACCTCTTCGGTGCAATTCGGGCGAGATGGCGGGCACGACGCCTCGCGTCTTTGCCCACCCTACCGATTCATCAGGAAACTCTCGTGTCCCGGACGCGCTGCAACGCTTTAGCGTTGCTGCGCAGAGCCGGGACCCATGCCGGCGCGCACATCGCTTTAACGTGGGCCCCGGCTCTGCAGCGCACCGCTGCACTGGACGATGCTTCGCATCGCCAGGGAAGCGCTGCGCTGCGTCCGGGGCACGAGAGCCCTTGCCTTTTAAGCGTCCCTACTCCGCCGCGATCTGGCGTGGCGCTGGCGGCGGGTTCGCCAAGTCGGCGGCGAGCTGGGCGTAGCGGGCCTTGGCGTCCACGACGGCCTTCTCCTTCACCGGGCCGTAGCCGCGGATGCGGTCGGGCAGCGAGAGCAGCTCAACGGCGGTGTCGACGGTGACCGGCGACAACAGGCCGAGCACGGTGGCGACGTCCTTCTCGTAGCCGGCGATCAGATCGCGCTCGAGCTTGCGGTCGGCGCTGCGGCTGAAGATGTCCAGTGGCGTGCCGCGCAGGAACCTGAACTTCGCCAGCACGCGGAGCACGTTCAGCATCCACGGGCCGAAGGCGCGCTTCTTCGGGCGGCCCAGCGCATCGACGCCGCTCGCCAGGATCGGCGGGGCGAGATTGAAGTTGAACTTGAAGTCGCCCTCGAACTGGTCGCGGAGCTGCTGCTCGAAGGCGCCGTCGGTGAAGAGGCGCGCGACTTCATATTCGTCCTTGTAGGCCAGCAGCTTGGCGTAATTGACCGCGACCGCGCGCGTCAGCGCGTCGTCATAACCGCCCTGCTTCGCGGCATCGCGAACCTGATCGACTAGCTTGCGATAACGCTTGGCGAGACGGCCGTTCTGATAGGCGGTCAGATGCTTGGCGCGATGCTCGATGACCTCATCCAGCGTCATCGCGTCCAGCGTCTTCGGCGCGACGACAGCGTCCGTCCCCTTCAGCATGTCCGTGAGGCGCGCGCGGTCGGCGACCGCGAGGCGGCCGAGGCGGAAGGCTTCCTTGTTCATCTTGACCGAGACGCCGTTGACCTCGATCGCCTGCTCGATCCCTTCCGCCGAAAGCGGCAGCAGGCCCTTCTGATAGGCGTAGCCCATCATCATCATGTTGGTGGCGATGGAGTCGCCGAGAAGCTGCTCGGCTGGCTGGGTGAAATCGAAGAAGACGGAGTCCTTGTGCAAGGCCGTCTCCAGCACCGCGTTGAGCTTGCGGGTCTGGAAGTTGAAGTCGCGGTTGAGGACGAAGTCCGCGGTGGGGATGATGTGGCTGTTGATGATGCCGCGGGTGCGGCTGGTGTCGCAGAGCGAGATCGTATCCTTGGCGACCGCGACCACCTCGTCGGCGGCAAGCACCACGTCGGCCGTGCCGGTGACGATGCGCGAGCAGGTCACCTCGGCCGGATGATCCGACAGGCGGACGTGGCTCAGCACCGCCCCGCCCTTTTGCGCGAGGCCCGACATGTCCAGGATCATCGAGGCCTTGCCCTCGATATGAGCGGCCATGCCGAGCAGCGCACCGATGGTCAGCACACCGGTGCCGCCCACACCGCCGACGGCGATGTTATAGGGCTTGTCGAGCGTCGGCCGCGAGGCCGGCTCGGGCAGCGCGCCGATGTCAGAGAGATCGGCCGGCGCGCGGTGGCGCGGCTTGCCGCCGTCGATGGTGACGAAGGACGGGCAGAAGCCCTTCAGGCAGGAATAGTCCTTGTTGCAGGCGGACTGGTTGATGGCGCGCTTGCGTCCGAACTCGGTCTCCAGCGGCTCAACCGAGATGCAGTTCGACTGCACCGAGCAGTCGCCGCAGCCTTCACAGATGGCCGGATTGATCATGACGCGGCGCGCCGGATCTTCCATCAGGCCGCGCTTGCGGCGGCGGCGCTTCTCGGCGGCACAAGTCTGCACGAACACGATCGCCGAGGTGCCGTTGTACTCCCGGCACATCTTCATGACGTTCTGCAATTCGTCACGGTGATATTTCTTCACGCCCGGCGCGATGGTGTCGGCCGGATAGGCGTCGGGCGCCTCCGAGACCAGGTAAATCTCGCGGATGCCTTCGGCGTGGAGCTGGAACGTGATCTGCTGCGGCGAGAGATCGCCGTCATGGCGCTGGCCGCCAGTCATGGCGACGGCGTCGTTGTAGAGGATCTTGTAGGTGATATTCGTCTTGGAGGCGACCGCCTGGCGGATGGCGAGAAGGCCCGAGTGGAAATAGGTGCCGTCGCCAAGATTGGCGAAGATGTGGTTCTCGTTGGTGAAGGGCGCGATGCCGACCCACGGCACGCCCTCACCGCCCATATGCGTGAACGTCTCGGTCGAGCGGTCCATCCACAGCGCCATGAAGTGGCAGCCGATGCCGGCGAGCGCGCGGCTGCCTTCCGGCACTTTGGTCGAGGTGTTGTGCGGGCAGCCGGAGCAGAAATACGGCACGCGAGAGACCGGAGCGACCGCCTGCATTTGGGTTGCCTGACGGCCGTTGAACCAGTCGGCCTTGGCGCGGAGCATCTCCGCGATCTCGGGGTTGAGATTAAGTCGGAGAAGCCGCTCCGTGAGCGAAGTCGCAAGCGAAGCGACGGTAAGCTCGGCCGAAAAGGTCAGGAAGCGCTTGTCGTGCTCGTCCATCTTGCCGACGATGCGCGGGCGGACGTCGTCGCGCCAGTTGAACAGCTCCTGCTTGACCTGGTTCTCGACGATCTCGCGCCGTTCCTCGATGATGAAGATTTCCTCGAGTCCGACCGCGAACTGGCGCACGCCTTCCGGCTCGAGCGGCCAGGGCATGCCGATCTTGTAGAGGCGAAGGCCGATCTTGGCGGCGACCTGCTCGGTGATGCCGAGCTCGCGCAGCGCCTGCCGCACGTCTTCATAACTCTTGCCTGATGCCATGATGCCGAAGCGGGCGTTCGGCGAATCCATGGTGATGCGGTTGACCTTGTTGGCGCGCGCAAAGGCGATCGCGGCAAAGCCCTTGTAGTCCTGCAGGCGCCGGTCCTGCTCGAAGCGGTCGTCGGGCCAGCGGAGGTTGAGGCCGCCGGGCGGCAACTCGAAATCGGAGGGGATGATGAAGGGCTTCATTTCGTCGGTGAGATCGATCTCGGCGGTGGTCTCCACCGTCTCCGTGATCACCTTCATGCCGACCCAACAGCCCGAGTAGCGCGACATCGCGATGCCGAGCAGGCCCATCTCGATCATCTCGTGGATGCTCGAGGGATAGAGATACGGCATCAGCGCCGAGATGAAGGCATGGTCGGACTGATGCGGGACAGTCGAGGATTTTGCACCGTGGTCGTCGCCGGCAAGGCACAGCACGCCGCCGTTCTTGGCCGAGCCAGCGGCATTGCCGTGGCGGAACACGTCGCCGCAGCGGTCGACGCCGGGGCCCTTGCCGTACCAGATGCCGACCACGCCGTCGTACTTGGCGCCGGGCGAGAGATTGAGCTGCTGCGAGCCCCAGACCGCCGTCGCAGCCAAATCCTCGTTCACGCCGGGCTGGAACTTGATGTTGTACTGCTCGAGATGCTTGCGGGCGGCGAAGAGCTGCTGGTCATAGCCGCCGAGCGGCGAGCCGCGATAGCCGGAGATGAAGCCCGCGGTGTTGAGGCCGTTGGCGCGGTCGCGCCGGATCTGGGCCATCGGCAGGCGGACCAGGGCCTGGATGCCCGTAGTGAAGACGTGTCCGGTTTCCTGGGTGTATTTTTGATCGAGACTGATCGGACCCTGGTTGATACCCATGCTGTCCCCTTTACCGCCCTGTTCAGGTCTTGCTGACTTAAGCCGTTGCCTGCCCGTCGTTTTTAGCTAGGGCGCGCCGACCACCTGTGCCACTTTATGTCGGATATTTAACGCTCCGCATCACAAATCTGGACCAAACGGAGCGCCGGGTAAAAATCGCAATTTCGTGGCTGCTAGGCGTCACGCATTTTCAATTTGTGTCACCATACCCCCGCCGTCGCGAAATGACGTGACGCCCCTATCATGCGGGATGACCTCGATTGGTCGCAGGAGAGGCTTTCGATGCGGACGATTCTGGCTGGCTGGGCTCTTGTGGGTTTGGCATTGTGCAGTGCGGTTGCGAGCGTGGCCATCGCCGCCGAGCCGTCGCCGGAGCTGATCGCACATGGCAAGACGCTGGTCGAGGCCGGCGACTGCGCGGGCTGCCACACCGCCGATCCGGCGAAGCCGTTCGCGGGCGGCAAGCGCATCGACACGCCCTTCGGCGCGATCTATACGCCGAACCTGACGCCGGACCGCGACACCGGCATCGGCGCCTGGGCCGACGCCGATTTCACCCGCGCCCTGCGCTACGGCATCGCGCCTGACGGCTCCAACTACTACCCGGCCTTCCCCTACCCTTACTTCACGCGGATGACCAAGGACGACACGCTGGCGATCCGCGCCTATCTCGGAACGCTCGCGGCCATCACCAGCCGCAACAAACCACCGGAGCTGCGTTGGCCGTTCAGTCATCGCGGGCTGATGCGGGTCTGGAACTACATGTATTTCAAGCCCGGTCTGTTCGAGCCGGACCAGAGCCAGAGCGCGGCGTGGAATCGCGGCGGCTATCTCGTCACCGGCCTCAGCCATTGCGGCGCCTGCCACACGCCGAAGAACTATTTTGGCGCGGACAAGCAGGCGCAGCCGCTGTCGGGCAACGGAGTCGGCGGCTGGTACGCGCCAAGACTCGATGGCGCGCCCCGCGCAGGTCTGAAATCATGGAGCGTCGAGGACGTCGCCGAATATCTGCAAAGCGGGCGCAACGCCAAAAGCCATGCCGACGGGCCAATGGCTGAGGTCATCGTCAACTCGACGTCGAAGATGAGCGATGCCGACGTGAATGCGATCGCGGTTTACTTAAAGAGCCTGCCGTCGGCGCGGCGCGAGACGATCGTGACGCCGCCTGACGATGCCGAAATGAAAGCCGGCCAGGCCGTCTACGCGAAGCTCTGCATCGCCTGCCATGAAGCCGACGGCTCCGGCGCGCCGCGCATTTATCCGCCGCTGCCTGCCAACGCGCTGCTGCAATCGGTCAATCCATCCTCCACCGTGCGGATCATTCTCGACGGCGCACACACCGTGACGACGCCGCGCGCGCCGAACGCCGGTGAGATGCCGGCCTATGCGAAGCAGTTATCCGACGTGGAGATCGCGGCGGTGACCAACTACATCCGCAATTCCTGGGGCAACGCGTCACCGCTGGTGACGCCGGCGCAGGTGGCGAAAGCGCGGAAGCAGGAGCCGTAGCTAAGGCCCCCCGCTCCTCGTCTCCCGTAAACACGAATTTCGGCATCTCCCATTTGTAGCGTACCGCGAGGAGGCGGAAGCTGATGCCGAGGACGAAAGTCAAAATGGTCCAGAGCTCCGCGTTGAGCTTGAGGCCGAAGGCGGTCGCATAGAACAGTCCGGTCACGACCGAGACACTGGCGTAGAGCTCGGAGCGAAACAACAGCGGCACGTCGTTGCAGAGCACGTCGCGAAAGACACCGCCGGCACAGCCTGTCACCATGCCGGAGACGATGACGATCGGCAGCGAGGCATCCATCTGCCAAGCGACGTTGCAACCGGCCATGGTGAAGACGACGAGGCCGATGGCGTCGAGTACGATGAAGGCGACCTTCAGCCGATGCACGAGGCGCGCAAACAGGATGGTGACGAAGGCCGCGCCTCCGGCCAGCGCGAGATAAACGGGGTTCGCAACCCAGGCCAGCGGATAGTGTCCGAGGAGGAGATCGCGCAGCGTGCCACCGCCGAGCGCGGTGATGCAGCCGAGGAAGCAGACGCCTAGCCAATCCATGCTGCGCCGGCCAGCCGCAAGCGCGGCCGTCATGCCCTGTGCGGCCACCGCAACCAGCGACAGGAAATACAGTACGCTGTCGCTCTCCATGCTCCACATCTCTTCTTCCCTATCTCGATGGTGGAACTTACGTCTAGGGTTCCAGGATGAACAAGGGTTCATCCGAGATGAACAGGTTCCGATTCCCAACGCGAGGGCAACACGCGACGAAAGCACTAGGGAGCTCGGAACAGAATCTCGCATCCACGGGTTGTCTCACCGCAATCAACGAGGAGACCAATCGATGGCTGACGACCGTTTTCCGAACGATCCGTATCGCCCGAACCTCGCCGACGATGAGTATCTTCGCGCGGCGCGCCGCGATGCCGATCTTCAGGCCGATCCCGAGCTTGGCGAAGGCCCCGCCTCCAGTGGCAAGGTCGCGCTGTTTGCTGTGGCAATAGCCGTGGTGCTGGGCGCCGTGTTCTACGGCCTGAACAACACGAGCACGGGCAACAACCAGGCGAGCAACCCGCCGGCGACGCAGAGCGCTCAGCAGACGCAGCCCGCCAATCCGGCTGCACCTCCCGGCATGCGTGACGTGACGCCGCGCAACAACACCGCACCGGGCGTGACCACGGGTGCTGCGCCGAACAAGCCGGCTCCTGATACTCCGGCGCCGTCTGACGGCGCGAAGTAACGCCACACTGTCATCGCCCGGCTTGACCGGGCGATCCAGTATTCCAGAGACGGCGGAGTTCAAATCGAGAAGCTGCGGCGTACTGGATGCCCCGCCCCGATGCGTAAGTGCGCGCAAGGCGGGGCATGACGTGGGGCGTAGGAGAAAGCGGCGGGACCTCACATCCCGCCGCTATCCGTTTGGCCTCTAGCTGAACATCTTGTTGAGCTCGCCGCCGGGATATCCGCTGCCGAGCTCGGTGAACGTCCCCTTCTCCGCCATCTCCTTCGCAGCGCGCATGAAGCCGCCCCATGCGGCACGCGCGAGCGAGCCGCCGACGCTGATCCGGCGCACGCCGAGATCGGCGGCTTCCTGCAACGACAGACCGGAGCCGCCGATCAGGAGATTGAACGGCTTTGGATGCACCGCCTTCACCACCGCGGCGATGTCCTCGCGCGTTTTCAGCCCCGGCGCGTAGAGGCAATCGGCGCCGGCATCGGCGTACGCGGTGAGCCGGTCAATCACGAGCTTGAGATCGGTGACGCCCCACAAATACGCCTCGCAGCGGCCGACCAGCAGCGTGCCGCTGTCGCCGATCGCCTTGCGCGACGCCTTGATGCGCTCGATCGCAAGCGCACGGTCGTAGATCGGCTTGTCCTTGTCGCCGGTGGAATCCTCGATCGACAGGCCGGCAACGCCGGTGCGCACCCCGAGCTCGACATTCTCCGCAACCTTCTCCGGCTCGACCGCAAAGCCGCCCTCGAAATCCGCGTTCACGGGGATGTCGACCGCCGAACTCAATGCTGCCAGATGCTGACAGACGTCTTCCACGCTGACACGGTTGTCGGCCTTGCCTATGGTCCAGGCAAAGCCCGCGCTCGATGACGCGATCGCCTTGAAACCCAGATGCTGCAACGCCTTGGCGCTGCCGACGTCGACCGGATTGGGCAGGATGAAGCAGCCGCTCTCGTGCATCTTCCTGAATGTCGCG
Organism: Bradyrhizobium sp. NAS80.1; assembly: GCF_001908205.1. Classification (GTDB taxonomy): domain Bacteria; phylum Pseudomonadota; class Alphaproteobacteria; order Rhizobiales; family Xanthobacteraceae; genus Bradyrhizobium. Next base: position 20,663 of record NZ_LGHL01000020.1, read on the forward strand.
CGCTTGTCCGCTGTCGTTACGTGCATGTTTCTCTCCCTTGTTGGCCGCGCAGACATAGGCACGCGCCAACGCGAACGCTAGTGTGCGTCGTGCACGGCGCGGCTGTCCTTCGGCGCTTGCTCGCGATCGGTCATGCTGTAATCTCTGACGACGCTGGCGATGCGCAATTGGTAATCGGCAAATATCTGTGCCCTGCCCTTGGCCTGGGTGCGGCGATGCTCCATCGTGTTGCGCCAGGCCTGCACTGCTGCCTCATCCCGCCAGAACGACAAAGACAAGAGCTTGCCCTTCTCGGTCAGGCTTTCGAAGCGCTCGACCGAGATGAAGCCGTCGATGGTTTGCAGGATCGGCTTCAGATCGGCCGCGAGGTCGAAATAGGTCTGGCGGTGTTCCGGCTTGGGCCAGACTTCGAAAATCACGGCGATCATGGGTGTCTCCTGCTAACGGTACTCTGGCCTAGGTGTTCTGGCCTACACTACCACCTTGCGCAGGAATGTGCGCTCTTCCGCGAGGATGAACTTGTTGTCCTCGGCAAAATGGAAATTGGCCATGCCCTCCGCATCCTGCCGCAGCTGGGCGCGATAAGCTTCATAGGCCGCGAGACTCTCGAAAGTGATCAGCGCGAAAGCGATGTTGTTGGTGCCCTCGTGCGGCATGAAATAACCGATGAGATCGCCGCCGCATTTCGGGATGATGGTGAGCCAGCGCTTCGAATATTCCTCGAACTGCGCGCGCTTGAAGGGATCGAGCTGGTAGCGGATGAAGACGGTGACGGACATGATGGGCTCCTGACGTTTTCGCCGTCATTACGAGAAGCGCGAGCGGCACCGTCGCCGCTGAAGCAATCTGGATTGCTTCGCTTCGCTCGCAATGACGTGTTTGCCGAGACACGCTACGCCCTTGCCCGACCGCAATGCTTCGGCTACCATCGAAGCATGAAATCAGGCCCCGACATCGCCATGGTCGCTTCGCTCGTCGGCGACCCCGCCCGCGCCAACATGCTCACCGCGCTGATGAACGGCCGCGCGCTGACCGCGAGCGAGCTCGCGCAGGAGGCCGGCATCACGCCGCAGACCGCCAGCTCGCATCTTGCGAAGCTGGAAGCCGGCGGACTGGTCGAACCGGAGAAGCAAGGCCGCCACCGCTACTACCGCCTCACCGATGACGACGTCGCCGGCGTGCTCGAGGGCCTTGCGGGCCTCGCCGCACGGACCGGTCACATGCGCGTGCGCACCGGGCCGAAGGATCCGGCGCTGCGGCGCGCGCGCATCTGCTACGATCACCTTGCCGGCGACCTCGGCGTGCAGATGCTCGACACCATGCGCGAGCGCCAACTGGTCAGGCAGAAGAAACAGGAGATCGAGCTGACGGCTGAGGGCGAGCGCTTCCTCGCAAAGCATCTGCAGATCTCGCCCGAGACGCTCGCCCATCCGCGCCGCCCGGTATGCAAGGCCTGCCTCGACTGGAGCGAGCGGCGCCACCATCTCGCCGGCACGCTCGGGGCCGCCATGATGCAGCGCTTCGCCGAATTGAAATGGGCTGCGCGCGATCCCACGCCCGGCAGCCGCGTCGTGAACTTCACGCGCACCGGCGAAAAGCAGTTTGCGGCATTGTTCGGGAACGCGAAGGACTAAACACAACTGCGCGTGAACAACATCCTATCCCGACCGTGTTGCCCATCTCGTGCTGACCGTCTTCCTCGAAGCGCCGGAGAAGTACACAGACCTGGTGCTGGGTTTTCTCGACCGCTAGCGGCGTGAAGCCGCATGCGGGGAACGTTCATGCCGCATTCACGTCATGATCGGCAGGTTTGGATCGCGCCGTGCCGACATGTCGCACAATTTAACCTGTCGAATCGTGTCTTTTGATTCAATGTGCGCCGCAGGCGCCCTGCCCCCCAAAAGACGAGAAGGAAGATCAAATGAAGTTTCTGTTTGCCGCCGTCATGCTCGCGAGCGCGGTCGTCGGTTTCAGCGAGGCGGCCCGCGCCGCCGGCGGCTGCGGCCCCGGCTGGTATCGTGGCGCCTATGGCCACTGCCGTCCGATGCGCGGTCCGGTCGTCGTGGCTCGCCCGCCGGTCGTGGTCGCCCCGCCGGTCGTCGTAGCGCCGCGACCGCGCGTGTGCCCCTATGGCTTCCGCTGGTACGCTGGCCGCTGCCGCCCGCTCTGATCTGACCTTCGTATTGTGACCTGGCCGCGCGGCGAAAGCCTGCGCGGCCATTTTCTTTCATCAGGATGAACAAAAACGGGGACAGCAAAGCGCGGTCCCCGATTGGCGTTTGCAGGCCCTCCTGGCGGAGCGGCGTTACCAGTGCCGCCAGTGGCGGCGGCGATGCCAACGGTGGCGCCAGCCCCAGTGGCGGCCGCGCCAACCCCAGTGGCCGTGGCCATGCCAGCGCACCTGCTCGGGCTTCAGCTGGGCGGCTTCCTCGCTGGTGGTGACGGCGGGATGAGCGTCCGGATTGCCTTGCGGCATGCTGATATCACCGAGCGGCCGCGGCGACAGCGGCGCGGCTTGTGCGGCGGCGGTGAACGCGGCCGCTCCCGCTGCGGCACCGATTGCAAATTTCAAAAAGTTCCTGCGCTCCATGACATATCCTCCCGCGATCGAGCAAGTGATGCCGAGGAAGTGTTGCGGTCGGGACATGAACTGCCGCTGAATCGCACGTTCAGCTTCATTGAACTTGGTGACAGGATTCGTAGCCATGAGCGAAGCGACATGCGGGAACGCTTTCCCCGGATATCGCTGCGCTCATCCGGACCACGATCTGCCTACTTCGCAAACTCCTGCGCCAGCACCAGCGTCTCGCGCGATCGCTTCACATCGGGCCAGTCGCGGTTGAAATCGGCGACGAGCCGCTTCAGCGCATCGCCCTTCAGCATCGCCGCGAGCTTGGCCTCGTCATCGAATTGATACATCGCCAGATGTAGCGAGGGATCATCTAAGCTCCAGAACCGCCAGGCTTTGCTCACGCCGAACGCCTTCACCGCGTCGGGCACATGTTCGCTCTCGTACCATTTGTCGAAAGCGGCGCGCTTGCTGGGGTCTGTCACGATCGCACGGACGACGAAGAAGGCGGCTGGCATCGGGGTTCCTCCTGTTGTTTGGCGTCAGCATAGCCGGTCATAGTGGCGACAACAAAAAGCCCACACGACCGATTTTCCGTCGTGTCGGTAAGGGAAGGAACGAAAATAATCTCCCGCTTGTCGGAACGCGCACCCGCCGCTCGTCCTTTCCTCTGAACCGGGACACGGAGACACCGAATGGCCAACCTCACCCTCACCACCTTCGATTGGGTTCCCGAGCTACCGCGAGGTTTCGTGCGCGACCTGCGTGTGCGCTGGGCCCTCGAAGAGGCCGCCTTGCCTTATCGCGTCGCGAGCGTGCCGTTCGGCGATCGCAGCGCCGCGCATCTCGCGCACCAGCCGTTCGGCCAGGTGCCGTGGCTGACCGATGGCGACCTCTCGATCTTCGAGAGCGGCGCCATCCTGCTCCATCTCGGCGAGCGCAATCCAGAGCTGATGCCGACCGATCAGCGCGGCCGCAGTGAGGCGACGGAATGGATGTTCGCCGCGCTCAATTCGGTGGAGGTGGCGAGCCTGCCCTGGTCGCTCCTCAAGTTCACCGGGAATGCGAGCGATACACCGGCGTGGAAATTTCTGGACAACTTCCTCAAGCTCCGCCTCAAGCACATGGAGCCGGTGCTGGCCGACCGCGAATGGCTGGCGGGCTCCTTCTCCGTCGCCGACATCCTGATGTCGGACGTACTGCGCCTCGTCGATCGCTTCGACGGGCTCACGGACCATCCGGCTGCCGCCGCTATGTCACCCGCGCCACGGCCCGCCCGGCCTTCGTCAAAGCCCGCGCGGACCAGATGGCGCATTTCGCCGCGGCGGATGCAGCGCGCTGACCGGCTAAACCCACCCTCCCCGCGCCATCACAGCCGCACAGAGCAGGATAACCCGTCAGTTCCTGCCGGATCAGCGTGAATTCGACCGCGACCGCTGCGACCAGCGTGAACACGCACAGGTGATGGAAGAAAGTGGACATGTTCGAGGTCATGAAGGAAGTCGCTTCGACGTGCGACGATGTGAGCTAGTTCACAATGAACCGGTTGACAGAAGCAGTAAACTTGCTTTGGCAGCAACTCCGTTGCCTTATAGGAGGTGTATCATGAAGACCGCACTTCTTATTGCAGCCACATTAGCCTTTGGTGTTGTGTCAGCTAATGCTGGTAGTAATCAGCATCATGTTTCATCACTCCATCAGAAATACCGATCAACTGTGATGACTGCTGGCCCTCCTCCAGCAGGGGCTAGTATTGACGAACGACCTGCTTGGGCACTCTACAGGCAGAATCTGCACGACTCAGGCTACAGTCCTAAGCAGAACATGGATCAAGTTGGTAATATGTGCGCGTCCTGTGATTATCACGGCAATTGACCAAGCTGGTGCTGTGACGACCGAGAGCGGGATAACCGCAGATCGAGCAGCCAGTGAAGGAGAACCGGGGCGGGTGTGCAAATAGAAACTCCGCACTTTTTCAATACGAGCTTCGCTAAAAAATGGCCCCCCAAAGATTCCCATTATGGGTTTCCTCTCGGGGGCTTTTTTTGTTCGCGCGCCCCACTGCTCAGCCATGCGTTCTGGTTTGCGCCAATGGCTGACCTCAGTCGGGCGCTGGAAGAAGCCTCCTTGCTCTATCGCGTCGCGAGCGTGCCGTTCCGCCATCGAAGCGCCGCCATCAGACCAGCTTCATCGGCGTATCGGCGACGACGCGAAGGTCGATCCTGCCGATCAATGCCGAACGGCGCGCCTCCGCAGCACCAATGGCGCTCTCGGTTTGCTGCAACGTGCTGATGTTCGAACCGAGCGACACGATCCCGCCCAGCACCAGGGCGATCGATCCGAGCGCAGCGGTCAGGCCTGTCCCCAACAGGCCGAGGATCGTGATCAACAACAGCGCGGCACCACCGCCGATGGCGATCTTCGACGCCAGAATGAACTTCCGGCATCGCTCGGCGATCTCGGCGAGCGCCGCGATCCGATCTTCGATGTCCGAAATCTCGTCAGTCAGATCGTCTTCGGTCATTGGATCGAGGATACCAAATCAGAAGAAATCAGTAGCCCGCATGAGCGAAGCGACATGCGGGGACCTGAGTAAAGACCCGAATGTCGCTACGCTCATCCGCGCTACGCATTCTCACAACGGCAAATTGTCGTGCTTCTTCGCCGGCATTTCCGTCTTCTTGTCCTTCAGCATCGCCAGCGCGCGGGCGATGCGCCGCCGGGTCGAGTGCGGCATGATGACGTCGTCGATGTAGCCGCGCTCGGCCGCGATGAACGGCGACAGGAAGCGGTCTTCGTATTCCTTCGTGCGGGCAGCGATCTTGTCGGGGTCGCCGATGTCAGAGCGGAAGATGATCTCGACCGCGCCCTTCGCGCCCATCACCGCGATCTGGGCGGTCGGCCAGGCATAGTTCATGTCGGCGCCGATTTCCTTGGAGGCCATGACGTCGAAGGCGCCGCCATAGGCCTTGCGGGTAATGACGGTGACCAGCGGCACGGTGCACTGCGAGTACGCGAACAGCAGCTTCGCGCCGTGCTTGATCAGGCCGCCATATTCCTGCGCAGTGCCCGGCAGGAACCCCGGCACGTCGACGAAGGTGACGATCGGGATGTTGAAGGCATCACAAAAGCGGACGAAGCGCGCGGCCTTGCGCGAGGCGTCGCTATCGAGCACGCCCGCCAGCACCATCGGCTGGTTGGCGACGAAGCCGACAGTGCGGCCCGCGATGCGGCCAAAGCCCGTGACGATATTCTTGGCAAAGGACTCCGCGATCTCGAAGAAGTCGCCCTCGTCCACGACCTTCAGGATCAATTCCTTCATGTCGTAGGGCTTGTTCGGATTGTCGGGGATCAGCGTGTCGAGCGACATGTCGACGCGGCCGATGTCGTCGAAGCTCGGCCATTCCGGCACGCCGTCGGTGTTGTTGGACGGCAGGAAGTCGATCAGGCGCCGCATCTGCAGAAGCGTCTCGACGTCGTTCTCGAAGGCACCGTCGGCGATCGAGGAGCGCGTCGCGTGTACCGAGGCACCGCCGAGTTCTTCGGCCGTGACGACCTCGTTGGTCACCGTCTTCACCACGTCGGGGCCGGTGACGAACATGTAGCTGGTGTTCTTCACCATGAAGATGAAGTCGGTCATCGCCGGCGAATAGACGTCGCCGCCGGCACAGGGGCCCATGATGACGGAGATCTGCGGGATCACACCGGAGGCGAGCACGTTGCGGCGGAACACGTAGGAATAGCCGGCGAGCGCCGCGACGCCCTCCTGGATGCGGGCGCCGCCCGCGTCATAGAGGCCGATGATGGGCGCCCTCGCCTTCATCGCCATGTCCTGCAGCTTGGTGATCTTCAGCGCGTGGGTCTCGGACAGCGAGCCGCCGAACACGGTGAAGTCCTTGGCAAACACAAACGTCTTGCGGCCGTTGACGGTGCCCCAGCCGGTGACGACGCCGTCGCTGGGGATCTTGGTCTTCTCCATGCCGAACTCGGTCGAGCGGTGCTCGACGAACATGTCGAATTCCTCGAACGATCCCTTGTCGAGCAGGAGCTCGATGCGCTCGCGCGCGGTCAGCTTGCCGCGGGCGTGCTGCGCGTCGATGCGCTTCTGCCCGCCGCCGAGCTTTGCGCCGGCACGACGTTCTTCAAGGGCGTCCAGGATATGTTTCATTTGCTCCCGCCAGTTCTTAGCCTAAATGCGATTGCCGGGGGTTCTAACACGGCATTTTGCGAGCCGGGAAGCTGCTTTCGGCGTCGCAGGGCTGCCCTGCCGCAGCGTGAAAGCGCAAGGAATTACAAAGTTTTGCATGGGAGGCGACCATGAACGAGAAAGCTGCCGAGACCGGCGCTGCGACGGGCGGCGTCAATATTCTGCTCCGCCTGGAGGGCCTGACCCTGTTTGCGGGCATGGTGATGCTCTACGCGGTCTGGGGCGGCTCCTGGCTGGTGTTCGCCCTGCTCTTCTTCGTCCCCGATCTGAGCTTCCTGGCATACCTGTCGGACGCCAAATTCGGCGCCCTCGTCTACAACGTCGCCCACAGCTACATGCTGCCGGTGACGCTGATGACGCTGGGCTTCGGCTTCGCCTCGCCCCTCACCCTGTCAATCGCCTTGATCTGGCTCGCCCATATCGGCATCGACCGGGCGCTCGGCTTTGGCCTGAAATATTCGGCCGGGTTCGGCTTCACCCATCTCGGCCGGATCGGCCGGCAGAAGGACGCCTGACCCCGAGCGCTTTGGCGGCGGGACTGCGGCTTTTTTGCCTGCCCTCGCCGGTTGACCAGGCCAGCCGATTCAGGCTTGCTCGGGTTCCACGATCAGACGCCGAATGTTGCGTGAGCTCAGTCGGTACGGCGGCGGTCACCACGTCTGGCTGCAAGCATCACCCAATGTCCGCGACGGTCGTCCCCCTGCCGCCGAAATCATCGTCCGAGACCACCGACTTCCTGCGCCGGATGGCCAGCATGGTGTCGGGGCAAAACGGCGAGATGCTGCTGCGCGCCGCAGCGCTGATCGAATCGCTCACGAAGCGGGCTATGTCGGCCGAGCGGCTCTTTCACGAGCAACAGGAAGAGAACAAGCGCCTCGTCAAGCTGCGTGAAGGCACCGAGCTCGTGGTCGCTCAGATCGAGACCTTGCGGAAGCAACTTGCGGACGTGACCTCGGCTGCCGCCACTGAGCGCGCAGCGTTCGATGCCGAGCGCGGCAGGCTGCTCGGCCTGATGCAGGATGCCGAAAGCCATATCAGCAAGCTCACCGGCGAGCTCGAGACGCTGCGCGCCTCCGTCGACAGCTTCAACGAGACCGCGGTCTCCGTGCCGATCGAGGTGCTGCGCCTGGCACGGACACAGTTCGATTTCCTCTGCGACGGCTTTGCCCGCAACGGCGACCCGATCTCGCAGGCGATAAGCGAGATCGGCGGTTTTGCGATCGACCAGGCGCTGACGGCGAAGAAGACCGATAGCGCCTGACCCGGCGCCAAGGCTGACGAATTGACAGCGCGGCGTCCGGCGGCCGGCAAGCCGGTTTGGCGCTGAGAGACTGCGCGGCCTGCATGGTTCGAGACGCCCGCTTTCGCGGGCGCCTCACCATGAGGGTCTCACATTTTTCCGCGAAGCAAGACCTCATCCTGAGGAGCCCGCAAAGCGGGCGTCTCGAAGGATGGCCGCAAGAAAGCTCTTCTTACGGCTCGCCTGGCTTGAACGGCTCCTGCTTGTCCGGCGGCGTCGTCTCTTCCGCCATCGCCAGCAGCATCGCGACCATCACGTAATTGCCGGCGACCGCCGTGAGGTCGACGATCTGCTGGTCGTTGAAGACCTTCTTCGCCCGCGCATAGGTCTCGTCGGTGACCTTCTTGGTGGTGGTGAGCTCGGTGACGAAGTCGTAGACGACAGCCTCGTCCTCGGCCATCTTCGACGGGCGCTTGTTGGCCTTGAGCTCCGCGATGATGTCCGGCGACAGGCCCGCCTTTGCTGCCAGCGGCGCGTGGGCGAACCACTCCACCTGCGAGCGCCACTGCCGCCCGACGATCAGAATCGCAAATTCGTTGAGCTTAGTCGGGACCGACGTCTCCCAGCGCAGATAGTGGAACAGGTCGAACAGCCGCTGGCCGAGCACGGGACTGCGGATCATCGGATTGTAGGGACCGCCGATGCCGACGCTCGACACCTTCATGATCTGCTCACCGAGCGGCTTCTGCCTCGCGTCGAGCTGGTCCATGGTGAGCTGCGGGAAGCGCGGCTCCTTGCTGGTGGCGGGTGCGGCCAACATCGTGGCAGCGAGCCAGCCGCCCGCAGCGGCAAGCGCGAGCGACGACAGCCAGAGCGGCTTTGAGTTCATTGTTTTCCTCCCGACCATTATTCTTGCTTGGTCGGGACGATGCTAGTCGAGCGGCCTAGTATGCGCCAGCGCGGTGAAGCTAGATCGCGCCGATCTCGGCAAGGCAGGCTTGCGTCAGCGTCATGCGGGCCTCGATGTGGCGCGGCTCGCGGCAATCCATGTTGAGCGCAAACACTGTCTGCGCCCCGCCCTTCTCGGCCCAGCCGACCATCCAGCCGAGCGACGGCTCACCGCGCTCCGCCCCTAACAGCCCGGACTTGGCGCGGATGACGCTCTCGCCGGCCTTGGTCACCGGCAGGATGTCACAGACGAGATCCTGGCTGCGCTTGGAAATCGGCAACACGCGACGGCGCAGCCGGTCGACGAAGTCGATCTGCTCGACCGGATCGATGCGCAAGGCTCCGGTGAGCCAGAACTGGTCGATGCCGCCGCCGATATCGCGATTGCCGTAGTCGAACAGATCGACATATTTCTGCATACGCTCCTGCCCGATGCGGCGCGCGATCTCCTGATAGACCGGCACCGAACTTACCGCGATTGCACTGCGCAGCGTGTGATCCTTGTTCCAGGCTTCGATCGGACGCTTCACACCGTCCCACGGAAACACGTCCTTGTCGGGATCGGCGACAATGCCGGTTTCGAGCGCAATCAGCGAGTTCGGAATCTTGAAGGTCGAGGCCGGCAGCTTGCCCTCGCCCGAACGCTCGTTGTCGCTGGCGACAATCAGATAGTCGTCGACCTTGTAGGCGACGAAGGTCCCGGCTGTGCCAAGGTCGGTGAAGCGCTTTGCCAGGCTCTCGCGGATCTCATTGCGCGGCGGCGCGACATGAGCGAGCGCGCGCTGCGGCATGGTGGCGGCTGCGGCAAGAAGGCCGAGGGTGGAGCGGCGGGTCAGCAAGAGCAGTGTCCGTTGAATGACGAAAGGGACGGCTACAATGCCGCCGATATCTGGTCAAACGATGACAGCATTTACCGCGCCCGGCCCGACAGCCGCAGCACGAACACCAGCACTTCGGCGACCGCCTTGTAGAGGTCGGGCGGGATCTCCTCGCAGAGCTCGACCTTGGAGAGCGCGCCGGCCAGGATCTCGTTCTCCTCGATCGGGATGTCGTTCGATTTGGCGATCTCGACGATCTTTGCGCCGATCGTGCCGTTGCCCTTGGCGACGACAACAGGCGCGTTGCTGCCCTTCTCGTAATGCAGCGCGATCGCGAGCTTGGACTCATCGCTCACGTGGCGCGATCCAAGAAATGCCCGGCGCGGGCCGGCGCAGGCTGCGGCGGGGTGCCATCGCGGACCACGATGTCGCCGGGCTTGAGCTCGGCCCTTGTCAGCGCCTGATTGAGCTCACCGACGCCGGCGCGGAGCTGCTGCGCGGTCGCCGGCCGCTCCGCCCACATCCGCACGAAGGTCTTTTCGCCGTTGAGCGTGATCAGCGCATGCACGGGGCCGGCCGGCTCGACATTGAGCGAGAAGCGCGCGCGCCAGGCGCGCTTGGCGGGATCGGCGGACTCGCTGCCACCGTCGCGCGAGATCTCGAATTGCGCCATCGCGGTGCCCTGCGGGGTTGCAAAGGGAATTTCGAAATTCCACTGCGGCACGGCCGGATCGATGCGATGGCCGCTGGCATCGGTGCGATCAGGAAGTGAAGCGACCTGAAGCAAGGTCTGCCGTGCGATCGCGGCATCGATGTCGTCGAGCAGGCGATGCACGGTCGCAGCCAGCGGGGTATCGGGCGCGAGCGATGCCGAAGCGATCGATTGCGGCGACGGCAGCGCGCCGCGGATCGGCGGCGGCGTTGCGCGCGCGGCCGCCTCGAAGACGTGGCCATCAGGCACGGCCTTGTTCGAACCGGGGACGTTGCCGGTCATGTGCGGCAGGTTCTGCGTGACCTCCTGCAGGAGGCTCGCGGCGAGGCCAGCGGACATCGTTCGCGGCACCGCGGCTTGGGAGACGTCGGCGGCGATTTCAGCGAGCACGGCGGCCGCGAAGGCCGCGCTGCGCGGCATTTGCGGAGCTTGGGCGATGTCCGGTTCGGGCGACAATAACGCAGCCGGCGCCGCCTCACCCGCGGCCTGAGCCGGCGCGGCGGCGGGCTGCGGTGTCACGGTGGCGCTCGCAGGAAGCGCGGCGCCTTGCGCAGGCGCCTGCGGAGCCGCGGTCTCGAGCGTCGCCAGCGTCTGACGCAGCACCAGCAGCGCTGCCTTCAGGTCCGGCACGGTGCCGGATGACGGCGCTGCGCCCGCGGCGAGCGAGGCCTCGAGGAACAGCCCGGATTTCTGGAAGGCAGATTCGATGTCGGGTCCATCGAGCCCGGCATTGAGTGGGGTTTGCTGCGCCAGCACGGCCAGCACCGCCTGCTTCAGTCCCGCCGGCAGATCGCTGCCGGTCACGACGGAGGCCAGATTGGCGAACAGCGGCGCCTGACTGCCCTGCTTGGCCGCGGCCTCGGCCGAGGCCACGGTGACGGCGACCTGCTCCGATGGGGTCAGCGTGTTGCGTGGCGCATTGACTGATGGCGCAAGCGGCGGGCTCTCCACCAGCGAGGCCGCACGCGGCGTCAGCGTGACCTGATCGGCCGCCGCCTCGCCTGCCCCGTTGACGATGGCGAGCCGGATCGCGCCGTCATTCTGCGACACCGCGAGCTGGAGGTTCTGGCCCGGCGACAGCGCCACTTCCGACATCACGTCGAGGGAGAGATTTGCGATCGCGATCCGCACCAGATTGTCGGCGAGCACACTGACGACCTTGGCGTCGACCACGCTGCCGGTCTGAAGCACAAGGTCAGGCGTCGCCGCATCAGCCACGGGGCTGGCGGCATTGACCGGAACGATCGAGCTTATCGGCGTCGGCATCTCAACGGGGCCCGGTGGAACGCGAGCCCACCCTAAGGCCGCCGTCGTAAACCTGTCGTTAAGGACCTTTGGCCGCGGGCGGCTTCACGCCCGCCAGAACCGCCACGGCGGCTTCGAAATCCCTCAGGCGAGTGGCCCGGCGCGCTGCCGCTTCCTCGTCCACGCCCCATTGGTCGGCGTTCCAGTCCTCATCGACATGGGCGGCTGCCCAGACCTGGCCGGCATCGCGCACGCCGTGGGCCAGCGCCAGCGCTAGCAGCGCCGAGCCGGTCAGCGTCGTGACCATATGAAGCGCCGCAACCGACCAGGCATCCCCGGGCAGCGCGGCGCGCGCAGTCTGGATCGCCTCGTCCGGCTGCTTCACATGCATGATGCCCTCGGACAGGATGAAATGCGCCCCCAGCGTCTCCGCCGCCCAGAACAGCACGGGGTCCCAATGCGCGGCCTCGCGCGCGACCAGAGCCTGGGGATGGCCGGCGCGGTAGAACAACAGATCGGTCTGGAAGTATTTTGCGAGGTCGTCGCTGACGAGCTCGACGCGGTCGACCACGCCCTCGACCACGCTGTTGGCGATCCGTGTCAGCGGCATGGTCACGGGATCGATCGTCTCGCCCTGGGTGGCCCATTCGGAGGCCACCGCATCGGCGAGCGCGCGCGAGGGGATCACCACCTGGCGGCCGGAGGGCGCGCGGATCGGCTTGCCATCGAGCGTGATGGCGAAGCCGCCCTCGGCCTCGGCGAGGCCGGCCTCCTTGTAGAAGCGCTTGCGCTGCGGCGTGCGCGCAGACTGGCGGGCCGCCTCACGCGGATCGAGCGGAGACTGCCCCGCGGCTTCATCGAACAATTCGCGCATCTTGAGTTTCCGGTCTCCGCCGCTGAATGCTAGGCTTTTAAGATAAGACCGGCGGCCGATAAAGCGAGCGGCGGGTATGAGGGAACTTGCGGGCATCGTGGCCCTGTTCACCGGGCTTGGGCTGGCCGCGGCGGAGGCCGGCTTCCGCACCCCGGAATCGCTCGTGCGCAACGTCTATGCCTATTACGGCGAGGGCGCGCCGGAGCTGTCGAAAGGCCTGCCGAGGGATGATGCCACCGCCCGGCAATTCTTCGATCCCAGCCTGCGCAAGGCCTGGAGCGCGCCGAGGGTCGAGCCCTATGATTTCTTGGTCCAGAGCCCGAGCTGGAAGCTCGGCCCAATCGCGATCACAGTTATCCGCAGGCAATACGACAAGACCTATGTCGCGGCGAATTTCGACAATGACGGCCGCCGGGTGACGCTGAACTTCATCCTGGTCAACGGGCCGGAAGGCTGGCTGATCACGGATGTCGAGACCCCGCACGACTCCTTGCGGATGTTTCTCGAGCAGTTCCGGAATTGAGGGGGATTGGGACTAGGCTGCGGCTCCACAATCGATGTCATGCCCCGGCTTGCGGAACGGTGTCGGCCATGTCCTCAGACTAAACACTTGACCGGGGCATCCAGTACGCCTCGGCTTCTCCGTGTCACACCGACGTCTCTGGGATACTGGGTCGCCCGGTCAAGCCGGGCGACGACAGCGGAGAGTGTGGCTAGCTGCGCGCTCTGATGTTTCGCTTGCCTACTCTTCAGGCGCGTTCTCGATCGGATCAAATCTGGATGCGTCGAGCCCGAGCAGATTCCATGACTGCTGCATGTGCGGCGGCAGCGGCGCGGTGGCGTCGATCACGCCGCCGCGCGGGTGTGGAATGACGATGCGGCGCGCGAGCAGATGCAGCCGGTTTTGCAGGCCGCCCGGCAATTGCCAATTCTCGATGTTGAAATATTTGGGATCGCCGACGATGGGATGGCCGATATGTTCCATGTGGGCGCGGAGCTGGTGGGTGCGGCCCGTCACCGGCTTCAGCGACACCCAGGTCAGCTTGTTGCCGGCGGTCTCGACCACCGCATAATAGGTCACCGCGTGGCTCGCGCCCTCGTCGCCGTGCTGGGCGATGCGCATGATGGTGTCGTCCTCGCCCTCCTCCTTCGCGAGGAAGGTCGAGATGCGGCCCTGCTTGGGCTTCGGCAGACCCGGCACCAGCGCCCAATAGACCTTTCGCGCTGACCGCGAGCGGAACGCGCCGGTCAGGTGCGAGGCGGCAAAGCGCGTCTTTGCGATCAGCAGACAGCCCGACGTTTCCCTGTCGATGCGGTGCACGAGGCGCGGCTTCTGGCCCTTGGAATCGCGCATCACCTCCAGCATCTGGTCGATGTGTCGTGTCATGCCGGAGCCGCCCTGCACGGCGAGGCCGGCGGGCTTGTTGAGGACGAGAACGTCGTCGTCCTCGTAGATCGTCATCTCCTTCAGCGCGGCAAGCGTCTTTTGCGCGGCCTCCGACAGCGGGCCGGCTGCCTTCGGCGTGTCGAGCTTGAGCGGCGGAATGCGGACGCTCTGGCCCTCTTCCAGGCGGTCCTTGCTGTCGACGCGCTTGCCATCCACACGCAGCTCGCCTTTCCGGACGACGCGCTGGATATGCGAAAACGACAGGCCCGGAAAGCGCGCTTCGAGGAAGCGGTCGACGCGCATGTTGTTCTCGTCGGCCGTCACGGTGACGGTCTGAACCTTGGTCGGCAGCAACGCTTCGACCGGCTTTGCCGGCGCAGACGTTTCCAGCGCAGCTTTGGGCGCGCGCCGCTCAGCGCGCTCACCGGCAAAGCGCGGTGGCTTCGCACCCGGCTTGGCCCCCGAACGCGGCCCGGCTGTTTTCGCGCTGCGCGCCTTGAACGGGCGCGCTTCCTTGCGCTCATCGCGCGAACGGGGCTTTGGATCGGTTCTTTTGATGCGTCGGCTCATGGATGCTTGCGTACCCTAAAAGCCGGCTGCCGTCACGGCGAAATGGCCGTTTCTAGCGCGAACCGCCCCGCTCCCTTCGCAGCTTGGCCCAGTAATCCAGCCGCTTGCGGATCTCGCGCTCGAAGCCGCGCTCGGGCGGGTCGTAGAAGGTCTGGCGGCCGAGGGCTTCCGGGAAATAGTCCTGGCCGGAGAAGGCGTCGGGGGCGTCGTGGTCATATTCGTAGCCGGTGCCGTAGCCTTCCGACTTCATCAGCTTGGTCGGGGAATTCAGGATGTGCTTCGGCGGCAGCAGCGAGCCGGCCTGCTTGGCGACCTGCATCGCCGTGCCGAAGGCGGTGTAGACCGCGTTCGATTTCGGCGCGGTGGCGAGGTAGACCACGGCCTGCGCGATCGCGAGCTCGCCCTCGGGATGGCCGAGGAAGTCGAAGGCGTCCTTGGCGGCATTGGCGATGACAAGGGCCTGCGGGTCGGCGAGCCCGATGTCCTCCACCGCCATGCGCACGACGCGGCGGGCCAGGAACAGCGGGTCCTCGCCCGCATCGAGCATGCGCGCGAGGTAGTAGAGCGCGGCATCGGGGTCAGAGCCGCGCACCGACTTATGTAGCGCCGAGATCAGGTTGTAATGGCCGTCGGCCGATTTGTCGTAGATCGGCGCGCGGCGTTGCAGGATCTCCTGCAATTGCGCGGCGTCGAAGATCTCGTCCCTGCGCGCGGCGCGCCAGACCTCCTCGGCGAGCGTCAGCGAGGCCCGGCCGTCGCCGTCGGCCATGCGAACCAGCACCGCGCGCGCCTCCGAATCGAGCGGCAGCTTGCGGCCCTCGACCTCCTCGGCATGCACGAACAGTTTTTCGATCGCGGCCGCATCGAGCGAGCGAAACACCAGCACGCGCGCGCGAGAGAGCAACGCCGCGTTGAGCTCGAAGGACGGGTTTTCGGTGGTGGCGCCGACCATGACCACGGTGCCGTCTTCCATGACCGGCAGAAAGGAATCCTGCTGGGCACGGTTGAAGCGATGCACCTCGTCGACGAACAGCAGCGTGCCCTTGCCCATCTCGCGGCGGGCCCGCGCGGCGTCGAACGCCTTCTTCAGGTCGGCGACGCCGGAGAACACCGCGGAGATCTGCTCGAAATGCAGGTCCGTCGCGTCCGCCAGCAGCCGCGCCACCGTGGTCTTGCCGGTGCCGGGCGGGCCCCAGAACACCAGCGAGCCGAGCGTGCGCGTCTCCAGCATGCGCGTCAGCGCGCCGTCGGGACCGAGGATGTGATCCTGGCCGACAACCTCCGAGAGCGCGCGCGGGCGCAGCCGGTCCGGCAGCGGATGCGGAGCCTCGTGATCGAGCCCAGCAGCGGCAAAGAGAGTTGGCGTCTCCTGTGGTCGCTTCGGACTCATCCGCCCAGCGTGACGTTGATCTGCTGGCCACCGCGCACCAGCGTGATGCGCCAGATCCGCGGGCGCTCGCCTGCGGCCTTCTCGAGGTCGCCGGTCTTACCGATCTTCTGGTTGTTGACCGCCAGAATGATGTCGCCCTTCTGGAAGCCGACACTCGCGGCCGCACTGTCGCTGCCGAGATCGGTGATCACGACGCCTTCGGTGTCGGCGTCCAGATGCAGCTCGTCGGCGACTGCCGGCGTGATGGTCGAGACCTTCGCGCCCTGGAACGGCGAGCGCGCGGTGACGACGAGTTCGTTGCGGCCGATGTCGGGCGCCGTCTCCAGCGCCACCGTCAGCTTGACCGGCTTGCCCCCGCGCTGCACGTCGACCTGCGCGGAGCCGCCGAGTGGACGCGTCGCGAAGCGGTAGTCGAAGGCGTTGGGATCGTCCACGGTCTGGCCGTCGATCCCGATGATGAGATCGGAGGATTTCAGGCCCGCCTTCGCCGCGGGCCCGTTCTGCACCACGCTCGCGACCAGCGCACCGGTCGGCGAACGCAGGCCGAGGCTTTCAGCGATCTCGGGCGTCACCGCCTGCAGCTTCGCACCAAGCCATGGGCGCTTCACCGCCTTGCCGCCGCTCTTGGCGGAGGCAACGACGACGCGCACCATGTTGGCCGGGATCGCAAAGCCGATGCCTTGCGAGCCGCCGGAACGCGAATAGATCGCGGTGTTGATGCCGGCGAGCCGGCCGTTCATGTCGACCAGCGCGCCGCCGGAATTGCCAGGATTGATCGCCGCATCGGTCTGGATGAAGAACTGGTAGTCGGTGATGCCGACCTGCGTGCGCGCGAGTGCCGAGATGATGCCGTGGGTTACCGTTTGGCCGACACCAAAGGGATTGCCGATCGCCATCACGACATCGCCCACCATCAGCTCGTCCGAATTGGTGAACTCGAGAGCCGGAAACTTCTCGCGGCTGTCCTTGAGGCGCAGCACCGCAAGATCGCTGCGGGAATCCTTCAGCACGATCTCGGCCTCGAACTCACGCTTGTCCGACAGCGAAACCTTGACCTGGTCGGCACCTTCGATGACGTGGACGTTGGTGACGACGAGCCCGGACGAATCGACGATCACGCCCGAACCGAGCGACCGCTGCACCTGCTCCTGCTGCTGGCCCGGTACGCCGAAGAAGCGGCGGAAGATCGGGTCGTCAAGCAGCGGATTGCGGTTCTGAACCACCTTGGCGGCATAGACGTTGACGACCGCCGGCTGCACCCGCTGCACGATCGGCGCATAGGACAGCCGCAGCTCGGCCGGCGACGACGGGACGCGGCGGTCCTGTGCGGCGGCCGGATTGAAGTGGGTCGTAAAGGCTATGCACAATGCCGTGACGGCGGCGGTCCAGGTCGATCGAAACATTCCTACCTCTCGGAAAAGACGACGGAATATAGGCCCGTTCGCCCGCCAATAGAAGGGCGCCGGGCGGCAATAATCGGCCCCCTTCCAGTGTCTCCCAAATGCAAGCCCAGCGTGCGAAATGGCAATTTGCCCTGGGCCGCGGATTGGCATGACACGCGTCATCTTGCATTCTGGTCCACGGCGGATTCGGTTGCGGCGAATTTGCTTCAGTGGGAACCCACGCAACCGGGGCGCAGCGTCGCGGGGTAGTCATCGATCATTCTTAGGCTCTCCGTTGCGACTTGGGGAAGTTCGTCAAACGATGGAGTCATGATGTGAGCAGGACAAGAATTGCAGCCACGGCGATCGGTCTCGCCGGCGCGCTGGCGGCCTCGCAGGCCCATGCCCAATCGGCAAGCAACAGCGAACAGGAGATCGCGCTCCTGAAGCAGCAGCTGAAGATGTTGGAGCAGAAGCTCGACAAGCTCCAAAGTCAGACCGCGGCGAACACGGCGGCAACGGCGAAAGCCAAGGCCGAAGCAAAGGCCGAAGCGAGATCGGAGGCGAAGGCCGCGGTCGCCAGCGCCAATGCGGCGATCCCGGTCAAAGCCCCGGCACCGGCGTCCGGGGTCGTGGTGACGATGCCGAACAACCGGCCGACCATCTGCACCGCGGACGAACAGAACTGCGTCGCCATTACGAGCCGCGTACACTGGGATGTCGGCGGTTACAATTATCGTCCCAACACGGCATCGACGGTGCCGCAACAGCTCGACAGCGGCGAGAACCTTCGCCGTGCACGTATCGGCATCGTCGGCAAGTTCTTTGGCGACTGGAACTACGCCCTGATCTATGACTTCGGCGGCTCGTCCGACGGCTTCGGCGGCACGGCGCCCGGCTCGCTGCCGGGCGGCGGGACATCAGGCGTCGAGAATGCCTATCTGAGCTACACCGGCCTCAAGCCATTCGGCGGCAAGATGGCGATCGAAGCCGGCATCATGGACCTGGCCTGGACGCTCGACGAATCCACAAGCTCCAACGACATCCTGTTCATGGAGCGTGCTTCGGTTGGCCTCATCGCACAAAATATCGCAGCCGGTGACTTCCGTTCGGCCGTCGGCACCCGCTGGTGGAATGACCAACTCTGGATGGGTGCCTATGTCACCGGACCGACCACGGGCCAGATCCACTCTGCGTCCAGCGTTTCTCCGCCCGGCACCAGCGAGCAATTTGGCGCGGCCGTCCGTATCGCCGGCAATCCGATCAACGGTAACGGCTACTCGCTGCATTTCGGTGCCGATGCGGAGTGGCTGATCCAGCCGCCGCGCAATCTGGTGACGCAGGCGCAGACGCTCACGCTCAGCGACCGCCCTGAGCTGCGGATCGATCCGACCAACCTGATATCGACCGGTGCGATCGCCAACGTTTCCGGGGCACAGGTCTACGGCGTCGAAGCGGCGGGGACCTATGGCCCGCTCATCGCGCAGGGCGAATACTACTGGTTCAATGTCGAGCGCACTGCGAATACCGGCCTGCCGCCGTTCGGTGCGCCGAACCTGAAATTCGATGGCGGCTACGCGCAGGTCGGCTACGCGCTGACCGGCGAGACACGTGCCTACAATCCGGCGGTGGCCGCTTATGGCGGCATCAAGCCGGCGAATCCGTTCTCACTCACCGGCGGCGGCTGGGGTGCATGGGAAATCGCCGGACGCGTGAGCATGATGAACCTGAACGATCAGCTCGCGACGGCAGCCGGCATCGCGGGTGGACGGCAAACCATCTACACCGCCGCGCTGAACTGGTACGTCAACAACAACGTCCGTTTCATGCTGAACTACCTGCATGGCGACATCTCCAAGCAGGCGAGCCCCACCTCTGCGGTGAATGCGGGCTCGAAGTTCGACGCGATAGCGATGCGGACCCAGGTCGCTTTCTGATCTGAAGTCGCGCATTCCGTCGCCGAGACGCAAAAGCCGGGAGCGGCACGACCGCTCCCGGCTTCCTTCTTTCAGGCCGCGCGCTTCGGCACTAGTATCCAGACAGGGACTATGTCCCCGAATTTACAGTACTTGCCAAAGCGGAGCCAGCGGGACAGTTAGCAAGCCAAGGCGCCCAGCCTGAGCTAAAGCGCCATCTGATGGAGACAAGCCATGAAGGCCGTCGGCTACAAGAAATCGCTTCCGATCGAGGATCAGGACGCGCTGATCGATTTCGAGACCGCGAAGTCCGAGCCCAGGGGGCGCGACATCCGCGTCGCCGTAAAGGCGATCTCGGCCAATCCGGTCGATTACAAGGTGCGCAAGCGCGCCGCCCCGCCCGAGGGCGAGGTGAAGATTCTGGGCTATGATGCGGCCGGCGTGGTCGATGCCGTCGGCCCCGAGGTCACGCTGTTCAAACCGGGCGATGAGGTGTTTTACGCGGGCTCCATCCTGCGCCAGGGCACCAACTCAGAATTCCATCTGGTCGACGAGCGCATCGTCGGCAACAAGCCGAAGTCGCTCTCGTTCGCGCAGGCTGCTGCCCTTCCCCTCACCTCCATCACCGCCTGGGAGTTGCTGTTCGATCGTCTCGGCGCAGTGCCCGGAAAGAGCGTTGATCCGCGCACGCTGCTGATCACGGGCGGCGCGGGCGGCGTCGGCTCAATCCTGATCCAGCTCGCGCGCCGCCTTACCGGGCTCACGGTACTCACGACCGCGACGCGGCCGGAGTCGCGGAAATGGTGCCTCGATCTTGGCGCGCACGCGGTCATCGACCACGCCAAGCCGATGAAGGAGCAGATCGAGAAACTGAAGCTGCCGCCGGTTGCGCTGGTGGCGAGCCTGACCTTCACCGACCAGCACTACAAGTCGATCGCCGAGTTCATGGCGCCGCAGGGCCGGTTCGGCCTGATCGACGATCCGCCGGAATTCGCGATTGCCGCATTCAAGGGCAAGGCGATCTCTGTGCACTGGGAATCGATGTTCACCCGCTCCTCGTTCCAGACGCCAGACATGATCGCGCAGCATCATCTGCTCAATGACGTCGCCGACCTCATCGACAAGGGCGTCTTGCGCACAACGCTCGACCAGACTTTTGGCACGATCAACGCAGCCAATCTCAAGCGCGCGCACGCGCTGCTCGAGAGCGGGAAATCGCGCGGCAAGATCGTGCTGGAGGGGTGGTAGCGGCCGCAACGCAGGTGTGTAGGGTGGGTTAGCGCAGCGTACCCCACCTTTCGCTCTCAGCCTCGACGCAGAAATGGTGGGTTACGCCTTCGGCTAACCCACCCTACGCTTCCAACACGCCCTCGACGAACATCAGCCGCCGCTCCAGCGCCGTCTGCCGTAGCTTGGGCGCCTCATGCGCGGACCTCAAGCGATCGTATTGACGATGCCGCCCTCAGCCCGCAGCGCCGCGCCGTTGGTCGCGGACGCTTCCTTCGACGCAACATAGACCACCATATTGGCGATCTCGTCGACGCTGGCGAAGCGCTGGATCAGCGAGCTCGGGCGATGCTGCTTGACGAAATTGGCCGCGGCCTCCTCCACCGATTGCCCATTCTGCCTGGCGAGATCCTTCACGAAGGTCTCAACGCCCTCCGACATGGTCGGACCCGGCAGTACGGAATTGACGGTAACGCCGGTGCCGCGGGTGAGCTGCGCGAGGCCGCGCGCAACCGAGAGCTGGGCCGTCTTGCTCATGCCGTAGTGGATCATCTCGACAGGAATGTTGAGGCCGGATTCAGATGAGATGAAGACGATGCGACCCCAATTGCGCTTGAGCATACCCTTCAGGTAAGCGCGCGACAGCCGCACGCCGCTCATGACGTTGACCTCGAAGAAGCGGCTCCAGTCCTCGTCCGGGATCTCGAAAAAATCCTTTGGCTCGAAGATGCCGGCATTGTTGATGAGGATGTCGACCTCCGGCAGCGCCGATACAAGCGCCTTGCAACCCGCCTCGGTCGAGACGTCAGCGGCGATGCCGCGCACTTTAGCCCCCACGCCTTCCAGCTTGCGCACGGCCGCGTCGACCTTGTCCTGACCGCGGCCGTTGATCACCACGCTCGCGCCCGAGCCTGCGAGACCCTTGGCGATGGCGTGGCCGATGCCGGCAGTCGAGCCGGTCACGAGGGCAGTCTTTCCGGAAAGGTCGATCTTCATGCGTTATCTCCATTGATGCTGATGGAGATATCGGGCGGAGCTCAGGCTGTCGCAATCGCCGCTCACCAATCAGTGAGGCAAACAGAAAGCGGCGCCCGAGGCGCCGCTTTCAAGATTCTCGGAAAAGCTCTCGCCGCTTCCGCTTAACGCACCTGCGCCGTCACTTTATTTGAGCGGCCATCTGCTGGAGCGCCTTCCAGTCGAATTTCTCGGCGAGCGCCAGCGCTTCATCCTCAGAGATGTTTTCATAGCCAAGACTGAACACGGCGCTCTTGCTCAACGCCACGATGAGCATGCCGGACTTGTCCGCGATGTTGTAACTCTTGAGCACCGGCATGCCATTGATGGTCGTTGAGATCGCGTGACCTTCAGATGTCGAAATGTTCATCCCGCTCTCGACCTGCGGCAAGGCTCCGACGGCGGCCTGCCCGACCAAGACAGAAGCATGCAGCTGCCCCGAACCGCGCTCGTACTCGCGCGTTGCGGAGGTCATGCTTGCGTCGGACATTTGCATCGACATGCCTTCCGGCTTCTTGCCCTTCCAACCGTTCAGATCAATCAAAAGCGGCTCGAAGCGTTGAAACGGCTGGTCGGCGCGCACGGTTGAAAGTGGCCAGAAGGCCAACAGCGCCGCAAAAAAACATAGAGCCCAGTATTGCGGCTTAACGAATATTCTCAATCTCATCTCCACTAGTCCAAAGCGCTATGACTCTTAGGATGAATCATCGCGCCTTAGGTTCAATGGCAACCCGTCGTGGCGCTAGAAATCCCGGGCTCGAAGGCGCGGATGCAATGCCCATGACCAAAAATAAAAAAGCGGCGCACCAGGCGCCGCTTTTGATTTTTCCAGATCGCGAAGAACTTAAGCCGCGTCGGCTTCCTTCTCCTGCACCGGGCCGGAGTCCTGGCCCTTGGCATCGACGTCGCGATCGACGAACTCGATTACGGCCATCGCAGCGTTGTCGCCGTAACGGAAGCCGGCCTTGATGATGCGGGTGTAGCCGCCCTGGCGGTCCTTGTAGCGGGTCGCCAGCGTGTCGAAGAGCTTCTTGACCATGTCGACATCGCGCAGCTCCGCGATCGCCTGGCGGCGAAGCGACAGACCGCCCTTCTTGCCGAGCGTAACGAGCTTCTCGACGATCGGGCGCAGCTCCTTGGCCTTCGGCAGCGTGGTGACGATCTGCTCGTGCTTGATCAGCGCGGCCGCCATGTTGGCGAACATCGCCTTGCGGTGCTCGGCGGTGCGGTTGAGCTTCCGATGAACCTTGCCGTGACGCATGTGATTAGTCCTTACGTTAAAACTGCCGCGACGGTTCGTCGGACATGTTGCTCAGGTGGGCTGCCTGCGTTCGCCCAGATAGCTAGTAGCGAATGGCGAGTAGCGAGTTGTTATTCGCTATTCGCCTCTCCCTATTCGCCAAACTTAGTAGTGATCCTCGAAGCGCTTGGCGAGCTCGTCGATGTTCTCCGGCGGCCAGCCCGGCACTTCCATGCCGAGGTGCAGACCCATCTGGGCCAGCACTTCCTTGATCTCGTTCAGCGACTTGCGGCCGAAGTTCGGGGTGCGAAGCATTTCGGCTTCCGACTTCTGCACGAGGTCGCCGATGTAGACGATGTTGTCGTTCTTCAAGCAGTTGGCCGAACGCACCGACAGCTCGAGCTCGTCCACCTTCTTGAGGAAGGCCGGGTTGAAGGCGAGGTCCGGGATGATCTCCTGGGCGACTTCCTTGCGCGGCTCTTCGAAGTTGACGAACACGTTGAGCTGATCCTGCAGGATACGCGCGGCGTAAGCCACGGAGTCATCCGGCGAGATCGCGCCGTTGGTCTCGATCGTCATGGTCAGCTTGTCGTAGTCGAGGATCTGGCCCTCACGGGTGTTCTCGACCTTGTAGGAGACCTTGCGGACCGGCGAGTACAGGCTGTCGACCGGGATCAGGCCGATCGGCGCGTCCTCGGGACGGTTGCGCTCGGCGGGCACATAGCCCTTGCCGGTGGCGACCGTGAACTCCATGCGGATCTCGGCGCCCTCGTCGAGGGTGCAGATCTGGAGGTCCGGGTTGAGCACGGTGACGTCGCCGACGGTCTGGATGTCGCCGGCGGTGACAACGCCCGGGCCCTGCTTCTTCACGACCATGCGCTTGGGGCCCTCGCCCTGCATCTTGATCGAGATGTCCTTGATGTTGAGCACGATGTCGGTGACGTCTTCACGGACGCCAGCAATCGAGGAGAACTCGTGCAGCACACCGTCGATGTGCACCGACTGCACCGCCGCGCCCTGGAGCGAGGAGAGCAGGATGCGGCGCAGCGCGTTGCCGAGCGTCTGGCCGAAGCCGCGCTCGAGCGGCTCGGCGACGATGGTCGCGAAACGGGTCGAATCGCTGCCGGGCGTGACCTGGAGCTTGTTCGGTCGAATCAGTTCTTGCCAATTTTTCTGGATCGTCACTGTTTCACCCATACAGGCCAGTCAATTTGACAGTTCAAAATACTGGCGTTGGAGAAAGGCCGCAGATCATTCCCGCGGCTTCGCAAAAAGTCATCGCGGGCGTCAATGCGCCCGCAACTTGGTATCAAACGCGCCGACGCTTGCGGGGACGGCAACCGTTGTGCGGGATCGTGGTCACGTCGCGGATCGAGGTGACGGTGAAGCCTGCGGCCTGGAGTGCGCGCAGCGCCGACTCGCGGCCTGAACCGGGACCGGCGACTTCGACTTCCAGCGTGCGCATGCCGTGCTCCTGCGCCTTCTTCGACACGTCCTCGGCGGCAACCTGCGCGGCGTACGGGGTCGACTTGCGCGAGCCCTTGAAGCCCATCGTGCCGGCGGAGGACCAGGCAATCGTGTTGCCCTGCGCGTCGGTGATGGTGATGGTCGTGTTGTTGAACGACGAGTTCACATGCGCGACGCCGGAGGCGATGTTCTTGCGCTCACGACGACGAACGCGGGTGGCTTCCTTGGCCATTGACTACCTTTCCTGGAGATCTCAAACGCCGCCGTAACGCCAGCGGCTACACCTGTGGAACGAAAGGCGCGTGGCGAACGGGTCATCCCCTTTCGCCACACGCCGCGATTGGATTCGAAAACTTACTTCTTCTTGCCGGCGATGGCCTTGGCCGGGCCCTTGCGCGTACGCGCATTGGTGTGGGTACGCTGACCGCGCACCGGCAGGCCGCGACGATGACGCAGGCCGCGATAGCAGCCGAGGTCCATCAGACGCTTGATGTTGATGCCGACCTCACGACGCAGGTCGCCCTCGACGAGATAGTCGCGGTCGATCACTTCGCGGATCTGGAGCACTTCGGCGTCGCTGAGCTGATTGACGCGACGATCCTCGGGGATCTTCACCTTCTCCAGGATCTCACCGGCGTTCTTCGCGCCGATGCCATGGATGTACTGGAGCGCGATCAGCACGCGCTTGTTGGTGGGAATGTTCACGCCGGCAATACGGGCCACGGCCTTCTCTCCTGTTGCCGATCCCTCGTCAGGAATCGGTCTTTAAGTGCTTGCTTTCTCGGGCAGGTGTTCACAAACGCGAACACGACGCCCACCCCCGGTCTTCCTGGGGCCCGGCATCGTCTGAAACTATCCGACTTGGATGCGGGGCTTATTAAGGGATTCCGGGGGCTTCCGTCAACCGCTGCTAGCGCCTGGCTCGCTTTTTCGTGACCTTTTTTGCGGCCTTTTTGGCACCCTTTTTGACAACCTTCTTGGCGGTCTTTTTGGCCGCTTTCTTTACCGTCTTCTTGGCGGTCTTCTTGGCTGCCTTGTAGGTGCCCTTAACGGCCTTCTTGGGGGCCTTTTTCGCGGATTTGGCGGCCTTTTTGGCCGTTTTCGCCGGCTTTTGGGCCGCTTTGTTCGCGGCCTTGGCCTTTTTGGCGGGGGCAGCCTTGGCTGCGCTTCGGGCATGCGTCTTGGGTTCGACCGCCCCGAGCGCCAGCAGCTGGCGATGGATGGCGCGGGTGACCTCGTCGATAGCCATCATGCCGTCGATGGTCGAGAGCTTCCGCCGCTCGGAATAGTAGTGAATCAGTGGCTCCGTCTGGCTGCGGTAGCTGGCAAGCCGCTTGGTCAGGACCTCCGGGGTGTCGTCGACCCGAACCTCCTCCCCGCGCTCCCGCATCTGGGCGACGCGAGTCTCGACGCGACTCAGAAGCGCGCTTTCGTTGACGCGCAGCTCGATCACCGCATCGAGCTTGAGGTGCTTGTGCCTGAGCAGTTCGTCGAGCGCCTCGGCCTGCGGAACGGTGCGCGGGAAACCGTCCAGGATGAAGCCGTTCCTGGCGTCCGGCTGGTCGATTCGGTCGGAGATGATTCCGACCACGATCTCGTCGGGCACGAGGCCGCCGCCGGCCATGATCTCCTTGGCCTTGAGTCCGACCGGCGTTCCCGCCGCAACGGCTGCGCGCAACATCTCGCCGGTCGAGAGCTGGACGATGCCATAGCGCTGCACCAGAAGTTGCGCCTGGGTCCCCTTGCCCGACCCCGGCGGCCCCAGAAGTATAATTCTCATCGGCGTACGCCCCCCGGATTGGTGAGCGATACGTCGCGCACCTGTGTTTGAAGTTCGAGAACAGTGCAAACCATAATCGGCGCCGCACCGCTACCCATATCATAGGGGAGCGAATGGGCGGACGCCAACAAGGCCTTTGAAATCAGTGTTTCGCTGCAGTGAGAGCAGCTCTGCCGATGCGATCGAATGCCTGGGTGATGGCCTCGGCGGGCGCCGCGCGTTGCTCGCGCGGCGAATCGGCGGCGCATTCGCGCCGACATAAGAGGGCGCCGCGCTTAGCGGCGGCGGCCCCGCAGCTTCGACTTCCGGATCAGGCCTTCGTACTGATGGGCTAGCAGATAGCCCTGCACCTGCGCCACCGTGTCCATGGTGACGCTGACGACGATCAGCAGCGAGGTGCCGCCGAAATAGAATGGCACCGAGGCGTAGGAGATCAGGATCTCCGGGATCAAGCAGACGATCGCCAGATAGATCGCGCCGAGCACAGTGATGCGCGACAGCACGTAGTCGATATATTCCGCGGTGCGCTCGCCGGGACGGATGCCCGGGATGAAGCCGCCGTGCTTCTTCAGATTGTCCGCGGTCTCGGTCGGGTTGAACACGATCGCGGTGTAGAAGAACGCGAAGAACACGATCAGCGCGAGATAGAGGATCAGGAACAGCGGACGGCCGTGACCGAGCTGCGTGGTGATCCACTGGAACCATTCCGGCCCACTGCCCGCGTTGAAGTTCGCAACCGTCGTCGGCAGCAGGAGCAACGATGACGCGAAGATCGGCGGGATCACGCCCGAGGTGTTGAGCTTGAGCGGCAGATGCGAGGACTGGCCCTCGAACATCTTGTTGCCGACCTGGCGCTTCGGATACTGGATCAGCAGCCGGCGCTGAGCGCGCTCCATGAACACGATGAAGGCGATCACGGCGATCGCCATGATGATGACGACAAGGATCAGGCCGGTCGACATCGCGCCTTGACGGCCGAGCTCGAGCATGTTGGCGAGCGCCGCGGGCAGCTCGGCGACGATGCCGGAGAGAATGATGAGCGAGATCCCGTTGCCGATGCCGCGCGAGGTGATCTGTTCGCCCAGCCACATCAGGAACATGGTGCCGCCGGTCAGCGTGATCGCCGTGGACAGGCGGAAGAACATGCCGGGCTCGCTGACGACGTTGCCGGCGCCTTCGAGGCCCACCGCGATACCGTAGGACTGGAATGCTGCCAGGATGACCGTCAGGTAGCGCGTGTACTGGTTCAGGGTCTTGCGGCCGGCCTCGCCTTCCTTCTTCAGCGCCTCGAGCTGGGGCGAGACGGTGGTCAGGAGCTGGATGATGATCGAGGCCGAGATGTACGGCATGATGTTCAGCGCGAATATCGCCATGCGGTGGATGCCGCCGCCGGCGAACATGTTGAACATGCCGAGGATACCGCCCGCCTGCGAGCGGAACACCTGTTCCCAGATGTTGGGATCGATACCGGGCAGCGGAATGTAGGTTCCGAGCCGGTAAACGAGCAGCGCACCCAGCGTGAACCAGATGCGCTTCTTCAGTTCGTCGGCCTTGGCAAACGCGCCGAAATTGAGATTGGCTGCCAGTTGTTCCGCTGCAGAGACCATCTTGGACTTTCTCCCGCCGCCTTACGCGCCGTTATGCCCGCGGCCGGGCTACTTTAGCGGACGCCGGACATTATCTGGGGCTCGGCTTCGATAAGTCCACGTCCCGCATGCGTAAAGGCCCGCGAGCCGCGGGCCAATGACGCAGATGTTACGCCGCCTCGCCTTCTTCCTTGGCAGGGGCGAGGATCTTCACCGAGCCGCCCGCCTTCTCGACCGCTGCAATCGCGGTCTTCGTGGCGCCGTGGACTTCGATGTTGAGCTTGGACTTGAGCTCGCCGCGGCCAAGCAGCCGCAGGCCGGCCTTGGCGCGCCGCAGCACGCCGCCCTTCACCAGCGCTTCGACGTTCACGACGCTGCCGGCGTCGATCTTCTTGGCATCGACCGCTTCCTGGAGCCGGTCGAGATTGATCTCGGCGAACTCCACGCGGAAGATGTTGTTGAAGCCGCGCTTGGGCAGACGGCGATGCATCGGCATCTGGCCGCCCTCGAAACCCTTGATGCGCACGCCCGAACGCGCGGTCTGGCCCTTGCCGCCGCGGCCGGACTGCTTGCCCTTGCCCGAACCGATGCCGCGGCCGACGCGCATACGCTTTTTGCGCGAGCCGGCGTTGTCGGCGATATCGCTGAGCTTCATCGCCCTTCTCCTTGTGTCTTGCGCATGATCATCACCGAAAACCGGTGCCCGCTTTTCGGGATCAAGCGCCTTTGCTTACTTCTCGTCGACGATACGGACGAGATGGTGAACCTTCTCGATCATGCCACGGACCGCCGGGGTGTCCGGCAGTTCACTGGTGCGACCGATCTTGTTGAGCTTGAGCCCGATCAGCGTCGAGCGCTGCGAGTGATGGCGGCGGATCGCGCTGCCGGTCTGCTCGAGCTTGATCGTCTTGCTGGCCTTGGCCATGGGAGTCTACTCCAAAGCTTCCGTTAGTCGGCAGCCGCCTCGGCATCGCCGCCGATACGGCGGGACTGCAGAGTGGACACCTTGATGTTGCGGCGGGCTGCGACCGAACGCGGCGAATCCTGATGCTTCAGCGCGTCGAAAGTCGCGCGAACCATGTTGTACGGGTTCGACGAGCCGATCGACTTCGCCACCACGTCCTGAACGCCGAGCGTCTCGAACACGGCGCGCATCGGGCCACCGGCGATGATGCCGGTACCGGCTGGAGCTGCACGCAGGTAGACACGGCCCGCGCCATGACGGCCGGCGATGTCGTGATGAAGCGTGCGGCCCTCCCGCAGCGACACGCGGGTCAGGTTGCGCTTGGCGGACTCGGTTGCCTTGCGGATCGCCTCAGGCACTTCGCGCGCCTTGCCGTGACCGAAGCCGGCGCGGCCCTTCTGGTCGCCGATCACGACCAGCGCTGCGAAACCGAAGCGCTTGCCGCCCTTGACGACCTTGGCCACGCGATTGATGTGGACGAGCTTGTCGACGAACTCGCTGTCGCGCTCCTCGCGCTCCCTGCGTTCACGTCCGCCGCCGCGTTGATCGCGTCCACCACGTTGTTCGCGTTCAGCTGCCATGGTTTTTCCAATCCTTCAGAGGCTTACGCCTCAATCCTCAAATTCTGTTAGAAGCTCAGCCCGCTCTCACGCGCAGCGTCGGCAAGAGCCTTGACGCGCCCGTGATAGAGATAGCTGCCGCGATCGAACACGACTTCCTTGACGCCCTTCTCGGCGGCGCGCTCGGCCAGCAGCTTGCCGACCGCCTTCGCCGCATCGATGTCGGCGCCGGTCTTGCCGCCGTCGCGCATCGCTTTCTCGAGCGACGAGGCAGAGGCCAGCGTCTCGCCCTTCAGGTCGTCGATGACCTGGGCGTAGATGTGCTTGGACGAGCGGAACACCGACAGGCGCGGACGGCCGCCACCGGAGCGGCGCAGCTTCAGCCGCACACTCCGCTTGCGCCGGGCATTCGTAACCTTGGCTTTCGACATGACCGGCTCCGTTACTTCTTCTTGCCTTCCTTGCGGAAGATGAATTCGCCAACATACTTCACGCCCTTGCCCTTGTAGGGCTCCGGCGGACGATAGGCGCGGATCTCGGCGGCGACCTGACCGACGCGCTGGATGTCGCTGCCGGTCACCGTGATCTCGGTCGGCTTCGGCACTGTGATCGTGATCCCCTCCGGGATCGGATAGACCACGTCGTGGCTGTAGCCGAGCGCGAGCTGCAGGTTCTTGCCCTGCATCGCGGCGCGGTAACCGACGCCGGTGATTTCGAGCTTCTTCTCGAAGCCCTTGGTGACGCCTTCGACCAGATTCGCGACCTGGGCGCGAGCGGTGCCGTACAGCGCCCGCGCGCGGTTGGTCTCAGCCCGCGGCTTGACCTTCACCTGGCCGTTCTCGAGCTTCACCTCGACTTCGTCATGGACGACGAACTGAAGCTGGCCCTTCGGCCCCTTCATCTTGACGGTCTGCCCATCGACGGTCGCGGTAACACCCGACGGCACCGCCACAGGCCTTTTGCCAACACGTGACATGGATCAAAAATCCTTCTCAGAACACCGTGAAGAGGACTTCACCGCCCACATTCGCGTCGCGCGCGCTGTGGTCGGCCATGATCCCCTTCGGCGTCGACAACACCGAAATGCCGAGCCCGTTATTGACCCGCGGCAGGTTCTTCACCGAGGCGTAAACGCGACGCCCGGGCTTGGAGACACGTTCGATCTCGCGGATGACGGGCTCGCCGTCGAAATACTTCAGCTCGATCTCGATCTCGCTGCGGCCCGAGGAATGCTCGAGCGTGGCGTAGCCGCGGATGTAGCCCTCGGTCTTGAGGACCTCGAGCACGTTCTCGCGCATCTTCGAACCAGGCGTGGACACCTTGGTCTTGGAGCGCATCTGGGCGTTGCGGATGCGGGTGATCAGATCGCTGATTGGATCGTGCGTAGACATCTAAACGACCCTCCTTACCAGCTGGACTTCACGAGGCCCGGGACCATGCCCTTGGAGCCAAGTTCGCGCAGCGCGATACGGGACAGCTTGTTCTTGCGGTAGTTCGAGCGCGGGCGGCCCGACAGCTCGCAACGCAGGCGGATGCGGGTCGCCGACGAGTTGCGCGGCATTTCCGCCAGCTTCAACGTCGCAGCGAAACGCTCTTCCATCGGCAGCTTCTTGTCGGCGATGATCGCCTTCAACCGCTCACGCTTCGCGGCGGCGTTCTTCACCATCCGCTTGCGCCGGTTGTTCTTCTCGACTGAACTCTTCTTTGCCATGCTTGGCTCCTGGGTATCCGCGTTTGAGAGGCTTTAGGTCAGCGTCTCACTGCCGGAACGGGAAATT
Organism: Bradyrhizobium sp. NAS80.1; assembly: GCF_001908205.1. GTDB lineage: Bacteria > Pseudomonadota > Alphaproteobacteria > Rhizobiales > Xanthobacteraceae > Bradyrhizobium. Next base: position 51,537 of record NZ_LGHL01000020.1, read on the forward strand.
GAAAGCGGTCAACAAGGCCCTCGCCTCTTCGTCGGTCTTGGCCGTGGTGCAGACGGTGATGTCCATACCGCGGGCTTCCGTGACCTTGTCGAAGTCGATCTCGGGGAAAATGATGTGTTCCTTGATGCCGAGCGAGTAGTTGCCGCGGCCGTCGAAGCTCTTCGGGTTCAGGCCGCGGAAGTCGCGGACGCGCGGCAGCGCAACCGTCACCAGGCGGTCGATGAACTCGTACATGCGGGCCTTGCGCAGCGTGACCTTGCAGCCGATCGGCTGGTTCTCACGCAGCTTGAACGTCGCGATCGCGAAACGCGAGTAGGTCACGATCGCCTTCTGGCCGGCGATCTGGGTCAGCTCGGCGGCGGCGGTCTCGGCCTTCTTGCGGTCGTTGACGGAATCGCCAACGCCCATGTTCAGGACGACCTTGTCCAGGCGCGGAACCTGCATGACGTTCTCATAACCGAACTTCTCGGTCAGCGCCGTGCGGATCTTCGCGTCGTATTCCGCGCGCAGGCGCGGCGTGTAAGCGGTCTCAGCCATCGATCTCAGCTCCCGAGCTCTTGGCGATGCGAACCTTCTTGCCGTCCGCCAGAATCTTGAATCCGACGCGGGTCGGCTTTCCGTCCTTGCCGACATACGCGATGTTGGACAGTTGGATCGGCGCCTCTTTCGAGATGATGCCGCCCTCCTGGGCCTGCGTCTGCTTCTGGTGACGCTTGACCATGTTGATGCCGCGCACGAGCGCGGTGCCGGCGTCCGGGCGCACCTCGAACACCTCGCCGGTACGACCCTTGTCGCGACCGGTCAGCACGACGACCTTGTCGCCCTTGCGGATCTTCGCAGCCATCACAGCACCTCCGGCGCGAGCGAAATGATCTTCATGTGGTTCTTGGCGCGCAGCTCGCGCGGCACGGGCCCGAAGATACGGGTGCCGACCGGCTCGGCCTGGTTGTTGATCAGAACGGCGGCGTTGCGGTCGAAGCGGATGACCGAACCGTCGGCGCGGCGGATGTCCTTGCGGACGCGCACCACGACGGCCTTCATCACGTCGCCCTTCTTCACCTTGCCACGCGGAATCGCTTCCTTGATCGAGACGACAATGACGTCGCCGATCGTGGCGTAGCGGCGCTTGGAGCCCCCGAGCACCTTGATACACATGACACGGCGTGCGCCAGAATTGTCGGCCACGTCGAGGTTGGTCTGCATCTGAATCATTGATGCACCTCGTCCTCTTTCTATTTGCGCCAGCCCAGCCGGCGCTCAACATTTCCCTGAAGTCAGTCGGCTAAAGCCAACAGATCAGGCGCTTTTCTTGTGTTCGCCCCGGACCACGATCCAGCGCTTCAACTTCGAAATCGGCTTCGATTCCTCGATCCACACCATGTCGCCCGGCTTGAACTCGTTGCTCTCGTCGTGCGCGTGATAGTTCTTCGAACGGCGGATCGTCTTCTTGTAGATCGGGTGCGTGAAGCGGCGATCGACGCGCACCACGATGGTCTTGGCTTGCTTGTCGCTGACGACCACGCCCTGCAAAGTACGTTTCGGCATCTTCGTAAGCCTCTTACTTCTTCTTCGCGCGCGTCTGCGCGGCGACGGTCTTGATCCGGGCGATGTCACGGCGAGCCTCGCGCAGGCGCGAGGTGTTCTCGAGCTGCCCGGTGGCGCGCTGGAAGCGCAGGTTGAAGCGCTCCTTCTTCAGGTTCAGGATGGCATCATCCTGCTGGTCGGGGCTCATCGCGCGGATGTCTTCGATCTTCATCTGGGCCATGGCCATTACTCCGCAATGCGCTCGACGAAGCGCGTCTTGATCGGCAGCTTGGCGGCCGCCAAGGTCAGCGCCTCGCGCGCCGTCTGGGTGTTGACGCCGTCGATCTCGAACAGCACCCGGCCCGGCTTGACGCGCGCGACCCACAGTTCCGGCGAACCCTTGCCGGAGCCCATGCGGACTTCGGCCGGCTTCTTCGACACCGGAACGTCCGGGAACACGCGGATCCAGACGCGGCCGGCGCGCTTCATGTGGCGGGTCAGCGCGCGGCGAGCGGCTTCGATCTGGCGCGCGGTGACGCGCTCAGGCTCGGTCGCCTTCAGGCCGAACTGGCCGAACGCCAACGTCGCGCCCGAGGACGCAACGCCGTGGATGCGGCCCTTATGCGCCTTCCGGAACTTCGTTTTCTTAGGTTGCATCATGGCTTTAAGCCCTCAAATTCCTGTGCTGGCTCAGGCTGCAGCCGCGTCGCGGCGCTGCCGGCCGCCACCACCGCTACCACTGCCCTCGCCTTCGGCCATTCTCTTGTCCTGGGCCATCGGATCGTGCTCGAGGATCTCACCCTTGAAGATCCAGACCTTGACGCCGCAGGTGCCGAAGGTCGTGAACGCGGTCGCGACGCCGTAGTCGATATCGGCGCGCAGCGTGTGCAGCGGCACGCGACCTTCGCGGTACCACTCCATGCGCGCGATTTCCGCACCGCCCAGACGACCCGAGCAGTTGATGCGGATGCCTTCCGCGCCGAGACGCATCGCCGACTGCACGGCGCGCTTCATGGCACGGCGGAACGCCACGCGGCGCTCGAGCTGCTGCGCGATCGACTCGGCCACCAGTGTCGCATCGAGCTCCGGCTTGCGGATCTCGACGATGTTGATGACGACGTCGGACGAGGTGATGTCAGCAACCTTCTTGCGCAGCTTGTCGATGTCGGCGCCCTTCTTGCCGATCACCACGCCCGGACGAGCCGAGTGGATGGTGACGCGGCACTTCTTGTGCGGACGCTCGATCACGATGCGGGCGACGGCCGCCTGCTTGAGCTCCTTGTGCAGGATCTCGCGGATCTTGACGTCCTCGTGCAGCAGCTTGCCGTATTCCTGCTTGCCGGCGAACCAGCGGGAATCCCAGGTCCGGTTGATGCCGAGACGCAGACCGATCGGATTGATCTTTTGACCCATCGTTTTCTCCTGCGTCCCTTAAGCCGCTGCTTCGGCTTCGACCTGACGAACGATGATCGTCAGCTGCGAAAATGGTTTGTAAACACGACCCGAGCGACCGCGGCCGCGGGCGGCAAAACGCTTCATCACGAGGCCGTTGCCGACGAAGGCCTGCGCCACGACGAGATCATCGACGTCGAGGTCGTGGTTGTTCTCGGCATTGGCGATAGCCGATTCCAGGCACTTCTTCACGTCAACCGCGATCCGCTTGCGCGAAAACTGCAGGTCGGCGAGCGCAGCAGCCGCCTTCCGGCCGCGAATGAGCTGGGCGACCAGGTTGAGCTTCTGCGGGCTCACCCGCAGCATCCGGGCGACCGCCTTGGCCTCATTGTCGGCGAGGCTCCGTTCGCGCTTAGGTTTGCTCATCGTTTAATCCTCAAGCCTTCTTGGCTTTCTTGTCGCCGGAGTGGCCATGGAAGGTCCGGGTCGGCGAGAACTCGCCGAACTTGTGACCTACCATTTCCTCGTTGACGGCCACCGGCACGTGCTTCTGACCGTTGTAGACGCCGAAGGTCAGGCCGACGAACTGCGGCAGGATCGTCGAGCGACGGCTCCAGATCTTGATGACGTCGTGACGGCCGGACGCGCGCGCGGCATCTGCCTTCTTGAGCAGAGAACCCTCGACGAACGGGCCTTTCCAGACTGAACGAACCATGTCCGGCGTTCCTTACTTCTTCCGCTTGTGGCGGCTTAGGAGAATGAATTTGTTGGTCGACTTGTTGGTGCGGGTCTTCTTGCCCTTGGTCGGCTTGCCCCACGGGGTGACCGGGTGGCGACCGCCCGAGGTACGACCTTCACCACCGCCGTGCGGATGGTCGATCGGGTTCATCGCGACACCGCGGTTGTGCGGGCGACGGCCCATCCAACGCTTGCGGCCGGCCTTGCCGATCGAGGTGTTCATGTGATCCGGGTTCGACACCGCGCCGATCGTGCCGCGGCAGCGGCCGTGCACCAGGCGCTGCTCGCCCGAGTTCAGGCGGATGATCACGTAGTCCTGGTCGCGACCGACGAGCTGAGCATAGGTACCCGCGGAACGGGCGAGCTGGCCGCCCTTCCCGATCTTGGTCTCGATGTTGTGGATGATCGTGCCGACCGGCATGTTGCCGAGCGGCATGACGTTGCCCGGCTTCACGTCGACGTAGTTGCCGGCGATAATGGTGTCACCCACGGCCAGGCGCTGCGGCGCCAGGATGTAGGCCTGCTCGCCGTCCTGATACTTGATCAGCGCAATGAAGCCGGTGCGGTTCGGATCGTACTCGAGCCGCTCGACGGTCGCGGGGACGTCGATCTTCTCGCGCTTGAAATCGACCGTGCGCAGCGTCTTCTTGTGACCGCCGCCACGGAAGCGCACGGTGATGCGACCGGTGTTGTTGCGGCCGCCCGAGGAATGCTTGCCCTCGGTGAGCGCCTTGACCGGCTTGCCCTTGTAGAGGGCCGAACGATCAACCATGACCAGCTGGCGCTGGCCCGGCGTCGTGGGATTGAATTTCTTCAGTGCCATCGTCGTACGACCTTACAGACCGGTGGTGACGTCGATCCGGTGGCCCTCTTCGAGGGTCACGATCGCGCGCTTGCTATTCGACTGCGAGCCGAGATTGCCGCGGAAGACCTTGGTCTTGCCCTTGCGGACCAGCGTGTTGACGCTCTTGACCTTGACGTCGAACAGCTTCTCGATCGCTTCCTTGATCTGCGGCTTGGTTGCCTTCGCGGCCACCTTGAACAGCACCTTGTTGTGCTCCGAGGCGATCGTCGCCTTTTCGGTCACGACCGGCGACAGGATCACGTCGTAGTGGCGAGGCTCGATGTTCTTCGTCATTTGAAGCGCGCCTCCAGCGCATCGATGGCGGCCTTGGTCAGAACGAGCTTCTGACGGCGCAGGATGTCATAGACGTTGATGCCCTGGATCGGCAGCACGTCCATGTTCGGGATGTTGCGGGCCGCAGCGGCAAAGCCGGTGTTGAGCTCGGCACCGTCGATGATCAGCGCGTTGGTGAGCCCGAGGCCCGAGAAATGACCGAGCAGCGCCTTGGTCTTGGCGGCTTCCAGCGCGGCCTTCTCGATCACCACGAGATCACCGTCCTTGGCCTTGGCCGAGAGCGCATGCTTCAGAGCGAGCGCGCGGACCTTCTTCGGCAGGTCGGTAGCGTGCGAACGCACCACCGGACCGAAGGCACGGCCGCCGCCGCGGAACTGCGGCACGCGGGCCGAGCCGTGACGAGCACCGCCGGTGCCCTTCTGCTTGTACATCTTCTTGCCGGTGCGCCAGATCTCGGCGCGGCCCTTGGCCTTGTGCGTGCCGGCCTGGCGCTTGTTGAGCTGCCACTGGACGCAGCGCGCGATGATGTCTTCGCGCGGCTCGAGGCCGAAAATGGCGTCGGAGAGCTGGACCGAGCCGGCTTCCTTACCTTCGAGGGTGGTGACCTTCAATTCCATCTCACACACCCTCCTGCTGGGCCGCAGCCTCGGCTTCGCCGCCGGCAACCTTGAACTTACCGGGCTTCGGAGCGTCCTTCGGCAGCGGCTTCTTGACGGCGTCGCGCACGCGGATCCAGCCGCCCTTGGAGCCGGGAACGGCGCCTTCGACGAGGATCAGGCCGCGCTCAACATCGGTCTGAACGACGCGAAGGTTGAGCGTGGTGATGCGATCGACACCCATGTGGCCGGGCATCTTCTTGTTCTTCCAGGTCTTGCCGGGGTCCTGACGGCCACCGGTCGAACCGATCGAACGGTGCGAGATCGACACACCGTGCGTGGCGCGCAGACCGCCGAAGTTCCAGCGCTTCATACCGCCGGCAAAACCCTTACCGACCGAGGTGCCGGTGACGTCGACGAACTGGCCGACGACGAAGTGATCGGCCTGGATCTCGGCGCCGACCGGGATCATCGCATCCGCGGTCACGCGGAATTCCTCGACCCGGCGCTTGGGCTCAACCTTGGCGACCGCGAACTGTCCGCGCTCAGCCTTGGGCATGTACACGGTCTTGCGGCTGCCAGAACCGAGCTGGAGCGCGACGTAACCGTTCTTCTCTTCGGTGCGGTGGCCTACGACCTGGCAATTGCCGAGCTTCAGCACGGTCACGGGGATATGTTCGCCGGCCTCCGTAAAGACCCGCGTCATCCCGACCTTTTGTGCGATCACTCCGGAGCGCATCGGCTTGCTTCCTGTTCTTTCTGTCCGCTTGCGCGGACGGGATCCAAAAATCTTAGAGCTTGATCTCGACGTCGACACCGGCGGCCAGGTCGAGCTTCATCAAAGCGTCGACGGTCTGCGGGGTCGGATCGACGATGTCGAGCAGGCGCTTGTGGGTGCGCATCTCGAACTGTTCGCGGCTCTTCTTGTCGACGTGGGGCGAACGGTTGACGGTGAACTTCTCGATGCGGGTGGGCAGCGGAATGGGTCCGCGAACCTGCGCGCCGGTGCGCTTCGCCGTGTTCACGATCTCACGCGTCGACGTATCGAGAATACGATGGTCGAACGCCTTGAGACGGATACGAATATTTTGGCCGTTCATTGCCGTGGTCTCTCTTCAGTGGGTGGCGAATAGCGAATAGCGAATGTCACCACTCGCTACTCGCCAATCCCTATTCGCGTAATTACTCGATGATCGAGGCGACGACGCCGGCGCCGACGGTACGGCCGCCTTCGCGGATCGCGAAGCGGAGCTTCTCTTCCATCGCGATCGGCACGATCAGGTGCACTTCCATCGCGATGTTGTCGCCCGGCATCACCATCTCGGTGCCTTCCGGCAGGTGCACGACACCGGTCACGTCGGTGGTGCGGAAGTAGAACTGCGGACGGTAGTTGGTGAAGAACGGGGTGTGGCGACCGCCCTCTTCCTTGGTGAGGATGTAAGCCTCAGCCTTGAACTTGGTGTGCGGCTTGACCGAACCCGGCTTGGCCAGAACCTGGCCGCGCTCGACGTCCTCGCGCTTGGTGCCGCGGAGCAGCGCGCCGATGTTGTCGCCGGCCTGGCCCTGATCGAGCAGCTTGCGGAACATTTCGACGCCCGTGACCGTGGTCTTCTGGGTCGCACGCAGACCGACGATCTCGATTTCCTCGCCGACCTTGACGACGCCGCGCTCGACACGGCCGGTCACGACGGTGCCGCGGCCCGAGATCGAGAACACGTCTTCAACCGGCATCAGGAACGGCTGGTCGATCGGGCGCTCCGGCTGCGGGATGTACTCGTCGACGTTCTTCATCAGCTCGATGATGGCGTCGTGGCCGAGCTTCTTGTCCGAATCTTCGAGAGCGGCGAGTGCCGAACCCTTGATGATCGGAATCTTGTCGCCGGGGAATTCGTACTTCGAGAGCAGCTCGCGGACTTCGAGCTCGACGAGCTCGAGCAGCTCCGGATCGTCGACCATGTCGCACTTGTTGAGGAACACGACGAGCGCGGGCACGCCGACCTGGCGGGCGAGCAGGATGTGCTCACGGGTCTGCGGCATCGGGCCGTCAGCAGCCGACACGACCAGGATCGCACCGTCCATCTGGGCGGCGCCGGTGATCATGTTCTTCACGTAGTCGGCGTGGCCGGGGCAGTCGACGTGGGCGTAATGGCGGTTCGGCGTCTCATACTCGACGTGAGCGGTCGAGATGGTGATGCCGCGCGCCTTCTCTTCCGGTGCCTTGTCGATCTGGTCGTACGCGGTGAACGTCGCACCGCCGACTTCGGCGAGCACCTTGGTAATCGCCGCGGTCAGCGACGTCTTGCCATGGTCGACGTGACCGATGGTGCCGATGTTGCAGTGCGGTTTGGTACGTTCAAACTTTGCTTTGGCCATTTGACTCTCCGTTCAATCGTCAGCTTGGGACCGACGACAATCAGGCAAACTTCTTCTGGACTTCTGCCGACACGTTAGCCGGCGCTTCTGCGTAGTGGTCGAACTGCATGGTGAAGGTTGCGCGACCCTGGCTCATCGAGCGCAGGTTATTCACGTAACCGAACATGTTCATGAGCGGCACCATCGCGTTGATGACGTTGGCGTTGCCACGCATGTCTTGGCCCTGGATCTGACCGCGCCGGGAATTCAGGTCGCCGATGACCGAGCCGGTGTAGTCTTCCGGTGTCACCACTTCGACCTTCATGATCGGCTCGAGCAGGACGGACTTGCCCATCTGCAGCGCTTCGCGGAAGCAGGCGCGCGAGGCGATTTCGAAGGCGAGCGCCGACGAGTCGACGTCGTGATACTTGCCGTCGACGAGCTGCACCTTGACGTCGACCACCGGGAAGCCCGCGACCACGCCGGACGACAGCACGCTCTCGAGGCCCTTCTCGACGCCGGGGATGTATTCCTTCGGCACCGCGCCGCCGACGATCTTCGATTCGAACTCAAAGCCCTTCCCGGCCTCGTTCGGCTCGACGATGAACGACACCGCAGCGAACTGACCGGTACCGCCGGTCTGCTTCTTGTGGGTGTAGCTGTGCTCAACCCGCTTGGTGATGCGCTCACGGAAGGCGACCTGCGGCGCGCCGATGTTGGCATCGACCTTGTAGGTGCGCTTCAGGATGTCGACCTTGATGTCAAGATGAAGTTCGCCCATGCCCTTGAGGATGGTCTGGCCGGACTCGTGGTCGGTCGTCACGCGGAAGGACGGATCCTCCGCGGCGAGCTTGGCCAGCGCCACGCCCAGCTTCTCCTGGTCGGCCTTGGACTTCGGCTCGATCGCGATCTCGATGACCGGCTCGGGGAATTCCATCTTCTCCAGGATCACCTGCTTGTCCGGATCGCACAGCGTGTCACCGGTGCGCGCTTCCTTCAGGCCGGCCAGCGCGACGATGTCGCCCGCATAGGCTTCCTTGATGTCTTCGCGGTTGTTCGCATGCATCAGCAGCATGCGCCCGATGCGCTCCTTCTTCTCACGCGTCGAGTTCACGACGCCGGTGCCGCTCTGCAGGATGCCCGAGTAGATGCGGCAGAAGGTGATAGTGCCGACGAACGGGTCGTCCATGATCTTGAACGCGAGCAGAGCGAGCGGCTCCTTGTCGTCCGCCTTGCGCACGACTTCGTTACCCTTGTCGTCGATGCCCTTGATCGCGGGCACGTCGAGCGGCGACGGCAGGTAAGCGACAACTGCGTCGAGCAGGGGCTGCACGCCCTTGTTCTTGAACGCGGTGCCGCAAAGAACCGGATAGAAGGCACCGGTGAGAACGGCCTTGCGGATGAGCCTCTTCAGCGTCTCCTCGTCCGGCTCGTTGCCGTCGAGGTAAGCAGCCATGGCGTCATCGTCGAGCTCGACGGCGGCTTCCACCAGCTTCTCGCGATACTCCTTCGCCTGGTCGGCGAGGTCAGCAGGAATCGCCTCGACATCGTACATCGAGCCAAGCGAGTCCTGATTGTAAACCAGCGCCTGCATGCGAACGAGGTCGATCATGCCCTTGAAGTTATTCTCGGAGCCGATCGGAAGCTGAATCGCAACCGGGCGCGCGCCAAGACGATCGACGATGTCGGAGAGACACTTGAAGAAGTCGGCGCCGGTCTTGTCCATCTTGTTGCAGAAGACAATCCGCGGAACCTTGTACTTGTCGCCCTGACGCCAGACAGTCTCGGTCTGGGGCTCGACGCCCTGGTTGGAGTCGAGTACGCAAACGGCGCCGTCGAGCACGCGCAGCGAACGCTCGACTTCGATGGTGAAGTCGACGTGGCCAGGAGTGTCGATGATGTTCAGGCGCTTGCCGGCCCAGAACGCGGTGGTCGCAGCCGAGGTGATCGTGATGCCCCGTTCCTGCTCCTGCTCCATCCAGTCCATCGTCGCGGCACCTTCGTGCACTTCGCCGATCTTGTGGCTCTTGCCGGTGTAATAGAGGATGCGCTCGGTCGTCGTCGTCTTGCCGGCGTCGATATGCGCCATGATACCGAAGTTACGGTAGTCCTCGATGGCATGTTGGCGGGGCATAGGGTGTTCCTTGCGAGTCCGTTAGGTGTCGCCGTTACCAGCGATAGTGCGAGAAGGCGCGGTTGGCTTCCGCCATCCGGTGCACGTCTTCACGCTTCTTGACGGCGTTCCCGCGGTTGTTCGATGCATCCAGAAGCTCAGCCGAGAGCCGCTCCGTCATCGTCTTTTCATTGCGCTCGCGCGCAGCCGAGATCAGCCAGCGAATGCCCAGAGCCTGCCGGCGGGTCGAGCGAACCTCGACCGGAACCTGGTAGGTCGCGCCACCGACGCGGCGGGAGCGCACTTCGATCGTCGGCATGACGTTCTCGAGTGCCTGCTCGAACACGCCGAGCGGGTTCTGCTTGGTCTTGCTTTCGATGATACCGAATGCACCGTAGACGATGCCTTCGGCGACCGACTTCTTGCCGGCGTACATCACCGAATTCATGAACTTCGTAACGATGATGTTCCCGAACTTCGGATCGGGAAGAACTTCGCGCTTTTCCGCTGAGTGGCGACGAGACATTGAGCTGGTTCCCGCTTACTTCGGACGCTTCGCGCCGTACTTCGAACGACGCTGCTTACGGTTTTTGACGCCCTGGGTATCCAGAACGCCGCGGAGGATGTGGTAGCGCACGCCGGGCAAGTCCTTGACACGACCGCCGCGGATCATGACCACCGAGTGCTCCTGAAGGTTATGGCCCTCACCCGGGATGTAGCCGATCACCTCGAAGCCATTGGTCAGACGCACCTTGGCAACCTTACGAAGCGCCGAGTTCGGCTTCTTCGGGGTCGTGGTGTAGACGCGCGTACAAACGCCGCGCTTCTGCGGCGACTGCTGCAGCGCCGGCACCTTCTTGCGCGACTTCTGCACTTCACGCGGTTGTGCGATCAGCTGGTTGATCGTCGGCATCCTGGCCTTACCCTTTGTTCTGCCGCGGCCCCTTCCGGGCCCGCTGTCTTACCGCGGCCCGTTGCCGGGACCGCAAATTCGTTTCGAGCTACCCGCCCGACGAGGCCGCCTTCCGCGGAACAATCCGCACAAAGCGAAATCGCGCCAACCGCTCCATCACTGAGCGGAAAGCGCTTCGACGCCACAGAGGACCGCAGTATCTAGACCGATCAGCGTAAAGCTGCGGCCCGCGCACCGAGGTCATGCATCCGAAATCGGTCTCAAGAGAACGAGCTCAAGAGAACTAAAATCGCACTGGCATTGCCTAGCTATGATCGACAGCGTTTGAGCGGCATTCATCGAGGTTGGTGCCCGTCTTTAGCGATCCCTGGGGATCAACGGGTGGCCCGTTCCGACGTTGGCTATGCTCACCGCCTGTCGTTAAGTGAGGCGCTTTCTATAAGTGAGAATCGATCAAGTCAAGGCGAAACGACAGTCGGAAAACGCTTCTGGCACCTGTCAAAATCGCTCTTTGCCGGCACTCACCGCGCCTCCCGGATATGGGAACCGGACAACGGTTCCGCTAGCCTAAAAGGCATTTATATCCGGGCAAAATATACTTTTATAACTCTCGGTAAGCCTTTTTTTCCTGTTGATGCGTCAATCTGACACTCGCGGCAGAGATTTACGCCATGCGGTACACCGACATTGCCATTATCGGCGGGGGATTGTCAGGCTCGACCGCCGCCGCGATGCTTGGCCGCGCCGGCATTTCGACAATACTGATCGATCCGCATGAGACCTATTCGGCGGATTTTCGCGTCGAAAACTCAGCGGGCACGTTCAGGTCGAGCGATTCTTGCGGACCGGGATCGCAGAATCGGTGCTGCGCCGCGCGACCTTTGCCGGCGAGAACTGGATCGCCCGATTCGGCCACCTGCTCGACAAGGCCCCGAGCCGGCAGTTCAACATCCTTTACGATTCCCTGGTCAACGCGGTCCGCGACGAAATCCCTGTTGCCGTCGAGCGCATCTGCGGCAAGGCTGTCTCGGTCGAGACGTGCCCGGAGCGGCAGAAGGTCGTGCTCTCCAACGGGGAGACGATCTCGGCCCGCCTGCTCGTGGTTGCCAACGGGCTGAACGTTGGTCTCCGCCACCAGGTCGGAATCGCGAGAATAGTCGTCAGCGCCTGCCGCCCGTGGCCTGCCCGGCGTCGTGCTGTGGGCGATGCCTTCTCGACCTCCTGCCCCGTCGCCGGCACCGGCTGCGACAAGGTCTTCACCGACGTCGAGCGGCTCTGCAACGTCTACATTCCGCAGTGGCTCGCTTCAGACGGAACGGGCGCGGCCAAGATCGCCGCATTCTACGCTGACCCGGTCAAGCGGGCCTGCGATCGATGGTCGGCCGCCAAGGCGTTCGACTTCCGCTCGGTTTCGTTTGGCACGAGCCCCTACCGGACCGCGCAGCGCTGGGCGCGCTTCATCGCGTGGTCAGTTCAGGGGATGCTGCGGCCGGCTGGACGAGCCTTCCACCTGGAGCCGAACTTCCTCGGTCACTCCTCCTCGTCGTCCTCGTCCTCATCATCCTCGTCGAGGTCGTCTTCATCATCCTCGTCGGCATCGTCGCTGTCGTCGTCGGAGTGAGCCGCAGCGCCGTGAGGCTGATGGATCTGGTCGTTCCAAAGTTTGCGATAGGTACCGTTCTTGGCGAGCAGCTGGGCATGCGAGCCGCGTTCGATCGCCCTGCCCCCTGAAATCACGATGATCTCGTCCATCTCGACCACCGAGGTCAGGCGATGGGTCGACCAGATCATGGTGCGCCCTTTGGCAACCTTCAGCAGCGTGCGATTGATCGCCGCTTCCGTGGTCTGGTCGAGCGCGGAGGTGGCCTCGTCCAGCAGCAGCAACGACGGATTGCGGATGATCGCGCGCGCGATCGCGATGCGCTGGCGCTGGCCGCCCGACAGGGTATCGCCGCGCTCGCCGACCTGCGTGTCGTATCGCTGCGGCAGACTCATGATGTAGCGGTGGATCTCCGCCTTCTTGGCCGCTTCCTCCACCTCCTCGTCGGTCGCGCCCTCCTTGCCGAGCCGGATGTTCTCGCGGATCGACATGTTGAACAGCATGTTCTCCTGGAACACCACCGCCATGCTCCGGCGCAGCGAATCCAGCGTCACCTTGCGGACGTCGACGCCGTCGATGGTGACGCGGCCTTCGTCGGGCACGTAGAGCCGCAGGATCAGATTGAGCAGCGTACTCTTGCCGGAGCCGCTGGGGCCGACGATGGCGATGCGCTTGCCGACATTGAGCCTGAGGCTGAGATTGTCCAGCACCGGCGTCTGGCTGCCTTCGTACTGGAAGGTGACGTGGTCGAAGGTGATGTCGTTGGTGATCCGCGGCAAATCGGGCGCGCCGGGGCGATCGGCGCCGCGCGTCGGCTCGTCGAGGAGTTCCTGCATGTGGCGGATCGCGGCAGCGGAGGAGATCGACACCGGGATGAAATGCATCACATGAGCGATGTTGTAGGAGACCTCCCAGAACGCGCTCTCGAAGGTGACGAAGGTGCCGATGGTGATCTGGCCCTTGGTCGCCAGATAGGCGCCGATCGCGAGCACGACGAGGTGCAGCATCAGAACCGAGATGGTGACGGTCCGCTCCACCATGGTCGACAGGAACCCGGCCGAGGCGATCCTGTTGCGCGTCTCGTCATTGCGGAACGTGAAGAAGCCGAACATCTTGCGCTGCAGGCTGAACGCCTTGATCACGGCCTGCGCCGCCACGTTCTCCTGCACCATGCCGAGTAGCGCGCTCTCATTGAGCTTCTGCTCGTAATTGGCCTGCACCGCCTTCGGGGTGAGGATGCGCGGTCCGATCAACGTGATCGGGAACACCAGGAGCGCGACGACGGCGAGCTGCCAGCTCAGGAACAGCATCAGGATGATGCCGGCGATCAATTCCAGGAACGGCAGCGCGGCACTATTGGCGAATGTCTTGACCGAACCTTCGAAGGCCGAGAGGTCGACCGAGAAGCGCGACAGGATCTCGCCCCGCTTGGTGCGGCCGAAATAGGCCGCCGGAAGGTCCTGAACGTGCTCGAACAGGCGCCTGCGGACGTCGGAGATGATGCGGGCCGCGAGCCGCGCATCCCAGCGCTCGTACCAGACCGCGATGATCGAGGTGAGGATGCCGGCGACCGCCAGCACGCCGAGGATCTTGTAGAGCGCCTGGAAATCCTCCTCGCCGAGCGCGTCGTCGATCAGGAACTTCAGGCTGAGCGGCATGATGACGTTGAACAGCGTCTCGACGACGACGCCGAGCGCCACGAATGACAGCATCCGCTTGTAGTTGGCGAGGAAGGGCTTGACGAACCCGAGGATGGTCGCAAGCGCGCCGGCGGCCTCGCGCGCGGTAAAGACGACGAGGTCCTCATCCTCATCGTCGTCATCGAGCTCCAGCTCGTCATCCTCCTCGTCTTCGTCGTCTTCGAGGTCCGGCTTGGCGGCGGCGGCGAGCTTGTCGTCGAGCTCGGCCGCCTCTTCCACGGCGAGCTTCTGTTTGTCGGACGAGAGAGGCTTGGACGCCATGATACCAACCGATGCTGACGGCCGGCATGACCGCAGAGAAAGCAGGAAATAGCGGCTACCGCTATCGCACCGATTCTATGCGATCATGATGAATTCGGCAAAGCAATTGGCGAATCCGCTCCGATCCCGCGGCTAGTCGCGGTCCTCGTCCTCGACCTTGTCGAAGAACGAATAGCGCAAGCTGTCGGCGTCGGCGTACCACTGGCCCGGGCCCTTGTTGGCGGCAAGCGTTGCCTCCCAGAGCGCATCGGTGCAGTCCTTGCGGTGCATCGACAGGTCGAAGCCGTTGCCGAAGAACAGTTCGGACCATTCCCACCAGGTGCCGAGCTTCTTGACCCCCCCGCAGGAGATCGTAGCGGTCGATGATCACCGAGGCCATGTCCGAGGTGATCGAGCCGAACACGACACCGGTCTTGACCACGCGGTTAAGCTCGCGGATGGCGCGGACCACCTGCTTCGGGGAAACATGGCAGAGGCTGGTCTCGAACACGAAGTCGAAAGCGCCGTCCTTGAACGGCATGTCGGTGATCGAGCCGAGCTTGTTGTACTTCTGCAACCCCTTGGGCGTCCTGGCGTGGATCGCACGGTTGTTCTCAATACCCCAGGCGTCGATGCCGCGCTCGCGCAGCGCACCAACCAGCTCGCCGCTGGCCGAGCCCGCGACCAGGAGCTTGGCGCCCTTCGCCTTGCCCCAGACGATGCCGATCAGGTTGCTGAGATAATCGGGATCGCTGAAATGGCGCCACGCCTCGCTATAGGGACCAAGTCCGCGATAGTTCTCGAAATAGTCCCGATCGATCTTATCGGAGACCTGCTTGCCGTCCTCCTGCGCGCGCTCGCGGCGCAGTCGCATCATCTCGGTCAGGATGATGTCTGTCGCGGCGTCCGAGGAGTCGAGCAGGCCATTCAGCGTCGAGTCGAACAGATAGTCGCCGACCACGACAATGCCGGGATGTTCCTTCGGCTCCGGCCGGTGATTGGTCATGACGTCGCGCACGGGCAAACCGCCCGGCAGCGCGTTCACCGACGACAGCCAACGATGGATCTTGCCTTCAATGAAATGCAGACGCGCATCGCCGAGCGAGACCGGCAGCGATTTCAGCGCGGCATCGATCAGCTCCTGGTCCGACAAATTGGCGAAGGCCAGCGCATCCGAACCGGGAATGAGCCAGTTCAGCACGCCGTGCTTGCCGACGTCGTGGCGAGCGCCCTCGTTGTAGACGCAGCAGCCGCCGAAGGCTTCCGACATGAACCAGGCGCCGGGAATCCTGTCGCCCCAGAACGGGGTCTCGAACAGGATCGAGACGCGAAGGTAATGCGCGGGGCGGTCGAAGTAAGAGACGTGCTTGACCATCGACTTGCGGAGCTGCTCGCCTTCCCAGCCGACGGTTGCGAGCCAGGAATGCGGCAGGCAGACCAGCACCAGATCGAAGTCGCGCGTCTCCGGCCCCTTCCCGTTCATCATCTTGAGCTGATAGCGGCCGGTCGGCGCCTTGCCGACGGTCAGCACGCGATGATTGAGGTGGATGTCGGCATTGACCTCCGACTGCAGGCATTCGATCAGCTGCTCGTTGCCGTTCTGGATGGAATAGAGACCGATATAGCCGTCAACATCCATCAGATAGTTCTTCAGCGCGTTGAGCCCGTTTGTGTTGTGGCTCTCGGTCGCGATGTCGGAGCGCGCCATCACCTTGAAGAAACGCTTTGCCGTTTCGTCCTCGACCTCCTCGTCGAGCACTTGCTCTGCGGTCTTGTAGGCCCAGGGGTTCTCGTTGTCGTGCGCGCCGACGCCTTCGTAATACTCGATCGGCGACATCGCCTCGGTGCAGCGCTTGCGGAACGCCTCGATCGCAGCTGCGGTCTTGTCGCCGTATTTGCGGCGCATGCCAGGCACGTCATTGACGAGCTCGCCGCCGAACTGCACCTGCTCGGCATCCATCGGAATGGTCTGCAGACCGAAATGCTGGATCAGCTCGCGCAGCGGATCGGGGCCGGTCATCGAGTAGTCGTAGATCTCGGCAACGCCGGCCTCGTACATCGCCGGCGCGGAATCGAATTTCCGCGTGACGATCTTGCCGCCGAGCCGGTCGGACGCTTCGTAGATGGTGACACGACAGAGATCGCCGAGCTTACGCTTCAGATACCAGGCGCTCATCAGCCCGCCGGGGCCGCCGCCTACGATTGCGAGATCAAGCATATGAGTTCCGTGGTCTCCGGCCCTGCCCCCGTCACGGGATCCACCGGTCTAAGCTCCCCTAGCAGAAGCGCTTTTGCGCCTGAAGGAAAGATGAACAAAGGTTGATCCCGCACCGCAGCAGGCAAACAAAGCAGCAAAAAGGCCGGCTTTCGCCGGCCTTTTCGTTGTCCTCGGTATTCCTACGGATGAACCATTATTCCGCAGGCGGCAGCGCCATCGGCTCCGCTTCTGGCGGCGCGGGCGACACGACCGCGGCCTGCTTCTCGCGCTCGTCCAGGATCAGCTTGTCGCGCTTCATCGCGACTTCGCGGATCTTGGCCATGGAGGCGCCGGTGCCCGCCGGGATCAGCCGGCCGACGATGACGTTCTCCTTGAGGCCCTCGAGCGGATCGACCTTGCCATTGACCGCCGCTTCCGTGAGGACGCGGGTGGTCTCCTGGAACGAGGC
This sequence comes from Bradyrhizobium sp. NAS80.1, assembly GCF_001908205.1. Classification (GTDB taxonomy): domain Bacteria; phylum Pseudomonadota; class Alphaproteobacteria; order Rhizobiales; family Xanthobacteraceae; genus Bradyrhizobium. Next base: position 68,509 of record NZ_LGHL01000020.1, read on the forward strand.
CGCCGAGAAGAAGGAGCGGGTCTGGAGGCTCGCCTTGGTGATGCCGAGCAGAACCGGCGTACCCGTGGCGGGCTTCTTGCCCTCTTCCTTTGCCTTCTCGTTCAGCGCGTCGAACTCGATCTTGTCGACCTGCTCGCCGGAGATCATGTCCGTGTCGCCCTGGTCGGTGACTTCCACCTTCTGGAGCATCTGACGGACAATCACCTCGATGTGCTTGTCGTTAATGAGCACGCCCTGGAGCCGGTAGACCTCCTGGATCTCGTTGACCAGATAGGCCGCGAGTTCCTCGATGCCCTTGACCGCCAGGATGTCGTGCGGCGCCGGGTTGCCTTCCACGATGAAGTCGCCCTTTTCGACGACGTCGCCGTCCTGAAGGTGGATGTGCTTGCCCTTCGGGATCAGGTACTCGCGCGGCTCGTCGGTCTTGTCCATCGGCTCGATCGAGATGCGACGCTTGTTCTTGTAGTCGCGCCCGAACCGGATGGTGCCCGCGATTTCGGCGATGATCGCCGCATCCTTCGGACGCCGTGCCTCGAACAGTTCCGCCACCCGCGGCAGACCGCCGGTGATGTCACGCGTCTTGGCGCTTTCGGTCGAGACACGGGCGAGGATGTCGCCCGGCGCGACCTTGGCACCGATGTCGACCGAGAGAATGGCGTCGACCGACAGCATGTAGCGGGCATCGCCGCCACGAGCGAGCTTGAGCACCTTGCCGTCCTTGCCCTTGACCACGATGGCCGGACGCAGGTCCGAGCCGCCGCGGGTCGAGCGCCAGTCGATGACCACGCGCTTGGCGATACCGGTGGCCTCGTCCAGCGTTTCCGAGATCGACTGCCCTTCGACCAGATCCTCAAAGCCGATGGTGCCTTCGACTTCGGTGAGAAGCGGACGGGTGTAGGGATCCCACTCGACGATGCGCTGGCCGCGCTTGACGTTGTCGCCCTCGTCGACGTGCAGGCGCGAGCCGTACTGAATACGGTGCGTCGCACGCTCGGTGCCGTCGGCATCGACGATCGCCACCACCATGTTGCGGACCATGGCGATCAGGTGCCCTTCGCTGTTGCGGGCGATGGCCTTGTTCCTGATCACGATCTTGCCGTCGAAGTTGGATTCGACGAACGACTGCTCGTTGAGCTGCGCCGCACCACCGATGTGGAAGGTGCGCATCGTGAGCTGGGTACCAGGCTCACCGATCGACTGCGCCGCGATGACGCCGACGGCTTCGCCGTGGTTGACCGGCGTGCCGCGGGCGAGGTCGCGGCCGTAGCACTTGCCGCAGATGCCGTTGACGAGCTCGCAGGTCAGAGCCGAACGGATCTTCACCTCCTGCACACCACTCTGCTGGATGGCGTCCAGATGGCTTTCTTCCATCAGCGTATCGCGCTTGATGATCACCGTGCCCGAGCTGTCACGCACGTCTTCGCAGGCCGTGCGTCCGAGGATGCGCGAGCCGAGCGAAGCGACCACGGTGCCGGCATCGACGATGGCGCGCATCTTGATGCCGAGCTTGGTGCCGCAGTCGGCCTGCGTGATGATGCAGTCCTGCGCGACGTCGACCAGACGACGGGTCAGGTAGCCGGAGTTCGCGGTCTTCAACGCGGTGTCCGCGAGGCCCTTGCGGGCGCCGTGGGTCGAGTTGAAGTACTCGAGCACCGAGAGGCCTTCCTTGAAGTTCGAGATGATCGGCGTCTCGATGATCTCGCCCGAGGGCTTGGCCATCAGGCCGCGCATGCCGGCGAGCTGGCGCATCTGGGCCGGCGAACCGCGGGCACCGGAGTGAGCCATCATGTAGATCGAGTTGATGTCGGCATCGGCTCCGCTCGCCGTCTTCTTGGTGGCGGAGATCTCCTTCATCATCGCCTTGGCGATTTCTTCCGTGGCCTTCGACCAGGCGTCGACGACCTTGTTGTACTTCTCGCCATGGGTGATCAGACCGTCGTTGTACTGCTGCTCGAAATCCTTCGCCAGCGTACGGGTGGTGTCGACGATCTTCCACTTGCCGTGCGGCACGACCATGTCGTCCTTGCCGAACGAGATGCCGGCCTTGAACGCGTTGTAGAAGCCGAGCGCCATGATGCGGTCGCAGAAGATCACAGTCTCCTTCTGCCCGCAGTGGCGGTAGACCTGGTCGATCACACCGGAGATCTCGCGCTTGGTCATCAGCTTGTTGATGATCTCGTACGCAACCCGCGGATTCTTCGGCAGGAGGTTACCGAGCATGACGCGGCCGGCGGTGGTCTCGATCCAGCGCTTGGAAACCTTGCCGCTCTCGTCCATGCCTTCCCACCGGTACTTGATCTTGGTGTGGAGGTGGATGACCTTCGAGTGCAGCGCGTGCTCGAGCTCCGCCATGTCGCCGAACAGCTTGCCCTCGCCGGGCAGGCCTTCGCGCATGATGGAGACGTAGTAGAGACCGAGCACGATGTCCTGCGACGGCACGATGATCGGCTGGCCGTTCGCCGGATGCAGGATGTTGTTGGTCGACATCATCAGGACGCGCGCTTCCAGCTGCGCTTCAAGCGACAGCGGAACGTGCACGGCCATCTGGTCGCCGTCGAAGTCGGCGTTGAAGGCGGCGCAGACCAGCGGGTGGAGCTGGATCGCCTTGCCCTCGATCAGCACGGGCTCGAACGCCTGGATGCCGAGACGATGCAGCGTCGGTGCGCGGTTGAGCAGCACCGGATGCTCGCGGATCACCTCGTCCAGGATGTCCCAGACCTCGGGCCGCTCTTTCTCGACCAGCTTCTTCGCCTGCTTCACGGTGGTGGACAGGCCCTTGGCGTCAAGCCTCGAATAGATGAACGGCTTGAACAGCTCGAGCGCCATCTTCTTCGGCAGGCCGCACTGATGCAGGCGCAGCTCGGGACCGACCACGATCACCGAACGGCCCGAATAGTCGACGCGCTTGCCGAGCAGGTTCTGGCGGAAGCGGCCCTGCTTGCCCTTGAGCATGTCGGCGAGCGACTTCAGCGGGCGCTTGTTGGCGCCGGTGATGACGCGGCCACGGCGGCCGTTGTCGAACAGCGCGTCGACGGCCTCCTGAAGCATGCGCTTCTCGTTGCGGATGATGATGTCGGGCGCGCGCAGCTCCATCAGCCGCTTCAAACGGTTGTTGCGGTTGATGACGCGGCGGTAGAGGTCGTTGAGGTCCGAGGTCGCGAAGCGGCCGCCGTCCAGCGGCACCAGCGGACGCAGGTCCGGCGGGATCACCGGCACCACGGTCATGATCATCCATTCCGGCTTGTTGCCGGAGTGGCGGAACGCTTCCACGATCTTCAGGCGCTTGGCGAGCTTCTTGTGCTTGATGTCGGAGTCGGTCTCCTGCATCTCGACGCGCAAGGAGGCCTCGAGCTTCTCGAGGTCCATGCCCTTGAGCAACTCGCGGATCGCTTCCGCGCCGATCATGGCGGTGAAGGAATCCTGGCCGTACTCGTCCTGCGCCTTCAGATACTCGTCTTCCGACAGCAGCTGACGGTCCTTCAGCGCGGTGAGGCCCGGCTCCAGCACGACGTAGTATTCGAAGTAGAGGATCCGCTCGAGATCCTTCAGCGTCATGTCGAGCAGGAGGCCGATGCGCGAGGGCAGCGACTTCAGGAACCAGATGTGGGCGACGGGAGCCGCGAGCTCGATATGGCCCATGCGCTCGCGCCGGACGCGCGACAGCGTGACCTCGACCGAGCACTTCTCGCAGATGATGCCCTTGTACTTCATGCGCTTGTACTTGCCGCACAAGCACTCATAGTCCTTGATCGGCCCGAAGATACGCGCGCAGAACAGGCCGTCGCGCTCGGGCTTGAATGTACGGTAGTTGATGGTCTCCGGCTTCTTGATCTCGCCGTAGGACCAGGACAGAATCTTCTCTGGAGACGCGATCGAGATCCGGATCTGGTCGAAGACCTGAGCCGGCGTCGTCGGGTTAAAAAGATTCATAATCTCTTGGTTCATCGTCTTCTCCTCGCGTGCCGGTCGCCTCCGGCAGCAAATTCGAAAATCACTCGAGCGGGGCGCCCTGCCCTCAAGGCCTCGGGAAAGGCGCCGATGCCCGGCCGTGACGGCCGGGCATGAAAGGTCGTATTACTCGGCCGCTTCCGACGTCGGCGCCGGTCCCATCTTGGAATTGTGCAGGTCGACGTTGAGGCCGAGCGAGCGCATTTCCTTGACCAGCACGTTGAACGATTCCGGAATACCGGCCTCGAACGTGTCGTCGCCGCGCACGATCGCCTCGTACACCTTGGTACGGCCGGCGACGTCGTCCGACTTCACGGTCAGCATCTCCTGGAGCGTGTACGCCGCGCCGTAAGCCTCGAGCGCCCACACCTCCATTTCGCCGAAACGCTGGCCGCCGAACTGCGCCTTGCCGCCCAGCGGCTGCTGGGTGACGAGCGAGTACGGACCGATCGAACGCGCGTGGATCTTGTCGTCGACGAGATGATGCAGCTTGAGCATGTAGATGTAGCCCACCGTCACCTTGCGATCGAACGCATCGCCGGTGCGGCCGTCATAGACGGTCGACTGACCCGAAGCGTCGAGACCGGCAAGCTTCAGCATCTCCTCGATGTCGGCTTCCTTGGCGCCATCGAACACCGGCGTCGCGATCGGCACGCCGTGGCTCAAATTGCGGCCGAGCTCGATCAGTTCGCCGTCGTTAAGCGACTTGATCGTCTCGTCCTCGCCGTAGACCTTCTTCAAGGTCTCCTTCAGCGGCTTGATGTCCTGCTTCGACAGGTAGGCATCAACCGTCTGGCCGATACGCCTGCCGAGGCCGGCGCAGGCCCAGCCGAGATGGGTCTCGAGGATCTGTCCGACGTTCATGCGCGAGGGCACGCCCAGCGGGTTGAGCACGATGTCGGCATGCGTACCGTCCTCGAGGAACGGCATGTCCTCGATCGGCACGATCTTCGACACCACGCCCTTGTTGCCGTGGCGGCCGGCCATCTTGTCGCCGGGCTGGATCTTGCGCTTCACCGCGACGAAGACCTTGACCATCTTCATCACACCGGGCGGCAGCTCGTCACCGCGCTGGAGCTTCTCGACCTTGTCGAGGAAGCGCTGCTCGAGCCCCTTCTTCGACTCGTCGTACTGCTTCCGCATGGCCTCGATCTCGGCCATCAGCTTGTCGTTCGGCGAAGCGAACAGCCACCACTGCGACTTCGGATACTCCTCGAGCACCGCACGGGTGATCTTGGTGTCCTTCTTGAAGCCCTTCGGACCGGAGATGCCCTGCCGTCCCTCGAGGAGCTCGGCAAGACGGTTGTAGACGTTGCGGTCCAGGATCGCCTGCTCGTCGTCGCGGTCCTTGGCCAGACGCTCGATCTCTTCCCGCTCGATCGCCAGCGCACGCTCGTCCTTGTCGACGCCGTGACGGTTGAACACGCGCACTTCGACGATGGTGCCCTGCACGCCCGGAGGAACGCGCAGCGAGGTGTCGCGGACGTCGGAGGCCTTCTCGCCGAAGATGGCGCGCAGAAGCTTCTCTTCCGGCGTCATCGGGCTTTCGCCCTTCGGCGTGATCTTGCCGACCAGGATGTCGCCGGCGCGCACTTCCGCACCGATGTAGACGATGCCGGCTTCGTCGAGGTTCTTCAGCGCTTCTTCCGAAACGTTCGGAATGTCGCGGGTGATTTCCTCAGGTCCGAGCTTGGTGTCGCGGGCCATCACCTCGAACTCCTCGATGTGGATCGAGGTGAAGACGTCTTCCTTCACGATCCGCTCTGAGAGCAGGATCGAGTCTTCGAAGTTGTAGCCGTTCCACGGCATGAACGCGACCAGCACGTTCCGACCGAGCGCGAGCTCGCCGAGATCGGTCGACGGACCGTCGGCGATGATGTCGCCCTTCTTGACGATGTCGCCGACCTTCACCAGCGGACGCTGGTTGATGCAGGTCGACTGGTTGGAGCGCTGGTACTTCATCAGGCGGTAGATATCGACGCCCGACTTGGTCGGATCGAGATCTTCCGTGGCGCGGATGACGACGCGGGTCGCGTCGATCTGGTCGATCACGCCCGAACGGCGCGCCGCGATCGCGGCACCCGAGTCACGCGCAACCACGCCTTCCATGCCGGTGCCGACGAACGGCGCCTCGGCGCGAACCAGCGGCACCGCCTGGCGCTGCATGTTCGAGCCCATCAGCGCGCGGTTGGCGTCGTCGTTCTCGAGGAACGGGATCAGCGCCGCGGCGACCGAAACGAGCTGCTTCGGCGACACGTCCATGTAGTCGACCTTGTCCGGCGTCACCGGCAAGACTTCGCCGGCGTGACGGCAGACGACGAGATCTTCGGTGAAGCGGCCCTTCGGATCGAGCGGCACGTTGGCCTGCGCGACCGTGTAGCGGCCCTCCTCCATCGCCGAGAGGTACACGACCTCGTCGGTGACGCGGCCGTCCTTCACCTTGCGATAAGGCGTCTCGACAAAGCCGTACTTGTTCACGCGCGCGAAGGTCGCGAGCGAGTTGATCAGGCCGATGTTCGGACCTTCCGGCGTCTCGATCGGGCAGATGCGGCCGTAATGCGTCGGATGCACGTCGCGCACCTCGAAGCCGGCGCGCTCGCGGGTCAGACCGCCCGGTCCAAGCGCCGACAGACGCCGCTTGTGGGTGATCTCCGACAGCGGGTTGGTCTGGTCCATGAACTGCGAGAGCTGCGAGGAGCCGAAGAACTCGCGCACGGCGGCAGCCGCCGGCTTGGCGTTGATCAGGTCCTGCGGCATGACCGTGTCGATGTCGACCGAGGACATGCGCTCCTTGATCGCGCGCTCCATGCGCAGGAGGCCGATGCGGTACTGGTTCTCCATGAGCTCGCCGACCGAGCGCACACGGCGGTTGCCGAGATGGTCGATGTCGTCGATCTCGCCCTTGCCGTCGCGCAGATCCACCAGCGTCTTGATGACGGAGAGGATGTCTTCCTTGCGCAGCGTACGCTGGGTGTCGGGCGCATCGAGGTCGAGGCGCATGTTCATCTTGACGCGGCCGACCGCGGACAGGTCGTAGCGCTCGGCGTCGAAGAACAGCGACTGGAACATAGCCTGCGCCGAATCCAGCGTCGGCGGCTCGCCCGGACGCATCACGCGGTAGATGTCGAACAGCGCGTCCTCGCGCGTCATGTTCTTGTCGGCCGAGAGCGTGTTGCGGATGTAGGCGCCGACATTGACGTGGTCGATGTCGAGCAGCGGCAGCTCCTTGTAGCCCTGCTCGTTGAGGGCCTTCATGAGCTTGTCGGTGATCTCTTCACCGGCCTCCGCGTGGATCTCGCCGGTCTTGGGATTGACGAGGTCCTCGGCGAGGTAGTTGCCGACGAGCTCCTCGTCCGACATGCGCAGGGCCTTCAGCCCCTTCTCCTGGAGCTGGCGGGCGGCACGCACGGTGAGCTTCTTGCCGGCCTCGAGCACGACCTTGCCGGTGTCGGCGTCGATCAGGTCGTTGATGGTCGAGTAGCCGCGGAAGCGGTTGGCGTCGAACGGAACGCGCCAGCCTTCCTTGGTCCGCTTGTAGAGAATCCTCTTGTAGAACGTGCTGAGGATCGCCTCGCCGTCGAGGCCGAGCGCGAACATCAGCGACGTCACCGGAATCTTGCGGCGACGGTCGATACGCGCATAGACGATGTCCTTGGCATCGAACTCGATGTCGAGCCAGGAGCCGCGATACGGGATCACGCGGGCGGCGAACAGCAGCTTGCCCGAGGAATGGGTCTTGCCCTTGTCGTGGTCGAAGAACACGCCGGGCGAACGGTGCATCTGCGAGACGATGACGCGCTCGGTGCCGTTGACGACGAAGGTGCCGTTCATCGTCATGAGCGGGATGTCGCCCATGTAGACGTCCTGCTCCTTGATGTCCTTCACCGACTTCGCGCCGGTTTCCTCGTCGATATCGAACACGATGAGGCGCAGCGTCACCTTGAGCGGCGCAGCGAAGGTCATGCCGCGCTGGCGGCACTCGTCGACGTCGTACTTCGGCAACTCGAACTCGTAGCGGACGAATTCCAGCATTGAGGTGCCCGAGAAATCGGAGATCGGAAACACCGAGCGGAACACCGCCTGCAAGCCTTCATCGGCCCGCCCGCCCTGGGGTTCGTCGACCATCAGGAACTGGTCATAGGACGCCTTCTGAACCTCAATGAGGTTCGGCATCTCTGCGACTTCCTTGATGTGTCCGAAAAACTTGCGAACGCGTTTGCGACCGGTGAATGTCTGCTGCGCCATCGTGGCCTCTCATTTTCGTCGCCCGCTCTGGGCGCGCCGTCCGGAACGCGGCTGCCACCGCTCCCCGGGTTGAATTTTTCGAACCCGTTTTGGGGGCCGGAGACTCAGCTTCAGGCGAAAATGTCCTGAATCCGTTCTTCAGACCTTCAAAACGCAAAACGACGCGCGGGGCGCATACGCGCGCCCGCCCGTCACAACGATCGTCTTCACGGACTGCAAAAGCCCGAAATAGCCTGCTCTCCCAACGGCTTACAGGGAAATCCGGCATCCCCGCCCACCGTGCTTTCGTGCTGTCGACCCGATATGGGGCGACAATAGTGGAGATTCGAGGGGTAAGCCCTCAAATCCCCACACTTTTTTGTGTTCGGCCCGCGTCGGAACGTTCCGTCGCACGCCTTTTGCATACGGCCCACCCTTTGACGGGGGACCAAGATGATCCCGGGTCTCGACCGACCCGGGATCCGCGCAAGCAAGGCTTGCTTACTTGAGCTCGATCTTCGCGCCAGCCTTCTCGAGCTGGGCCTTGATCTTGTCGGCCTCTTCCTTGTTCACGCCTTCCTTCAGCGGCTTCGGAGCACCCTCGACGAGGTCCTTTGCTTCCTTCAGGCCGAGACCGGTGATGGCGCGGACTTCCTTGATGACCTCGATCTTCTTGTCGCCGGCGCTGGCGAGAACGACCGTGAACTCGGTCTTCTCTTCCGCCGGAGCGGCGGCAGCGCCACCACCGGCCGGGCCGGCCACGGCGACAGCCGCGGCAGCCGAAACGCCCCACTTCTCTTCGAGGAGCTTCGCGAGTTCGGCAGCTTCGAGCACGGTGAGGCTCGAGAGGTCGTCAACGATCTTCTGCAAGTCAGCCATTGTTCAGTTTCCTTACGTGTAAGTCTGGTTCGGGTTTGAGTTTTGCGAAGGGCGTCAGGCCGCTTCGCCCTTTGAGGCATGAGCCTGGATGACGCGCGCGAGCTTGCCCGCGGGCGCATTGGCGAGCTGGGCCAGCTTGGTCGCCGGGGCCACGATGAGGCCGACGATCTTGCCGCGCAGTTCGTCAAGCGACGGCAGCGAGGCAAGCGCCTTCACGCCGTCGACATTCAGGACGGTCTTTCCCATCGAGCCGCCAACGATGACGAACTTTTCGTTCGCCTTGGCGAATTCGACGGCGACCTTTGGCGCCGCTACCGGATCGTTCGAAGTGGCGATCACGGTCGGTCCCTTCAGCATGGGGCCGATGTTAACGACGTCAGTGCCTTCAAGAGCAATTTTGGCGAGACGGTTCTTCGAGACCTTCACCGAGGCGCCAGCCTGCTTCATCTGCATGCGCAGCTTCTGCATCTGGGCAACGGTCAGGCCGGAATATTGAGCAACGATCGCGACGCCCGTGGTCTTGAAGACCCCATTGAGCTGTTCGACCGCCTCTTTTTTTGCCGCTCGTTCCACAGCAAGCTCTCTCCGGTTGGCGGTCATCGCAAAAGCGGGACCGCCGGGTTGCACCCATCGTCCCGCCCAAACCTGAACCTCCGGGCCAAAACCCTTCGGACACGCCGGGCAAGACGACAATTTAAAGCCTGCCCTCCGAGAGCCCTTAGGGCCCACGGCGTGTCGAGGTCCGAACCAGACCCATTCCGCGACCACCCCTTAAGGCTGGATGCGAAGTAAAATCCGGTCTTCACCCGTCTATGCAGGCCGTGTGATTAAGCCTTTGAGAAATCGAAACTTCCCGCAGGCGCCTGCAGTCTTGGACAGGACAAGGTCAGCCGGCGAACCGCCTGACCTTTGCCCACACCCCCACCAATCGATGGCTTTTCCTTCCTTTCGGGCAAATCCTCGCGGACGTCCTGAAAAGGAATGATCTCCTGCCGTGTCGGGTTTTCGGGATGCGTGCACGAACGCGCCAGCCAAGGCCGGTACGTCCGGAGGCGGTTCTTTAGCCGCTTCGGGCCGGCTTGCCAAGAGCAAAATTCACACCAGTTTACCGGACGCCGTTACTGCCCTATTTGCGTTCAAAACGGCTCTTCGGGCCCGCGCACCTCCCCGGTCCTGCCCTCCCGGATCAGCGCTGGTCGAGTTGCGTCCCATGCTCCCGTCGAGGCATGCGGGTTCGGGTTTCGCGCGGCGTCTCGCCGTAGCGAGCCTTGTAATGACGATTGAAGCGGGAAATGTCGCTGAACCCGAGATCGAGCGCCAGGTCCGCAATCGTCCGCCTGGCCTGTGCGGGGTCGACGAGCGCCGCACGGCATGCTTCCAGGCGCCGGGACAGGATGGTCTCGGCAAGGCTGAGGCCCGAGCGTGCGAACAGGTCATAGACGGATCGCGGGGAGATACCAAGATGGCACGCGACGCGCTTCGCATCCAACCCGACATCGGTAATGTTGCGAGCAACGAAGGTTAACGCTGCCGCAAGTCGCGCATCGTGGACGCTCTCAGCTCCAAGGTCCGCGGTTGCCCGTTGGGAGAAAGCGAGCGTGAAAAGGTCGCAGGCGATCGAAGCGGCCCTTCCGGCCGATGCTGCGGGTAACGTGGCAGCGCATTGTGCAAGCCCCCCTATGTAGCTCGCGAGCAGGGCTGCCGCTCGCTGCTTGTCGAAACCGTAACAGGAACGAGCTCCGGCTCGGCCAGTCGCTGGGCGAACTGCCGCTTGTCGAGCTGGATGACGGAAAGCTTGGTGCCCTTGCCCGAAACGGAAAGGTCGAAAGGTTTACTCACGTCAATAATCACCAGGTCTCCTGGCCTTGCCGTGAACGAAACATCTCCATGCGTGCCTTGGCTCAGGCCGCTCTCGATCAGCGCCACACAATAAGCGTCATGCACAATATGGGCGATCTCTGCCTTGCTGCGGTACAGGCGCTGACCAGGAAATCGAGCGGTCGCAATATCGGTGCCGCTGGCGTTCGAGAGCTCCACCCGGGCAACGAATGGGTCCACGCCGGTCGGCTCGGCCTTCATGCCGAGGAAGGCGGAGGCGACGAACTCCTGCCAAAGAGAAAAATTATCGCGAGCGGCAATCGTCTTGGAGTCGAACAGCACAGGCATGGGGCATCATCGGCAAAAGCCGGCCATGTCTCGCATCCAGGCTCAGCAGTCAAGCGAAGTCTGCACCAATTGCCCATCGGCCTGCAGCCAATGCCGAGACAGCGCGGCCGCGACCGCTTACGAACCGCCCTTTGCAACGTCATCGTACCAGACGCAGAGGGCTGACACTTCGAAGCATTATGGCCCTCCCACGTATCCCGCAGGATCTATTGCTGCACTCCTGTTCGTTACGATGCACCCCACACGAAGTAGATGATCAGAGATACTAATGAGGCATTCGATGCGCATGATACTCACTGGACTGTTCCTGCTTGCTTTCAGCATGCCGTCGTCGGCCGCCTGGAATGAGAAAAATGTGAAGGGGGCAAAGGAGCACTCGATCATCAAGTTCTACCCGCAGGCTCGAGTGACGGAATATGACGAGAAAGCTTTTGACAGCGTCGAACTCGTCACTGGAACGCAGCCTGGCGGTGATGGGGAGCCCGAGGCGAAGACCGAGGTGATCGAAGGCCGTATCGTGCGATATGTCTATGAGCACAAGCCCGGCACCTCCGCTTTCGAGATCCTACGCCAGTACGAGGCCGCGCTGGGCAAAGCTGGATTCGTGAAGCTCCTGGCGGGACGGGTCGACAAGCTGCCCGCGCACGGCAAGATCGGAGGAGAGGTCTTCGGCGCATTCCGGCTCGATCGCGACGGGAAGCCTGCCGTCTACACGAACCTCAGCGCCAGTGACCAGGGAGATTGGATAGAATCAACGCTGACGATCGCCGAGCCCGATCAGATGGAGCAGAAACTCGACGCGGACGCTGACGGCTTCTACAAGGCACTCAAGGACAAGGGTCGTGTCGCCGTGTACGGGATCAACTTCGACACAGGCAAGGCGACGATCCGTCCGGACTCGGAAGCGGTCCTGAGCGAAATCCGAAAACTGCTGGCCGACCACCCCGATCTGCGGCTGAAGGTCGAGGGCCACACGGACAATGTGGGAGCGCCTGCCGCAAATCAGAAGCTCTCTGAGGCGAGAGCGGCGGCAGTGGTGGCTTGGCTTGGCCGGCAAGGCATCAAGCCGGATCGCCTGACCCCGGCACGCTTCGGCGATACAAAGCCCATTGTCGACAACACCACCGAGGAGGGACGGACCAAGAATCGCCGGGTGGAGTTGGCGCGCTAGACGTTTGGTCCGAGGGGTTGGACGGTGCATTCTCAGCGGGCGCGCGACCTTGAGCACTCATACTGGCCAAGCCAGCAAGGTCGCGTGCAAATCATTCCCGCAAAAGACAAATGCCGCCTGAATTCTTGCCGCCGTCGGCCGGTCAAGACTCCCTGACTGAATACGGCAGCGGCTTGCCTGCAAAATAGGCCTCGAGGTTGGCGATCACGCAGTTCTGCATCGCGACGTGCGAATCGAGGGTGTGGCCGCCGATATGCGGGGCGAACACCACGTTGGGGAGCGCCGTCAGCGCATCGGGCGCATGCGGTTCCGTCTCGTAGACGTCGAGGCCGGCGCCCGCGATGGTCTTGTCCGAGAGCGCGGCAACCAGGGCCCTCTCGTCGATCACCGAGCCGCGGGAGATGTTGACGACGTAGCCGACCGCACCGAGGCGCTTGAGGATATCTGCGTTGACGACGTGCTGGGTCTCGGCCCCTGCCCGCACCGCGATCATCAGCACACTGCACCAGTCGGCGAGCGCCTCCAGCGTCGGGAAATATTGATAGGGCAGATCGTGCTTGGTGCGGCTGAAATAGCCGACCTCGCTCTCGAAAGCCGCGCAGCGCGCCGCGATCTTGCGGCCGATCTCGCCCATGCCGTAGACGCCGATGCGACGCCCGGGCATGCCGGCCTGCGGCCGCATCATCGGTGACTGCTTTGATGATGCCCAATCGCCGCTGCGGACATATTGGTCGGCAACCAGGATCCGCCGCGTCGTCGCGAGCATCAGGGTCATCGCGATGTCGGCGACCGAGGCTGCATTGGCCCCGGGGCTGTGGCCGACCGCGATGTTGCGGGCAGCTGCCGCCTTCAGGTCGACGCCGTCATAGCCGGTGCCGTAGCACACGACAGCGCCGAGCTTTGGAAACAGGTCCATCGCCTCTGCGCCGAGCGGCGTACCGCCCGCGGTGAGCATCGCACGGATGCCGCCGAGCTCTTCGGCCGAAAACACCTCCCGCGCCGGCTTGCCGGCGGTATCGAGCAGTTCGAACCGCTCGGCGAAGCGCGCCATCATCGTCCTGGGAAAGCGCGAGTAGATCAGGACCTTGTTAGCCATTGTTCTTGTTTCCGGTCAACGTCGTCAGAAACGACGAGGGGCGGAATCGGTTGCCCAATTCCGCCCCTCGCCTCATGCAATTTCCAAACCTTAGCCGAGAATGGTGCCCGGCTCGACCTTCACGCCGGGGCCCATCGTCGAGGACACCGCAACGCGCTGGATGTAGGTGCCCTTGGAGCCGGCGGGCTTCGCCTTGGAGACAGCGTCAGCCAGGGCCTTGATGTTCTCGACCAGCTTCTCCTCGGAGAACGAGGCCTTGCCGACGCCGGCCTGCAGGATGCCGGCCTTCTCGACCCGGAACTCGACCGAGCCGCCCTTGGCACCCTTCACCGCGCCGGTGACGTCCATGGTCACGGTGCCGATCTTCGGGTTCGGCATCAGGCCGCGCGGGCCGAGCACCTTACCGAGACGGCCGACCAGCGGCATCATGTCGGGGGTGGCGATGCAGCGGTCAAAATCGATCGAACCGTTCTGCACCTTCTCGACCAGGTCCTCGGCGCCGACGACGTCGGCACCGGCAGCCTTGGCCTCATCGGCCTTGGCGCCGCGGGCGAACACGCCGACGCGGAGCGTACGGCCGGTGCCGTTCGGCAGGGTCACGACACCGCGGACCATCTGGTCGGCGTGACGCGGATCGACGCCGAGATTGATCGCGACCTCGATGGTCTCGTCGAACTTCGCCTTGGCGCGTTCCTTGACCATCTTGATGGCGTCCGCGAGCGGATAAAGCTTTTCGCGGTCAATACCTTCGCGGGCTTTGTTCAAACGCTTTCCGATTGCCATGACCGCTTACCCCGCAACTTCCAAACCCATCGAGCGGGCGGAGCCCTCGACCATCTTCATGGCCGATTCGATGGTGTCGCAATTGAGATCCTTCATCTTCTTCTCGGCGATCTCGCGCACTTGCGCCTTGGTCACCTTGCCGGCCTTGTCACGGCCCGGCGCCTTCGAGCCGGACTGGATCTTGGCGGCCTGCTTGAGGAAGTAGGACATCGGCGGCGTCTTCATCTCGAAGGTGAAGGAACGGTCCGCATAGATGGTGATGATCACCGGGATCGGGGTGTTCTTCTCTTCCTTCTGGGTCTGGGCGTTGAACGCCTTGCAGAACTCCATGATGTTGAGACCGCGCTGACCGAGCGCGGGACCGATCGGGGGCGAAGGATTCGCCGCACCGGCCGGGACCTGAAGCTTCAGGTATCCGGTCACTTTCTTTGCCATGTATCACTCCTGTTGTGCCGGCAGTTGCCGGCGGTTTCAGGTTCGTGGTCTGGGTCGGATGCGGCTGGCAACCGCCCTCTCCCTGCCACGGCCTCTCTTTGCGCGAAGCTTTTCGGCCTCACGCGCTACCCGGTCAGACCTTCTCGACCTGACCGAATTCCAGCTCGACCGGCGTGGCACGGCCGAAGATCGACACCGCGACCTTCACGCGCGAACGCGCCTCGTCGATTTCCTCGACGACGCCCGAGAACGACGCGAACGGGCCGTCGGCCACGCGCACGTTCTCGCCGATCTCGAACGACACCGACGCCTTTGGCCGCTCCACACCCTCCTGCACCTGGTGCAGAATGCGCATCGCTTCGGCTTCCGAAATCGGCATCGGCTTGTTCTCAGCGCCGAGGAAGCCCGTCACCTTCGGCGTGTTCTTGATCAGATGGAATGCCTCGTCGGTCAGCTTCATCTTCACCAGCACGTAGCCGGGGAAAAACTTGCGCTCGGCGTCGATCTTGCGGCCGCGGCGCACTTCCGTGACCTTCTCGGTCGGAACCAGCACCAGCTCGAACAGTTCCTCGAGCCCGCGCTGCTTGGCCTGCTCGCGGATCGACTCGGCGACCTTCTTCTCGAAGTTCGAATAGGCGTGGACGATGTACCAGCGCTTGTCAGACAATTGAGCGGTTGCTGTTGCCATCAGTGAATGCCCAGAAGGAAGGTGATGAGGAAACGGATGATCTGGTCGGCGGCGAAGAAGAAGATCGAGGCCAGGGCGACCATAACGAACACCATGATGGTGGTGATCGTGGTCTCGCGGCGGGTCGGCCAGGTAACCTTGGCGGTCTCCGAGCGCACTTCCTGCAAGAACTTGAACGGGCTGACTGCCATCGTTTGATGTCCAACGTCCGTCGACAGACGCGAATGAATTTCGGGGATCCGAACAGCCGCCGTTGGCCCAGCCCTCTGTCTCGAAGGATGAGCCGGAAACCGGGCTCGATTGTTCGGGGATTTCAAGGCCGCGCCGGAAATCCGCGTCTAACGGGCCGGCTGCGAGTGCCGGGTAGATACTGCGGATGGGGCCAAAGGTCAAGGTGTGGACAGGCCGGCCGGCTCGCGGTTGTGGCTTACGGACCTGATCCGGATCAAGGGCTTATCCGGTGCCCACGGTCCGATCTTTGCGACGCGTCGCTGTCCTGCCTTCAATCCTGATTGTCGGGATTAGCTGGCAGGAGTGGCAGGGCTCGAACCTGCGACCCCCGGTTTTGGAGACCGGTGCTCTACCAATTGAGCTACACTCCTACGGACCCTGCGTCGCCGCGCGGATCAGGGCCGCTTTCAAGCACAGGGGGCGGCTGGATTGCAAGGGAGAAGCGCGCCGGCTTCGCTTGTTTGTACAGCGTCTTCTGGGCCACAGTCCGTTCCCGAGATAACAAAACGCAACCGGGAGTGCCCATGACTGCAGCCGCCCTCAATACCGCAACCGCGCCGAAAACCCCGTCTTTGCCCGAGGCCAAGCCGGAAACGCTGGGCCTGTCGCGCCCCCGCCTCCAGGCCATGTCGGACGCGTTCAAGCGCGAGATCGACAAGGGAACCGTCCCCGGCGTCACCGTACTGGTGGCCCGCCGCGGCCAAATCGGCTGGTTCGAGGCGCTCGGCAAGCAGAGCCCGACGGGCTCAGCGTCGATGGCGCGTGATTCGATCTTCCGCATCTTCTCGATGACCAAGCCGATCGTCTCCGTCGCCATCATGGCGCTGGTCGAGGACGGCCACCTCCTGCTCAGCGATCCCGTCGCCAAGTTCATCCCGGAGTTCGCCGATCAAAAGGTCGGCGTGGTCAGCGGCGGCAAGCTGGAACTGGTTCCGGCGCGGCGAGCAATGACGGTGCAGGACCTGCTTCGCCACACCTCGGGCCTGACGTATGAGCACCAGGGCGACGGGCCCGTGCACAAGATCTACCAGGACTCGCGGGTGCGCAGCCGCAAGATCACCAATGCCGAGCATGCCGCGCTGGTCGCGAGCTTCCCGCTCGTCTGCCATCCCGGCGACGAGTTCAACTACAGCCGCTCCACCGATATCCTCGGCCGTATCATCGAGGTCGTCAGCGGCAAGTCGCTCGGCGCCTTCCTGACCGAACGCGTTCTCGCGCCCTTGCAGATGACCGAGACCGGCTTTGCGACCAACGAGGCCAATGCCGGCCGGCTCGCCGAGCCATTCGCGGCCGATCCCTGGACCGGCGACAAGGTCGCGCTGTTCAACATGCTAGAACGGCCGGTGATGGAGTCCGGCGGCGGCGGCCTCGTCTCGACCACAATGGACTATGCCCGCTTCTGCCTGATGCTGCGCAACGGCGGCACGCTCGATGGCAACAGGATCATCGGCCGCAAGACGCTCGAGCTGATGGCGTCCGATCACCTCGGACCTGATGTCGTGACCAACGGCACCCTGCTCTCGCCCGGTCACGGTTTCGGCCTCGGCTTCGCCGTGCGCACCGAGCCCGGCATTGCGCCCTTCCCCGGTAGCGTCGGCCAGTATTTCTGGAGCGGCATTGCGGGGACGTTCTTCTGGATCGACCCGAAGGAAGACCTGTTCACGGTGTTCATGACCCAAGGCCCGGGCCAGCGCGACTATACGCGGACGCTGGTGCGGGATCTCGTGTACGCGGCGGTGGATTGAGGCTCGGCTCTCGTGCCCCGGACGCGACGCAGCGTGTAACGGTGCGTCGCAGAGCCGGGGCCCATTTCTCCGCGATCTCGTTCTCAACCTTATGGGTCCCGGCTCTGCGGAGCAGCACTTCGTGCTGCACCGCGTCCGGGACACGAGAAACTCAGCTAATCGTCAGCGTCAGCTGATCGTCGCGCCGCCGTCGATCACCATGGTCTGGCCGGTCATGAAGTCGCCGGCCTTCGAGCCCAGGAACACCGCGGCGCCCGCGATCTCGTCGGGGATGCCGATGCGGAGCAGCGGCGAGCGCGAGGTCGAGGCCTTCAGGTTCTCCGGATTGTCCCATAGCGCCTTGGCGAAGTCCGTCTTGATCAGGCCGGGCGCGATGCAGTTCACACGGATGTTGTCCTTGCCGTATTCGCAGGCGAGGTTGCGCGCGAGCTGCATGTCGGCCGCCTTGGAGATCGCGTAGGCGCCGAGGATGGTGGAGCCCTTTAGGCCGCCAATCGAGGAAACGATGATGATCGAGCCGTCCTTGCGTTCGATCATCTGCGGCACCACCATCGAGATCAGCCAGTTGTTGGCGACGATGTTGTTGTCGAGGATCTTTCTGAACTGATCGTCGGAGATGCCGGCGAGCGGCCCGTAATACGGGTTCGACGCGGCGTTGCAGACCAGCACGTCAATCTTGCCGAAGGCGCGGTTGCTCTCGTCGACGAGGTTTTGCAGGTTCTCCTTCGAGGAGATGTTCGCGGCAATCGCGACCGCGGTGCCCTTGCCGAACTTGTGGTTGATGCCCTTGGCAACCTGGTCGCAGACGTCAGCCTTGCGCGAGGAGATCACGACCTTCGCGCCGTGCTCGGCCATGCGTTCGGCGATCGCGAGCCCGATGCCGCGCGTCGAGCCGGTGATGACGGCAACTTTGCCCTTCATGTCGAACAAGGTCATGTTTCTCTCCCAGAGTACGATTTGATTGACAAGGAGCCTACGCCGCGTCCGCGCCAGCGGGCAACGGCTCAGGCGAGCTTGGGCTCAGGCGAGCTTCTTGACTTCCGGTCCGGCCAGCTGATGCATCGCCGCATGCGCATCATCCGCGATCCACGGCTGCTGGTTCACCATTGGCAGCCGCCAGACCGTGCGCTCCGGACTTGAGAAACAATCGAGCCGCGTCACCGACACATTGTCGATATCGAACGCGAGCCCCCGCTCCGGCTGGCCGTCGAGCGCAAGCCCGAGCGCCGCCTTGATGGTGCCGCCATGGGCGACCGCGATCACGTCCTGCCCGGCCGCCTCAATGTTGATCCGCTCGATGGTGCGGCGCGTGCGGTTGTAGAGATCCATGAAGCTTTCGCCGCCGGGCGCAGGCTCGTTGATGTCGGCGAACCAGCTCATGCCCACGGGGCGGCTCGCGATGAACTCGGCGCGATTCATGCCCTGCCAGCGCCCGAGGTTCTGCTCGGCAAGATCCGCTTCCCATTTCATCGACGCAGGCCTTGGGAAACCGGCCGCCCAGATCGCTTCGGCCGTTTGATGCGTGCGCATCAGATTGCTGGAGTACCAGACCGCCTTGCGTGGCAGGACCTTGGCAACAGCATTGAACACATAGGTGTCGCTGGTGTCGCAGGCGATGTCGCTCTGCCCGTAGATGTTTCCGCCATCGTTGCGCACCGGCGCATGACGAACCCACCACCAGCGTGTCGTGACCACATTCGGCTTGTCTGCAGCTGCCATCGAAACTCTTCCATCCCGTGTAATGTCGCTGTACGTCAGTAGCGAACGTGTCTCAAGACACTTTACCGTTTGAAATTCTGTTTGAAATTCCGTCGCGCGGCAAGCGTCGCGCACGAGCCAAAGGGAGAAACGCATGGGCCGTTTGCAAGGCAAATCCGTCATCATCACCGGCGCCGGCAGCGGCATCGGCCGCGCGGCTGCACTGCTGTTCACCAGGGAAGGCGCCAAACTGATCGCAGTCGATCGCACCGAGGCGGTGAAGGAGACCGTCGAGGAGATCAAAAAGGCAGGCGGCACCGCAGAAGCGATGATCGCCGATGCCGGCTCCGAGAAGGACGTCATCGCGGTCGTCGACAAGGCGGTGAAGACGCACCGCGGGCTCGACGTGATCTGGGCCAACGCCGGCGTCTCCGGCGGCCTCATCCCGCTCGCCGAGCAGACCGTGGAACACTGGCAGGAGATTTTGCGCGTCAATCTGATCGGACCGTTCCTCGCGGTGAAGCATGCGATGCCGCACATGGTGAAGCAGCAATCCGGTGCGATCGTGTTGACGGCTTCCGTCGCAGGCCTCAAGGCCGGCGCCAGCGGTCATCCCTATGCGGCGAGCAAGGCCGGCGTGATTTCCCTGGTACAGACCACCGCCTATTCGCTCACCGGCACCGGCGTACGCATCAACGCGGTCTGCCCGGGCCTGATCGAGACCGGCATGACCAAGCCGATCTTCGACCGCGCCAAGGAGCGCGGCACCTCCGACAAGATCGGTCAACTCAATCCGCTCAAGCGCCCCGGCCAGCCGCACGAGCTCGCAGCGATGGGACTGTTTTTGGCCAGCGACGAGGCGTCGTATGTCAACGGCCAGGCGTTCCCGGTGGATGGCGGCCTGACGGCCTCGATGCCGTATACGGGCAAGCCGGTTTAACAACGGCGGTCTCGTGTCCCGGACGCGGTGCGGCACGCAGTGACGCTCCGCAGCGCCGGGACCCAGGAGGCCACATAGTACGCTGCTGCATGGGCCCCGGCTCTGCAGCGCACCGCTGAAGCGCTGCGCTGCGTCCGGGGCACGAGATCGCAGCGTTGGTGCGCAACTGCATCAACATCGTCATTGCGAGCGCAGCGAAGCAATCCAGAGTCTTTACGCGGATACATTTCTGGATTGCTTCGCTGCGCTCGCAATGACGGAGTGTGGGGTAACGGCATTCGCCCCTCTCGTGTCCCGGACGCGGTGCGGCACGCAGTGACGCTCCGCAGAGCCGGGACCCAGGATGCCACAGCGATCGCTTCTGCACGGGCCCCGGCTCTGCAACGCACCACTTCGTGCTGCGCTGCGTCCGGGGCACGAGACCGTTGTTGAATGACTGACATGGGCTCTCATTCTCGCGGCTTGTTTCGCCCGAGCTTTGCTTCGTCGCCTCACCTCGAATGAAAGAGCAACTGTGCCGGAAGTAGACCGCTGACCGGCCGGGCTCAAGGCTGGCGCTGGCGCGCCCCCGCCTTCGGCGGCTGACGGCCTTGACCCCCATCCGCTCACCGGTCTGTTGGCTTTGCAAGCGCTCGGTCTCCGACCGCGCGCGGTGAAGTGCGCTCGGTCAGTTCACCGCATAGCGGTGGGGATCCCATTTCTGCCGTCGTGCGATCATGGTGTTGAGGATGATGATCAGCTTGCGCATGCACGCCGTGATGGCAACCTTCG
>NZ_LGHL01000200.1 GCF_001908205.1 Bradyrhizobium sp. NAS80.1
GACCAGACTTGGTTTGGCCGCAGCGGAGGTTTGGCTCCGATCAGCTTGCCCTTGTTCCAGGGGGTGCGGCGAGCTTTAGTGGAAAGGCTCTCTTCGTCAGGCATGATCGTACTCCTCATTTGTGAGAGCACAGAGCATGCGTTGTGACGCGCAGATCGTGTCTGCTTTCAGAGGTTTGCGGCCGTGGGAGCGCCGTGGGGCCGCTTTAGGTCAGCAGCGAATGACCCACATCGAACCTCCAACCGATCCGCGACGCCCCGCCTACCACGTGTAATGCACGCCGAAGTTGCCCTTGACGCCATCGCGCCGGCCGCCGTCGGTGCCGCTCACGGCGAACTGGTAGCCGGCCTGGCCATAGAGGCTCAGGCCCGGAAGGATCTTCGCGCTGAGACCGCCGGCGAACTCGAGCCGCGTCGCCTGTTCGAGCAAGGGCGCGGAGTCGACGCCGAACATCGTGTTCGCGTTGGCGCCCCAATCGCGCCAGACGTTGGCGAGCACGTAAGGCTGCCACACCCGCCCGGCGGGATCGTCGATGGTCCACTTGCCGCGCAGGCCGAGCCGTCCGCTGGCGCCGGACGTGGTGCCGAGCGCGACCGGACCCAGGCCGTCATTGGCGTCATCGAAGGAGACCCGCTGCCAGATGATCTGACCTTCCGGCTCCAGCACGAAGCGCGGCCCGAACCAGGGCAGCGGGATCGGATAGCCCGTCTCGAGGGATGAGGTGAAGCCCGTGCCGTTGATCGGCAACCTGGCAAACTGCGTTGACGCATCGCCCTGGTAGAACGAGCCCTGCAGCACCGCGTCGATGTACCAGCCGCCGGGGCCGCGGTGGGTCCAGTAGCCGCCGAACGAAAAGGCGTTGAGATTGAGCGAGCCGGTACGTTGCAGGATGTAGGCGGTCGCGGCCGCGTTGGTGACGAGACCGTCGACGCTCACATTGCCGTTGCCATAGGCGAAGTAGAGGCCGGCCGTGTCGGTATGGCCCGGGATCAGGCTGCCGCGCCAGACATCGATGCCGGTCTGGATGCCGGCCACCTGGCCGCTGGCGCGTGGATCGGCGAAGGCCAGGTAGTGGTTGTTGACCTGCTGGCCGAACAGGCGGCCCCACACGGCCGGTTGACAGTTGACCACCGGAGCCAGTGGGGCCTTGGTGATGGCGGCGCTGTCGTACGTGGTGCTCAAGCACGCGGCGTCCGCCGCCGCATCGCCGACGCGCTCGTGCAGGGTGCCGAGCGTGGTGAGCCCATCTGCCGCGCAATCGGCTGCACCACGCCATAGGTCGCAATCTCCGGCCCGATGATCGGCCAGATGCCCGGGGGTGGCGGCACGCCGTTGTCGGGTGGAGGCACAGGAGGCAGCACGCCCGGAGGCGTGACCGGGCCTCCGTCGCCGTTCCCGCCATTGCCAAGAAAAGTCGAGCGCAGGAACCAGTCGTTCGCGACTGTGGGGTCGTTGATGTTGGCGGGGCTGCCGCGGAACAGATCGTAGTCGTAGACGCCGGCGCGCGTCTCGCCGGCGAGCGTGAACGCGTTCGTCGCCGTGGTGCCGTTGTTGATGGTCTGAACCACCAGAATGCCGTTGCCGGTGGTCTGTGCTCCGGGGCCGCCCACATTGATGAAATGCAGGAATGAATTCCCGCTCGCCGTTCCGCCATTGATCACGAGCCGGTCCGAGGCCGAGGTGTCCGCCCCCCAGGAAGGTGTTCATGGCAATCGTGCCGCCCTGGCCGACATAATTGCCGGCGACAGTCAGCGTCGTGCCCGGAGCCGTTACACCAGGAATTCCGAGCTCCACCGTTCCCGCGTTCTCAAGGCCGTTGTTGAGTGTCTGGTTGAAGCCTCGCAGGGCGAGCGTGCCGCTACTCTGCACAACGGTATGTGACGCCGCACTGAACACATCAGCGGCGCCCGCCGCAAGCGTGCCGCCGCTGATCGTCGTCTGACCGGTGTAGGTCTTGCTGGCCGCGAAGATGGTCGTGCCGGCAAGCACGTTAACCGAGCCGGGACCGGTATGCCGGGTGCGAACACATAGTCGGTTGCGGTGTGGTTGAAGACGATGAGGCCGGTACCAGCACCGAATCCGACGGACGTCGTATTCAGCGTTCCCGGCGCGCCCGCCGGCGCGCCGGCGGGCGCGCCAATATTGAGCGTGCCCCGACTTACGGCTTGCGCAGCCACGGTGATGGAGGGGTGGTGACCGTTGCGCCGTCCGCGATCGTGAGCGTGCCCGCTCCGAAGAGGCCGACAAAAATGCCGCCGGCGTTCCAGGTGGAGCCGGGGCCGCTTACCGTCACCGCGCCCGAGCCGGATGAGCTGTTCGCAATAAATGCGTTCGCGCTGTTGGTGACACTCGCGCCGTTCTCGATCGTAAGCGTGCCCGCTCCTTGAGTGCCGACACGCATACCCCCCATTGTCCAGGTGGAGCCGGCGCCATTCACCGTCACCGCGCCCGAGCCGGATGTGCCGCTCCCGATATCGCCGAAGTTAGTGGTGACGGTTGCGCCGTTCTCGATCGTGAGTGTGCCCTTTCCCGTGTTGCCGATTATCATGCTAGCGCTGCCGGTGTTCCAGGCGGAGCCGGGCCCGGTTACCGTCACCGTGCCCACGCCGGATATGGCGTTCCCGATGACTCCGCCCGAGCTGCTAGTGACCGTCGCGCCGTTCTCGATCGTGAGCGTGCCCGTTCCGGAGTTGCCGGCAATAAGAGCATTGATGGACGAGTTCCAGGCGGAGCCGGGGCCGCTTACCGTCACCGTGCCCACGCCGGATGCCAGGTCGCCAATAGTGTTTCCAACACCATCGAAGAGGAAGCCGCTGGTGACCGTCGCGCCGTTCTGGATGGTGAGAACGCCTGTGCTCGTATAGCCGTATAGCCTACGGTCACCCCCCAGCAGTGTTGTTGCCGATGGGCGCAGTCGCCGGTGAATTGCCAAATTGCACTTCGTCAATTCTGCAGCCGCCGCTCTGTCCCGTGCAGGTCGACACCTGCGCCTGCGCCGCACCTGCCGCAAACAGCGCCGATATTACAACGAGCATGGGGGGAAATCACCCGGCTCCGCACCCGAGCGATGATGAGACTTGGACATTGCAGTTTCCCTCTGGCGCCAATGAGCGACCGGAGCCCTGCCGCCACTAACGTTAGTGGCGCGGCTCTGACGCCATCGCGCCTGACGCCGTCGGTACTGCTCACGAGGAACTGGTAGCCGGCCTGGCCGTAGAGGGTGAGGCCCGGAAGGATCTTCGCGCTGAGGCCGCCGGCCTTGGCAACTTTGATCATGACAACCAACTCCCCCGTCAGCCAATCAACGGTGAAGGATGGGCATGCCGATTGGCCCGAACGCGTAAATGCCCTATACGGCGCCACGCCAAACCGTACTGGACGGCGGCGCGCCAAAAAGCCGGTTGCTCAGTCTGAGCTGCGCCAGCTCAAATCTGAGCTAGTATGTGGCGACGCATGCTCTTAGATTCTGCCGCAACCATGGCGAGAAATCGGATGGCTCGAATTTCTCGATGACTATGGTTTCGAAGTAACAGCGGACAGCAAGACTGACCAATTTCTGAAGTTTTAATCGCTTCTTGACTTCAACGAGATCATAGCTCGCTACCTGAATGTCCCACTCATGCTGCTTTGCGCGTCCCCACGCTTGCAAATCAAACAGCTCGGCGGAGAATGTTGCTTCCTGGCCCGACGCAGACCTACGCAAGGTCAGTTCTTATGTCGGCTGTTTGAGTGAGCGCAAAGCGGACCTCGCTGCTTCCGAAGCTGAAACGATAGATTTATGAGCACACGCCATAGTTGCCGCTGATGCAGCTTTCGTCCGGGGCGTAGTCTGTGTGGTCGCGCTCGATTCTGGCAACAGCTTCATCACACCGCCAGATAACACGCTGCAGCTTTCCCAATTGCAGCGCGGGCCGGACGCGCCAAATTCTGCGCTGCCCGTTGGTACAATGAACCTTAGGACGATAGTCATCGGTTCCACTTTCGAACAATCTCGATAGGAGCGGAAACGAGGCGGTGCGACACTGTCCCCGTGTTACACGCGCTGCGGCTGACAAACCCGATCGCCACCGGATTGAGGAGTTGGTCCAATGCAGATGCACTTGACCTCAGCCACTCTGCCCCGCCCACATTCCCTCAGCGAACTCGGAATGGCCGCCGCCTCGAATTCGAGGATCTGCCTGAGCGAGTTTACCTACAGGCGTGGCAGTGAGATCTACGGCGAGAAGGAGCCCGCCGAATATATTTACCAGGTCAAGTCGGGCGCAGTGCGAAGCTACAAGCTCCTGTCCGACGGGCGCCGGCAGATCTGTGCGTTCCACGTCCCCGGGGACATCTTCGGACTGGAGAATGGCGGCGTCCATCGCTTCACGACGGAAGCCTTGGTGGACACGACCGCGCGTCTGATCAGGCGGGAGAGCCTTGACACTGTCGCCGGAAGCGACGGCACCTTGACCATGAGCCTGCTCTGCATGACCACGACGAACCTCCGGCATGCGGAAGACCACATGCTTCTGCTGGGACGCAAGACCTCGCTGGAGCGAGTCGCCGCCTTCCTCATCGAAATGGACAGGCGGCTTACCGCCGCGGGCATCCTCGCGCTGCCGATGCCGCGGCGCGACATTGCGGATTATCTCGGTCTGACGCTCGAGACCGTCTCGCGGTCGCTGTCGCATTTGCGCGAGCTCGGCGTCCTCGACTTCATCGGCAACAACCAGCGTCACATCGTTCTGCTGGACAGGCAGCAACTCGCCGCACTCGACCGTCAGAACTGACGCTGGAGGCGAGGTACATCCTCACTCCTGCGGCTTCCTATGAAAAAGGCCCCGGTCCATGCCGGGGCCTGAGTTTACTGGGAAGACTCGTGCTCAATAGCGAGCCGCGATCGGGGCCCCGTAACCGCCGAAGCGATAGTTGAACCGAACCGTGACCATGTCCACGTCCTGGCTGACGCGGTCATTGAGCACAGCCGCTAGGCGGGGATCGAGCACCGAGAAGGAATTATTTGCGTGCCCCATAAACAGATGGTCGTATTCAACACCGACCGACCAGTTCGGTGCAAAGCCATACTCAAAGCCAACACCCACGGTACCGCCCCACCGAGTACTGCTTGCCGTGACCAGACCGATCCCGGTTATATTGTCGAATATGGTCAGATTATTGCCTGTCACGGCCGCGCCGCCTTTCACGTAGAGCAGTGCCGCGTTCCATGCCCAACCGATTTGGCCCGTGAAAAGGCCGATGCCGTCGGTTTTCGCTGTGGTCGAGATCGTCGGATCGAACAGACTGACGCGCGTGTTCTTGATGTCGGCCCAATCGCCCTGCGCTTCCAATCCGAACACAAACTGGTTGGTTTGCCAGCGATAGCCAACTTGCCCGCCAACCACGCCTCCGGACCGATCACCGCACCCGCTCGCGACCGTTCCAAGGACGGTTACGAAATCCACGCAATTGTGGGTTTGGCCCCATCCGCCGTTGGCGCCGATGTAGAACCCGCTCCAGTTATAGATCGCCACCACCGGTGCCGGCGGCGGAGCCTTGACAGCCATGTCGGCCGCCATAGCCGGAGCCGCGACGCTTAACGCCGCGAAGCCGATCGCAGCCATAACGAGCCTTTTCATCATTACCGTTTCCCCTTTGCTCAGATCTCATTCAACAAAGATGCGCTTATGCAGGTTGGCGTGCATAAATTCTGCGAACATCCAGAAGTTTAAGGGAGAGATGGCTTCAGGCCCGTATCAAAATGGCAACACTGAATAGCCATCACTATGCACGACAACGTGCTTAGTCGATGTTCTGAGCTCCGGCCGGCGGTCCGCTCTCTTGTTCGCCGGCGAGCCATGCCTGGATGGAAGACGCTGGAATGATGCGCTTGGGAACGTGGGGGTTGATCGTACCAGCGAATACAGCGAGGCCTTCATCGAGCTTTTGGCGCGCGAACAGCTTGGCCTCGTCCTCCGTGGCAAAGGTCTTCGTCTCTCGCGGGCTCCGCAGCCTCGGCAGGTTCCCGCGCCTTTGAACTTCAAAGGTGACGTACCAGGTCGGGATCATTGCCCCCCCAACATTCACCAATCCCAACAGTCTCTGTTGTGGTGCGACTGCCACGCAGACGCTTGATTCAGATCAAATCGGAGTTCGATGCGCCCGATTGACACGCCGGACAAAATAGCGACAGCAGGACACCCATAGCTTGCCAGCACTGAGCGCATATTGGCCATGGATTATTTTAGCACGAGGAGGCTGACCGCCGAGAAGCTGGGCGAAGATCACCTCGCGGATCTCGTCGCGCTGCATCTCGATGCCGAAGTATCCCGCTATCTCGGCGGCGTACGCTCGGCGGAGGCGACGAAGGCCTATCTCGCCGTCAACATGGCCCATTGGGACCAGCACGGCTTCGGGCTGTGGGTGTTGCGCACGAGAGACGGGGCGTTCGCCGGGCGGGCGGGGATCCGGCACATCCTCGTGGATGGCGTCGACGAAATCGAGATTGCCTACACGTTCAAACGCGAATTTTGGGGCCAGGGATTTGCGAGTGAGATCGCGACCGCGCTGACGGACATTGGGCTCTCGCAACTCGAGCTGACCTCCCTTATCGGTCTGGTCCTTGTCGGGAATGGCGCATCGCGCCGCGTGCTGGAGAAGTCGAACTACATCATCGAGAAGAGCACGACGCGTCACGGCGAGGACGTCGTCATCTACCGTATCCGGCGGTGAGAGGCGCAAGACTCCGATAGACAAACTCTGCCAGGGGCGGCCGCATCATCAACATCGGCCGCTATTGATGGCGCGACGGACGACATCGCCAATGCCGTGGCGTTCCTGGCGTGCGCGACGCTGACCGTCGACGGCGGCGCGAACGCCCAGACGTCCAGGGCGCAAACGGCTGGGCCGTGGGCCGGCCCGGCGCCGCGTTCAAGCAGAATGCCAGCATCTGACAGGGAACTACGGGGAACAACGGGACCCAAGTTGCGCGCAGCGAGTTGAATTCATCTGCGGCGGATTGCAGCACTGATGTGGCAGCGTCCGTGCCGTTCGGTGGTCCGTCACGAATCAGTCTCGCCATTGATCAACAGCAAGGGGTCGAGACATGATGACGAAAGCATTCTTCCTTGTGGAAGACGAAGCACTGATCCGGATGATGATTGCCGACATGATCGAGGAACTCGGTCATCGCGTGGCGGCTGAAGCAGGAACAATCGACAAGGCGATGTCGCTCGCACGTAACTGCGAGTTCGACGTCGCGATCCTCGACGTCAATCTCAATGGAGCAAATATCGCGCCGGTGGCGGAAATCATCGCGGCGCGGAAGATTCCCTTCCTGTTTGCCAGCGGCTACGGCATCGACCGCATGCCGGAGGCATTCATGGACAGGCCCGGGCTGCGCAAGCCATTCCAGATCAAGGAGCTGGACCGCACGGTCAGGTCGCTGCTGAGCGGCACGGATGAAACCATCGCGTGACGCGGGGGCGGAAGGTTCACAGCTTCATGATGAAATCTGAACAACCATTCAAGAAAGTTTCTCTCCGGTTCCTGCAACAGGCTATCGCGGCAGTCGTTGACTCGCGACGATGCAGAAGGAGGAGGAACAGATGAAGAAGCTGACTTACGCTCTCGTGGCGGCAACGACGCTTGCAGTCGGTGCCCCCACCATGGCCAATGCGGCCGGCTTCGGCGTCTATATTGGCGGCGACCGGGACTACTACGGCGACCGCTATGATGGCCCGCGTGCACGCATTTACGAGCATGATCGCGGCTGGCATCATCGCTGGTACTACCACGATCGCGACTACGACCGCGGCGTTGTGATCCGCCGTCATCATTGGGATTGGGACGATTAGTGCTGCCCGGCACGATCGAACAGCACGATCAATCATCCAGGAGGCCTCGCTTCGGCGAGGCCTTTTGCATTTGTTGCACGCAGCTACAGGCAGCGAGATCCCAGAGAGCAGCGAAACGCGTCATTCTCCGCTACGTTCCGCCGGCGATGGGTTTCGAAAGGGCACTACCCATCCTACGGGGTCTTACCTGAAATACCCCAGCACCAGGTCGAGGTCCGAACTGCCGGCGACCGTTCCGTTCAGCTCGGCGTCGATGACGCGGCGGCAGGCATCGATCGCGGCATGGTCGCCGAGATCGTTGGCGGCCTCTAGCACGAGCCAGGCGGCATCGACCGAGGCCTTGTCCGGAGCCGATCCGCCAGCATCGGCGTTCAGGCTCTTGTTGAGAGTCTTGTTCTTGCGGACCGCGGTGCCGAATTGAGGCAACATTGCAAATACTCCCCTTTGAATTCCGGGATGATGCTCAGTGAACCTGCTCAGTGTACTTGCTCAGTGGACTTCTCAGTGTACTTGGAGCTCGGGCTGACGGCCCGTGGCAGTATCGGCACCCACGCTGTTCTTGCGCGACTGGTAGAACTTCAGAATGCTGCGCGACGTCTCGATCTTGAGCCGACCGAAATCGCGCTCGTTGTCCTGCAGGTCGCGCGCCGTGATCAGATGATCCTTGGCGCCGAGGAACAGGAGCGACATGGTCGTGTCCCAGGAGAAGTCGAGCGCCTTGCACAGGACCAGCAGCATCTCGCGATTGCGGTCCATCACCGCGCGCTCGATCACGTCGACCGGCAGCGCCGACAGCAGCGACAGGCCGATCTGGACCTCGTCGAAGCGGTGCTGGCGCGCATAGTTCGAGATCGAATCCTGGTTGAGATTGCCCTGCCGGTACTGCGTCGTCACCACGCGCTTGGCGACGAAGTAGCTGCGCGAGGATGGACCGAACTTGGATTGCAGGTCGCCGGTGACCTCGGTCACCGAGCTCTGGATCTGCGCCATCATCTCGGGACGCTCGCTCTCAAGGCGACGGCGGACGTCCTCCGAGGCTTTCGAGATGAGCTGCTGGAAGATGTGCCGCGGCACGTCCTTACGCAGGCCGAGCTGCTCGGCGAGGATCGAGTCGCCCTCGGCGCGGCGGACCATGTGCAAGAGGCTCGAGCCGGAGAAGCGCGCGCCCTCGTTCTTCACGACGGAGGTCACGACCTCCTGGTTGCCGCGCTTGACCAGCACGTCGGTCACGGCTTCGCCGATCGACTTGCGCTGGGCGATCGCGAGCAGGTGCGACTGGCCCTTGGTCAGGGCGCTCTGGACCAGCATCTTCTCGTCGATACGATTGGAGTCGCGCAGCACGTGGCCGGCGACCTCGATCTCGTCATCGAGGGCGAGTTTTTCGATGACGTTGAACGGGGCGTGATCGCAGGCCGACATCAATTCCGAAAGCTGCGCACGCGCGGCGACCTCGATCTCGTCGGCAAGCCGGCCGATGACCTCGCCGAACATGCTGATCTCGTCGTCGCTGTAGCGGCCCGTGATCAGGATGTCGGTCGCATGCCACAACGCCCGGGCCCGGCTTTCGTCGGTGCCGCGTGCGATCGCGTCGTCCAGATCCTGCAGAAGCGATTTCGCGCCGTTCATCTCGATGACCCCAGTTCTTGGCGAGCCGTCCCGCTTATACTGGCAGGACGCCGAATTCCTCTGAGAACAACGCTAGAGATCAAACGCGAGAATTCAGTAAAATCGGCAAATCAGTTTTGCCGACAAAAATTCATTAAAATGCGAGCGGATGTGTTTACCGTCGCGCTAGACCTGCGCGGCGCAGTGTGGCGGCGACTGCGAACCTGCTCGGCCTTATGGTTCGAGACGCGCCGTAAGACGGCGCTCCTCACCATGAGGGTCTAAGATTTCGCCGCGAAACAAGACCTCATCCTGAGGAGCCCGCCAACGGCGGGCGTCTCGAAGGATGGCCGCGAGACGAGGCGGCCGATGGGTCGTCCTTCTACGGGTTCGACGGTGTCAGGACCAGCGGCGGCTTCGGCCTGGGCTTTGCGGGCGGCGGGCCCGGGGCTGGCCGCACCTCAATCGGCGGCGGCAATGGCGCGACCTGCTGGCTTGCTAGCGGCGGGCTTGGCGCGGCGGGAGCCGCCTGCGGCGCCTTCGGCGTTGGCGCGACCTTGGGCTTCGGCGGCGCGCGGCGCGGATCGCGACCCGGTATCGGCACGTCGGTCAGCGAGGGCTCCGGCACCGGGTCGGGAGAGACCAGTGTCGGCAGTGCGGCGGTCGCCGGCGGCGGCTCGCCGCGCTCGATGGCGTCGAGCCGGCGCGTCTCGCGGTCGATCGTGCGCACCGCAAGCCACGAGGACAGCGGTGCGAGGTCGATGGTGCGGGTCAGCCTGTCCGGGGGACCCGCCGCGAACAACTGGATCTCCGGCGGCGCGCCTGACAGCCCGGTCATGATCGGCGTCAGGCTGGCGCGAATGTCGGCCTGGTCGGCGGGAATATCGTAGCCACCGGACACGATGGCGCGGGCGTTCTTCGCCTCGAGCGGCGTCGCGCCAACGCGCAGGCGTCCGTCGCGGAACGTGAACGGAATCTGCGCCGAGGCGACTGCGATGTGACCTGCCAACAATGCGGGCTCGACTAGCTGCCGCAATCGGTTGTCGTCGGTGATCTGGCCGCTGTCGCTGGCGCGGATGGCGATCTCGAAGGCGCGCGGATTGAGGCCGGCAATCTCGGCCGAGGCCAGCGTCACCGTGCCGTTGCCGGCGAGCGCGCCGGTCAAGGCCGTAACGCTGCGGCCCTGGCTGGTCAGCGCCATCTGCACCGAGGTGCGTCCTTTGGGCAGCGCGAGATCGCGGAAGCGCAGCGTGGTCGCATCGACATTGGTGAGATCGAGGTGTAGGTTGAGCGCAACGCCGTTGGCGCCATTGCGTGCATCGAGGCTCGCCGACATCTCGCCGCCACCGATGCCGCCCTTGAGCGCATCGAGCGCGAGCGACTGGCCGTCGCTCCGGATCGTGCCGCCGACGGGGCGCAGCTCGATGCCATTAGGCAACGTGCCGTGCAACGCCTGGAAGGCGATCCGGCCGCGCCAGCTACCGAGAAGCCCCGCACTCAACGGCTCGCCGGCATCGCGTCCCGCCGCGCCGATGGCCATCGCGAGCGCAGGCACGAGATCGAGCGAGTCGAGGCCGACTTCGCCGTCGACGCTCTTCTCCTGATCGAGCGTCACCGCCAGATGGCCACGCAAATGCGAGCCACCCGCGCTGCTGTCGAGATCGTCGAAGGTCAGGCGATTGCCGGAGAGGTTGACGCGCGAGGACAGGCTGACGCTCTGCACCGACTTGCCGGCCGGGCTGGTCCCGAACAGCGGCGCCAGATTGGCGTTGCGCACGCGCAGGTTCACGCTGCCCTTCGGCTCGGACAATTCGACATTGCCCTGCGCATCCGCGTCCAGTCCGCCTCCGCTGAGCTTTGCGTTCAATTGCAGAGGCCGGCGCCAGGCGCCGCTCACCTTGCCTTCGAACTGCGAGGCGCCCTCGCCTGCGGCCACCACCCGATCGAGACCGAGCAGAGCCAGCAGCGCGCCGGCCTGCGGCGCCGAGACTTTCGTGTCCAGCGTGAAGTCGCTGTTGCGCAGGCGATCGAGATCGATGCCGTTGACCGCGGCGGCCGCCGGCGTCTGCGCGGCCAGCGTCGCGGTGGCCTTGAGCTGCGGCGCGTCGAGGTCGAGAGCGATTCGGGCGTCGCTCCGATCGGCATGTTCGGCGTTCTTGTCGAGGCTGAGGTCCAGCTTCAGGCGGGTCGCGCCGGGCAGCGATGGGATGGCGTCGAACCGCGCGCGGACCGCGGGCGCAATCGGCTCGAGCAGCGCCGTGAGTTCGTGGAGCGAATTGGCCGAGGATTTCAGCGCGAGCTTGCCGGTGGCCCTGGTGCGGTCGAAATTGCCGCTCGCCTCCGTCGTCACCCCGCTCGCCTGGCCGAACCGCAGCTGCTCTAGCGACAGCGCCGCCGGATTGTAGCCGAGCTTCGCCGTGAACGGCCGCAGCTCCTGGCCGGCGAAAATCGCGCGGCCGATATCGAGCGAGAGCTTGGCTTCGTCCGGCCATTCGCCTTGCGGTCCGGCGAGCGCGCGCACGAAGCTCGCGGCGGCATCGAGATCGAGGCGGTCGGCCTTCAGCTCCGCATCGATCCGCGAGCCCTTGCTCGCGCCGGTCTGGACGAAGGCGATGCGGCCCTCGACGGCGCCGCCCTCGATGTCGGCCTTCAGCCTGTCGATCGCGAGATGGTTGGCCGCGATCGTCACGTCGCCTGCAAGGCGCAGCGGCCTGGTGCTGCGGCGGTTGACCTCACTGCGGCCCTGGAGCCAGGCCACCAGCGTATCGGGGTCGGAGGATTCGACGCTGAGACGGCCGCTGAAACTGTCGGCGCCGGGCGTCGCGCCGTTGAGCGAAAGCTGCGTCATTCCGGGCGCACGCAGCTCAAGCCGCCGGAAGGTCCAGGATCGGCCATCGGTCTGAAGCTCGGCCGTGATGTTCTGGAGCGGACGGCCACCGAGCATGATCTGTTCGGAGTTGAACTCGATCTGCGCCGGGATCGGCGCCTGCGGGATCGCCGCAAGACCCGCGCGCAGCGCCGGCAGGATGCGCAGCGGCTCCGCATCGTCCTTGCCGGCCAGCCTGTCGGCATCGACCTGGCGCGCCGACAGCACCGCGCGCAGCAGCGGTGATGCGCCCAACCTGAGGTCGCCGACGCCGCCGAGCTTCAGCGCGGTGTCTTCAGTGCCGAAGCTCGCGTCGATCTGGTCGAACTTGGCGCCGGCCGGGTCCGCCTTGAGTTTTGTCGTGAGCTTCCAGGGTGTCGGCCCGGCCTCGCCTGTCTTCTTGACCGCGGGCACGGCCAGCGTCAACGCGCCTTCGAATTTCGGCTGGCGGTTGCCGAAGGCGAGCACGCCTTCGAGATCGACCAGAACGGCGCGCTCGCCGGGATCGATATTGAGGTGAAGGCGGGTCGCGCTGCCGTCGGCGCTCGGGCCGGAGGAGACGCGGAACGGATAGCGCACCCCGGCGGCGGTGAAACGGCCGTCGCCGCGCACCGAGCCGGCGAGCGAGCGCACGTCGCCGGAGAAAACGATGTCATTGAGCTCCAGCGTCGAGCGGCTGGCGGCATCATGCAGGGCGATGCGGCCGGTGAGGTTCAGCCGCTCGATCGCCAGTGAGGCCAGGTTGAAGGTGCCGCGCGCGGTGGACGGCAGGTCGACCCGCCCGTTGGCGTCGAGACCGAGGTCTGCGGCCATGCCGCCAACCGTCAGCTCGGTGGCGCGCCATTCGCCCCGCATCAGCGAACTCAGGCTGAACTCGACGTCGAGCTTGTCGGCGCGCAGGCGGCCGAGATCGTTGTTGCCGCCGAAGGCAACCGAGCGCAGCCGCAGCGTCGGCGCCGGCAGGAGCCGCGCGTCCAGCTCGCCCGCCACCCGCACTGGCACGCCGATGATCCTGGTTGCCTCCGCCTCGAACTGGGGCCTGAACTGGTTCCAGTCGATGAAGTAAGGCCCGATGAGCGCCGCCAGAAGCGCAATGATGAAGGCAATCGCCAATCCGAGCAGCGTCGTCTGCACGGGTCTCCCCTCGGCCAAACCGGCGTCACGACCAAACCTTGGCCAGACCCAAGCCTCAGGGGACTTCAGGCGCGCCGGAACAGCCCCCTTATAGAGGGAAGTGTGGCGAAGTCACAGCGACTGTTGCGCACGGAGGTTAACGCTGAGGGCCCTCACCAGCTCGCTGGCAGCCGCTTCAGGCCGCGCAGCACGAAGGTCGGCCGCCATTCCGGGTTCGCGACGTCGTCGATGCGCAGATCCGGCAGACGGCGCAGGAGCGTGGCAATGGCGATCTCGGCCTCGATGCGCGCCAATTGGGCACCCAGGCAGAAATGGATGCCGCCGCCGAACGACAGCGGCTTGACGTTGGCCCGGGTTACATCGAGCTGGTCGGGGCGATCAGGATAGACCGCCGGATCGCGATTGGCCGAGCCGAGCAGGCAGAGCACGGTCTCGCCCTTGGGGATCTTCACGCCGCCAAGATCGTCGATGTCCTCCAGCGTGACGCGGCCGGTCATCTGCACCGATGAATCGTAGCGCAGGAATTCCTCGATCGCGCCTGCCATCAGCTCCGGCCGCGCCTTCAGGAGCGCGAGTTGGTCCGGGTTGCGGTGGAGCGCCAGGAGACCGTTGCCGATCAGATTGACGGTGGTCTCGTGGCCCGCACCGAACAGCAGGATGATGTTGGCGGTCAGTTCTTCATTGGTGAGCTTGTGACCATCCTCCTCGGCCTGCACAAGCTCCGTGATGAGATCGTCCCCGGGAGTGCGGCGGCGCAGCTCGAACAGCTGCTGGAAATACATCTGCGCCATCAGGTTGCCGGCGTTGCCCTTCGCGATCTCCTCCGGCGAGAGCGGCACGGGATCGAGCAGCCGCCCGCCGTCGCGCGAGCTCTTGTAGAAGGTCTCGCGATGCTCCTCGGGGATGCCGAGCATGTCGCAAATGATGGTGACCGGCAGGCGGAAGGCGAAATCCTCGATCAGGTCCATGTGGCCGCGATCGATCACAGCATCGATGGTCTGGTCGACGATCTCCTGGATGCGGGGGCGCATGTCCTCGACGCGGCGGGCGGTGAAGGCCTTCACCACGAGGCCGCGCAGCCGCGTGTGATCGGGCGGATCGGCGTGCAGCATCCAGTGGCTCATGCTGCGGAACACCGGCTCGTCCATGATCTCAGGACCGTAGCGCCGCTTGGCGCGGTCGACGTAATCCTTGCCGAAGCGCTTGTCGCGCAGCACGAGGCTGACCTCGGCATGACGGCTGGTGAGGAAGGAGCCGAACGGCGTCACGTGGACCGGATCGATCGCGCGCAGCCGGTCGTAGTGCGGATAGGGATCGCGGATGAAGTCCGGCGACAACGGGTTGAACAGCGGATCGCCGCCTGCGGGTTGCACTTGCTCGTTCATGGTGACCTCGAATCGGTTGCCGCATGACACACGCAGGCAGCCCCGATGCCCGGCGTAACCATCCCCAAGATTTTTCTAGTCGAATTATCAACTCGATACATTGTTGTATCGAGTTGCATTCTGCCCTAACCTGCCGCGATGTCAAGAGTGAGAACCAGGCCGACCAGGGACGACACGCGCGACAAGCTGTTCGAGGCGGCCGCGCGCCTGTTCGAGGAGGACGGCATCGGCGGGGCCAGCATCGAGGCGATCGCGGCAGCGGCCGGCTTCACCCGCGGCGCGTTCTATTCCAATTTTGGGAGCAAGGACGAGTTGATCGTCGCCATGCTCGAGGACCATGTTGATCAATCAATCCGGCGCAACCTCGACATCCTCGCACAGCACAAGGATCTCGACGACTTCATCGCGGCTCTGAAGGCGATGGATCGCGCCCGGCAAGACCCCCTCGCCCGCTCGCCGCTCCTGCACATCGAGATGATCCTCTACGTCGCGCGCGCCGAGAAACGCCGGCCCGAGCTTGCCAAGCGCCTGCGCGCCCGGCGCAAGATGATCGCCGACATCGTCGAGGCGACATTGAAGAGCAACGGCCAGAACGACACGCTGAATCCGGCATGGATCGCCTCCGTCGTGCTGGCGCTCGACGACGGCTTTCGCCTGCACCGGCTGATCGATCCGGAGACCGCGCCGGCCGACAGCTTTTGGCGTGCGATCACCGATCTCCGGCGCAGCACGGGGCTGGCTTCGGACCAGGGCACCTCTTCATAGTCCAACGTCGGAGAGATTGCTCGGAATCATCACGACCATCCATGCGCAATCCGCCGAAGATGCATAGCGTCACCTGACAACATCGATCAGTTGTCACCGATGCGGCTACCAAGTTGAGCAGAGAGAATGCGCCCAAATCGCTGGAATACCTCGAACTTTTCTGCATTGCGGCTAAGCGCGGCGATGTCCGGATTGTTCGTCCTTCTGAGCATTCCCGTACTGATCTTCATCCTGATCTACAACTACGAGCGCAGCTCTGCCGCGATCAACGCTACGCTGAACGACGTTGTGACCAAGACCAAGCAGGCAAGCATCGAAGATGCAAAGAACCTGATAGATCCGGTCGCAACCACACTCCGACTCATCGCGGCGCTTTCCGCAGAAGACCCGCAGTTTTTCAGGAAAGAGGAAAGCCGTGAACTGCTCTACCAGGCGCTTACCTCGGGGCGGCAAATCGATGCGGTCTTCGTCAGTTTCGAAGACGGCTTTCATCGGGTTGTCACCCGGATGGACGATGACCGCAGGCGCTCCGATCCGAAGATTCCGTCGTCAGCAAATTGGCATTCCAGCTATATCGATAGCTTTGCCGGCCGCCCGCGACGGGTCCGGCATCGCACGTTTTACGATACCTGGCCCCACGTCGTAGGTAGCTACGATGTAGACACCATTGAGGACATCAGAGCGCTCGCTGGCTACCAGGCGGCGAAGAGCACTCTTAAACTGGTCGTGGAGGGGCCTTGGCCAAATCCAGATACCGGCTATCCGGTCATTACCCTGAGGGTCCCGATTGTCGCAGACGGCCAGTTTATCGGCTGCGCCTCGGGCAATATCACGCTCAACGTGCTTTCAGATTTTCTCACGAGCCACCGCGCCAGTCCCCACAGCACCACTGTGATCGCTAGCGCGACCGACGCCACGATTATCGCCTATCCGGATCCCAAAAAGGGCGTGCGGCTGGAGAACGGTCGCGTCGAACTCGCCAGACTCGACACTATTGCCGATGACGACCTGCGCGAGGCGTATCGACTTCGCCACGAGACCAAGCGGGACAACTTCTTCTTTCACTCACCGCAGCACGGCCAGGAGATCAGTGCGACCTTCACCCGTTTTCCAGAAACTTTCGATAAGCCCTGGGAGGTGGTTACTCTTACGCCGACCGACGATTTTGTCGGCACCCTCAAGCGGACCAACCGGCAAATGATCGCCGTGATCGGTGCACTGACGGGCATCGAATTGCTGCTGATCTATTTCCTCTCGCGGCGGTTGTCGCTCCCCATTGAATCCGTGTCGTCGGCACTACGATCGGTCAAGGATCTGACGTTTTCGCACGCGGACGCGATGCCGCCACCATCTTACATCCGGGAAGTCAAGGAGCTGCAAACGGCCGTTTCGCTGTTCGAGACCTCGCTCCGCTCGTTCTCCTCGTTCGTGCCGCTGGATGTCGTTAGAAAGCTGATCAAGACTGGAATGCCGCTTCGCCTCGGCGTCGAGCAGAGATTCATGACGGTGATCTTCACCGACTTGAAAGACTTTTCTACGTTGTCGGAGCAAATGGCTCCGAATGATCTTCTTTCCCAACTCTCGGTCTATTTTGAAGTCGTCTCCAACGCCATCGCGGAAGAGGCAGGGACAGTCGACAAGTTCATCGGCGATGGCGTTATGGCGTTCTGGGGCGCTCCGGTCCATCGCGAGGACCATGTGCTGCGTGGCTGCTGTGGCGCGATGCGAGCAATGCGTCGCATGGAGCAACTCGACGCGGACTGGCGCAAGGAGGGCCGGCCGCCGTTTCATCTCCGCGTTGGCTTGCATTGCTCGGACGTACTGGTAGGCAATGTCGGGTCAACCGAGCGATTGAGCTATACCGTCATGGGCGATGGTGTAAACGTCGCGGCGCGGTTGGAGGGCATCAACAAGACTTTCGGCACGACGATCTGCATCAGCGACAGCGTGTTCGAGGCTGTCGAGCCCGAAATCATAGCAAGACCAATCAGGAAGGTTCAGGTCAAGGGCCGCAAGCGCGAGTTCATGATCTACGAGCTTATGGGCATCAAGGGCAACGATGATCCCGAGCTCAAGGCGTCCGAGCACGCGGTTGCACTGTGCGATCGAACGAGGGACGCCTCAATCTACTTGGAGAGAGGAGAATTGGATCAAGCTGCGCGACACTACGAAGACATTCTGCGAGACTTTCCCGACGATCCAGTTGCAACGTCGCTGCTTGCCATGTGTCGCGCGGAGGCGCCCGTCTAAGGCCAGACTGCCGCGCAAGGCAGGGGCAGACAAGATCATCGGGCTCAGCGCCAAGAGAACAGTAGTGATATCCGAGCAGGTCACTGCCATGTCCAACCGCGACTGCGCCAATCAAGGACCGTCGAGATCGACTTTGCGCTTAGCGCCCAAAGCGGGAGCCGCCACTACGATCCGGGCTTCGAGGTCGGTGCAGCAAGCGCCGATCTGCGATCATGGATAAGATTCTCAAGACGATGAGCGGTTACATTCAGGGTAGCGGCATCAAGTGCGTTTTCGTCGTCCGTTGCCGCTCTGGCGCGTTGCGCGCGCAGGACCTCGTCGATTTGATTTTCGATCTCTGACAACTCCGATTCCGTTTCAGCGTTCCGGATCCTCCGCCCCAGCGCATAAAGCGAATCCAGCGCCGCTTCTTTGGTCTGGAAATCGCCCGATCGGAGAAATCTCCAGGCCGTCGCCAATACCGTGGCGAGCGCGCCCAATGCCATTGGAGCCAGGAAAATCACGTTGCTCCACTTGTCCAGAAAGCCTTGCTGCGTGCCGTTGTAGTACTCTGCCGCACCCGCATGAACCGGAAGATATGCGCCGGGATCGGTGTCCGGCGCCTTGACCTGCGCGAGGATTGGCTCCTCACGCAACAGGTCCCTGCGTGCACTCATCAAGGCTTGCGTAAAGCCGGCGACCAAATCGTTATCGAGGCTCTTCCTGGCGACGAGGTAAAACGAAACCCTCAGCGTCGTGACATCGTCGTCCGGATTAGGAGGGGAGCCTCGCAACGTACCCTTGGGGATGTCGAAGCTCTCGTAGGCACGTTCCTCCTCCGCAATTGCTCCCGCATTCTCGATCGGGATCAGTGTCGGCGCCGCCTTCACGTTTTGGGGGAAGAGCCCCCGCACCATTGACAAATATTTCTCGGTCAGTGGCAGGACGAGAAGAACGGCACGCACCTCCTTGGTCTCAAGCGCTTGACGTATGTCCGCCGGCGCAAAGTTCTTGAACACGACATTGGCGCGATCAAGGTTGTATGCCTTTGTAAGCACGCTGACGATCTTCTGGTTGACCTCGCCCCCGACGACGCCGACTGTTACGCGCTTCAGGCCGGCCATGTCCGTAATGGAGGACCCCGGGGGCGTAACGAGCAACGCCACAGCTTGAGCAAGGACAACGACTGCCTGTGCCTGCGACAGGTCGCCGACGTCTCCACGAACAACTGCGAGGTCCGTCTTGCCCGTCGAAAAGGCGCTCGCGGATTCGGCTGCGCCGGCGGTTTCGACGATCTTGAGCCGTACCGGAGCATTCGTCGCAGCAAGCCGACTCGCAAATGCTGAAAGAACCCTCGGAGCTTCGCCGTCCAGGGATCCGACCGCGATCGATAAGGTCACCGGCCGAATGTACCACCGGTAAGCGACGTAACTTGCGCCCGCAGCCAAGGCGACCAGCCCTGCAACCACAACAATGCGCAGCCAGATCGGTAGCCTGAACGCGCCCATGCTCTTTCCCGACAAGCAGGCGATATGCCGAATCTCGACAACCGAAGGTACCCAGCGCCGAGGATTGTATTAGCTTGCCAATGAGGCGGAGAAGCAATTGACATAGATCAACGAGTTTGCCCCTCTGTCGGTCCCTAAGGCAGCGATTGCGCAGGGAGTTGAGAGCAATGAGCCCAATATTGGTGTCCTTGATTGCACTCGTGGTTATTCTGGGAGGCGCGCTCTTTGGCGCGTTGCTGCGCAACACCTTGCCGGAGCACCATCTGGCGGACGACACGAGGGATTACGTGCGGCTCGGGACCGGGCTGATCGCCACCATCGCGGCGCTCGTGCTTGGTCTGTTGATTGCCTCGGCGAATAGCTCGTACGATACCGAGAGCAGTCAAGTGCGGCATTTGACCGCCGACGTCATACTGCTCGACCAACTCCTGGAGCAATACGGGCCGGAGTCACATGATGCCCGCGAACTTTTGCGACGTGCGGTCGAGCCCCTTGTCGAAAGGATTTGGCGCCAGGACAGTTCGGAGTCCACGAAGGGAACGTCCTTCCGGGCGACCGCCGTGGCGGAGGATGCCTTTGCAAAAATTCAGGCGCTGTCGCCAAAAACCGACGCTCAGCGTTCGCTCAGGGATCGGGCAATACAGGTCGCTACTGACACAGCACAAGCGCGCCTGCTGCTGTTTGAACACGCTGACAACTCGATCCCCATGCCCTTTCTCGCTGTGCTCGTATTCTGGCTTGCCGTCATCTTCATGAGCTTCAGCCTGTTCTCGCGGCTCACCCCGATCAACATCGCTGCAATGCTGGTGTTTGCGATTTCCGCTTCCGCAGCGCTTTTCCTGATCCTGGAGTTGAGCCAGCCGTTTGTCGGACTGATGCAGCTATCCAGCACGCCGCTGCGCAACGCTCTTGCGCCGCTTGGATCCTAGCCAGCCCCCCGGGGCTGGCAGCGAGCGAAGCCCTGCGCCGTCGGCGCAAGAATAGAAATGCCGATTGAGAAGGTCGCACGCTCAAAACATTGCACAGATCGCCTGAACTAGAGAATCGAACTGCCCGCCAGCGAGCCTAAAGTTGCAGGAGTGCAAAGGTAGGCAGGCGATGAACGGTATTCGTAGAGGTTTCCTGGACTCCATCGGCAATACGCCATTG
Source organism: Bradyrhizobium sp. NAS80.1 (assembly GCF_001908205.1). Taxonomy (GTDB): domain Bacteria; phylum Pseudomonadota; class Alphaproteobacteria; order Rhizobiales; family Xanthobacteraceae; genus Bradyrhizobium. The sequence goes on from NZ_LGHL01000200.1 coordinate 20,477, forward strand.
ATCAGGCTGCGAATGCCGTCAGAGGCCACAGGGTGCGAGATCTACGGCAAGGCCGAATTTCTCAATCCCGGCGGTTCGATCAAGGATCGCGCGGCTCTGGCCATGATCGAAGACGCCGAGCGACGCGGCAAGCTTGGGCCGGGCGGCGTTATCGTCGAAGGAACAGCCGGCAATGTCGGCATCGGCATAGCGCTGGTGGCGAATGCACGCGGCTATCGCAGCGTGATCGTGATGCCTGACACGCAAAGTCAGGAGAAGAAGGACATGTTGCGGTTGTGTGGCGCCGACCTGCGTCTGGTGCCCGCCGTGCCGTACTCCAATCCCGGTCATTACGCTCGCTATTCCGGTCAGCTCGCCGAGGAGCTCGGTGCTTTCTGGGCCAATCAATTCGACAACGTTGCCAATCGGGAGGGCCACTATCGCACGACCGGGCCGGAGATTTGGGAGCAGACGAACGGAAGGATCGACGGATTCACTTGTGCCGTTGGGAGCGGCGGCACGTTGGGTGGGATCGCGCGGGCCCTTAAAGAGCGAAATCCCAACATTCAAATTGCGCTCAGCGATCCCATGGGCGCCGCTCTCTATAGTTGGTTCACGAAAGGCGAGCTGACGACAGAAGGCGACTCGATCACCGAAGGTATCGGGCAGGTCCGTGTGACCAAGAACCTGGAAGGCACGCCGATTGATACGGCATACCAGATCACGGACGAGGAAGCCCTGCCCGTTCTGTTCGACCTCATCGAGCATGAAGGACTGGTGCTCGGTGGCTCGAGCGCCATCAACGTCGTTGGAGCCATGCGACTTGCGCGCGACCTTGGTCCAGGCAAAACCATCGTGACCATCCTCGCGGATGGGGGCCAGCGCTATCAATCCAAGCTGTTCAACCCGGAATTCCTGCGCAAGAAAAACCTGCCCATACCACGGTGGATGGGATAGCGGGCCGCCATTGGCTGGGTTGCTATCCGTTCTTGCTGTTGGTCAGAAGCCGGTATCCCGACGCTTTGGCAATGTCAGCTCCGGGTCTTGGCTGTGTGAAAACGCCAAGGCGCTTGAGCGCGATAGAAGAAGTTATTCGTCCAAGGCGGTTCTAGCGCTTAAGCTAGCACGTG
>NZ_LGHL01000201.1 GCF_001908205.1 Bradyrhizobium sp. NAS80.1
CGGAGCACTGCGCTCCAAGCAGAGGCCGGATACATTGATGCAAGACCACATCTGCCGGATCGTCGAAATCTTCTTGCACCGCGCGGCCGGACCATACATTGGGTCAAAATGCGAAGAACTCAACGTGAGCAAATCTAGTCCGCTGTGCCCCGCTGAGCGGACCTCAATTCACGCCCTTCTGTAATGGGCCCGATGATGTCAAGCCTCCCGAGTGAGCGTCACGCCGCCGAGCTCATGCTTCTGTCCGTGGTCAGCGCCTGGCCGCCACATCATGCTGTCAGAGGGAGCGGTGAGCCTATCTAGATACGCGTGGTTCGTCAGATGACGGCCACTGGGCGTGTAACGGCTTCACCGGATCCACCGTCCCGGCGACGGGACTTCGGGCACCGGGCTTCAGTTCAGCCCGGTTGCGTTCGTGATCCCCTCCACGTCTTTTATGCAGCGATCGGCTTCGCTTCGCCCCATCGGTAAGTTGTGCCGTCGACCCAGATCCGATGTAGGATCACTGCGAGCTTACGTGCCAGAGCGACTTTTGCGCGCTTCGAACCTCGGCGCTTGGCAAAGCGCTTGAGTTTTGAGAACCGTGTGATGCGCGATAATAGAACGTTGGCAGCCTCATACAACACTGTGCGCACTATCTCGTCTCCGGCAAGCGTGATTCCGCCCGTGACGTCCTTTTCTCCTGATTGGTATTTCTTTGGCGTGAGCCCGAACAGCGCGCCTGCTGCTTTCGATTTTACGATGCGATGAGGGTCATCAATCGCCGATTTGTAGGTAACTGCCACCAGGGGACCAACGCCCGGCACTGTCATAAGCCGGCGACAGACCGCATCATCACGCACAATTGCCAGCACAGCCTTGTGCAGCCTTCCGTACTCAGCGCCTTCAAGGCCGATCGTGCCGAAAGCATCGCCGTGGCAATGCGCTCCAATATCGCCTGACCCGCAACCAACTCTCGGATCCGCGCTTCGAAATTCTTCCGCGTCACCGGGCCAACCTTCAGCCCAAAGCCACGCAAAATCCCGCGGATACTCAACTCCACGTCGATCAGCCGCCCGAGAGCTGTTTGCGTGCGATCAGGAGAGCCCGGATCTCCTGCGCATCGACCGATTTTGCGTGTACAGGCCGAAACCATCCCATCCGGATCAACTGGGCGATCCCGCGCGCATCCTTGCGATCAGTCTTCACCGTCATCGCAGACAATGCGGCCTTCACATGCCGTGTTTCGAGCAAAACCGTCTCGAATCCTGCTCCTTTCAGGCCCGCATGCAGCCATTGCGACAGCGGCCCCGCTTCCAGCCCGATCCGCTTTACTGCAAAGCCCAGCCTCTCGAAAAACTCGATCAAGGCGTCGGGTTCGCTCGCTACCTTCGCCTCCTTCAGGATCTGACCCTGGGCATCCACAACGCATACGCTCGACAGTTCCAATGACACGTCAATTCCGGCATAGTTCTCCACGGCTGTCCTCCGTCTCCAGATGCTTGGGGCCGACTCAAGTCGTGACCCCGTTTCATCATCTATCGGGGGACAGCCACCATCATCACCCCTTGCTCGGAGCAGGGCCCATTACGGCATCTAGAGCCGACCTGCCACACCTAGGCGCGACGGCGTTGAAGATTGGCGAGGGCCTGGATCGCAACCTGTGATCGGCGCCTGCTACGTCGCGGGAAATCCGTTACGCTTAATTGAGTCCCAAAACCCCGTCCGATACGCTTAATTGAGTCCGACGTGACATCTTTATGAGTCCCAGTGGTCCGAGATCATTGAGGTTTCTTGATAAATATGACGGCTAATTGAGTCCCAGGACACTTTGTCGCGCACCTCATAAGAGCGTCAACCACCACATAAGTGCGTCGCGAACGTTCCAATGGGGCCCGAGGGAAGCGAGGTCCTGTAGCTCAATGGTTAGAGCCGGCCGCTCATAACGGTCTGGTTGCAGGTTCGAGTCCTGCCGGGCCCACCAGTGATTACAGGAGGGGGGCACTTACAAAATCGGCAAATTCTTGGTGCACAGATTGGTGCACAGATTGGTTTGCCGATCATTCCCCTTCTGTGCTGGCTTCGTCCACGATAGCACATCACCAAATTCGAGAGAACTCCATGACAACAACGCTCGTGCGTTGCGTGATCGCAGCACTGTCTCTGACCCTTATTGGCGCCTCAGCGGCGGTCGCTGAGAGCCCCTATCCGACGCCCACCCGCGATGGCCGAGAGCGGCTGCCGCGCCGTGGCACGTGCCCCACCGGCTACGTCGGTCTCGGCAAGTTCTGCGAGGCGCTCCATCAGGACACGCCCCGCGCCTATCCGAAGATCAAGGGTGCGCCCTGTCCCGCCGGCACGTTCGCCAGCGGCGATTACTGCAAGGCATTCCGATGAAGACCGTCCTAGCTTTCGATCCGGTCGGCGCGAATAGAGAAAGAATTTATTGTGGCTGCAAGCCGGCCGGCTCAAATTGAGACGGGATAAGTCAGTGGAAGCAACCTGCATACGAAAGGTAACCAATGCCACCGGTCGGGTACAAGACTCTGTTGTCGGACGAAACTGTACAGGCTGCCAAAGCCCTCAGGTTGGCGCTGGAGCCGTTCGTGAAAGAGAACCCCACAATCCCTGTCAGCTACATCATCTCCTTCCTGGCGGTCGCTGAGAAGGAGGGCATGCCGGTCTCCACCTACGCCAACGAGGTGGGCATCGTTAAAGCCGTGATGACGCGCCACCTGTTGGACCTTGGGGAGCGGGATCGGCGCGGCAATGAGGGGATGAAGCTTGTCGAACGGAAACAAGACCGGCAGGATCTGCGCATCATCCGCACGTTCATCAGCGAGAAGGGCGCGGCCCTGATGAGCAAGGTGCGGCACGCCTGGGAAAACGGAGTGCGAATGGCAAGCGTGAATGACGTCAACTGCATGGGCCAGCAGCTGAGCTGGCGTGCGGAGAAACTCAATGACTGACAATAGTGACTTGATAGGAAAGATCGCCGGCATGGCCTGCGGGAAGAAGGGGGACTGAGCACATGAAACGCATGATAAACATCATTTCGCAGGAGGGTCGTGCCTTGTGGGTGGGCGTATGCGAGACGCACGAAGAAGCAATCGCTGCCTATATCCGCGAGCTAATCGTGGAGGATCAGCAGTGCGCGGAATGTAACGCCGCACCGGCAACCCGCTGGCATGAGGACGTAACCGACGGAACAGAAAGGCCTGTGTGTGACGAGTGCTTTAAGGCAACTATGGTCGTGGTGGATCACAAGAGCTAACGCGCGTCGAATCTGCCGGGTGGGGCACCATAACATCTTCGGAGAACCCTCTAGGAGCGACCGTCTCATCGCTCGCCGGGAGCCCCTACCCCGACCCGTGACGGGCGGGAGCGCATCCAGCGCACGGGCACCTGCCCGACCGGCTACGTCGGCAAGGGCGACAAGTGCGAGGCGCTGCACCACGACACGTCTCGCGCCATACCCCTTGATCCCAGGCACGTCCTACCCGTCCGGCACCTTCCGGAGCGGCGATGCATGCAAGGCATTCCGGTGAAGACCGTCCCAGACATCAACGGCCAACCAATCAAGATCGGGGACTTGGTGCGCCAGGTTCTCTATGACAACGGCACCCCCATCCCCGACGCCCATCGCCGGGAGCCGAGGCGTGTCGAGGCGGTTGGCGCCCCCCGCCGTGAGATCGTGTTGGCAGGATCGCTCCAGTGGCAGTCCGCTGGCCAGTTTGAGAAGGTTGAATCACACACAGGAGACTAAGAATGGGTCACAACAATCCGGGCCGAGCCCGTCGAGAGATTGCGCGCGAGAACGAGCGGCTTTCCAAAATGACCGAAGAGGAGCGGCAGAAGGAGCAAGACGCCGAAAGCCTGTACCACGCCAAGGCTCAAGCCCGATGCGCCATCTCGCCTACGCGCAATTTGGCCTTCAGACCTATCAGACGGTAGCAGCCTATCTGCCGAAAGATAAGACTGATACGAGTCCGACCAAGAGCGAGACGTCAGAGCCAAAGCAGCAAGGGAGTAAGTCGAACGCGAAGCCCAAAAGGAAGGTCGCGAGTAAAGAAGTGAAGGAGAGAACGTCGCTCTACATCAGTAGCAATCCTGCGACGGCGCATACTGAAGCCGCCAACAGGTATATGAAGGCGGCAGAAAAGAAGCCGGCATCCAATTGGCACATTCTTCCTCCTGGAGAAACAGAAACTGAGGTATACATTAAGCTGTCGATGGCGGAGCTTGATCAAGGCGATCGGGCGGCTTTGGCCATGGGCCTGAAACCAGATGTAGAGACGCCCACGGAATCCGAGCTCGTGTGGCGCGGAGCCGAGCTCGTAAAGAACCGCAAGTTCGCAGAAGCTATCCAAGCGGTACTCACGCCGTCTTCAGCGGGTGGACGCGACAAAGATATGATCGATAGCTTTGGCCATCGAAATTCCATGCGACTTGAGCTTCTAAAGATGCAAGCCGAGTTTTCGGTCAGGCGCGCGGATCAGGCTCTCCAGGAGGCGAAGCGCGAGGGGGACAGGAAGCCTTAGTAGTGCGCTCGTCGGCCGCAGCTGGAGTTGGCGGTGCCCGAGTTCTTCACCGAGGACTGCCGATACCAGATAAAGGCGCAGCCATATCTCGCGGCGATTGCGGCGGGCGTCAAAACTTTGCTGACTTCGCGACAATTTCTGCTGTTGGGCACCGAATATGAGCAGCTCTATGCCTCTGCCGAGCCGTTCTGGGAGGAGCAATGGCAGGCGCGGGGCAAGATGAGATGCCCCTTCTGGACGAACTATTGGTTTGAACCATGTCGGTCCTGCGATTGTCGCATCGAAGGATCCGTTCCGACGGAAATCGATGCGTTGTTCTTCCTTGGGAACGACGTCGGAAACACGTTGGCGGTGCATGTTGAATTCAAGCGAGACCATGAAGCGCTTTCGCTTGGGCAGGCGGAGGCCTACCGGCCGCGGGCTCGGTGTTTCCGCGATCAGCGCCGGCCGCGGAAGGGCATCTTGAAGCACGATCACGCGCTGACGGTCCTCTTCTGCGGCGCCGGCACAGATCTGATCATTGTCGCGCCGCACTTCGACCGGGTCATCTCGCACACCGAAGCGAAAGGGGCGTTCCCGGGCTATCCCGACTAGCACTACTTTGGCAGATTATTGGATTTTCGTGATTTTTTAGGATTCCCGAATCGATTTTTCAATGATTCATGGGTGGTCGGCTCTTGGAGGGCTGACCATGACGGAATGGGAAGTCGAGCTC
>NZ_LGHL01000202.1 GCF_001908205.1 Bradyrhizobium sp. NAS80.1
CGGCGCCGCCCGCGCAGCCGCCTGCGCCCAACAACGGCATCGCCTGGATCTATGGCGCCGGCGGCATTCAATATGTGTTCGCGCGCGATCCGAAGCTCGACGTCACCACCTACAAGGTGGAGGACCACAAGGCGCGGCTGCTCGAGGTCTCCAAGCTGATGGATTCGACCGATCCCGATCTCAGCCGCTTCCGCGCCCGCGGCGGCCGGCTGATCATGCTCGAGCACATGGCCGACTATGCGCAGAGTCCCTATGCCGGGATCCGCTATTTCGAGAGCGTCGAGCGCAAGCTTGGCAAGGCCGAGACCGCGGAATTCGCGCGGCTCTACACCGCGCCCGGCGTCGACCATGTCGGCTCCGGCGCGCCGGCCAATGTCGACATGCTGAGCGCGCTGGTCGACTGGGTCGAGAAGGGCAAGGCGCCTGGCGATCTCGAAGTCATCGAGCAGAAAGTCGATGCGCCCTCGTTTACAACGCTCCGCGCGTTGCCGCTGTGCCGCTGGCCGGCCTGGCCGCACTACAAGGCGGGCCCGATGACGGCGGCGTCGAGCTTCACTTGCGCGCCGTGAGGCAAATGCAAACAGACCGCGATGGCGGTGGATTTATCCCGCCGCCATGGCCTGTGCGCTGCCAAGCAATTGCGCATTGAGCCGGCCGCCGGAGAACAGCATGTCGTCGAGTGCCTCGTCGATATCGGCTGAGACGACGGAGTTGCCGCCATCGCGCGCGATGCTCGCCTGTGCGAGCCGTCGCATCAATTCCTTGATGAACGCGCAACTCGTACCCTCGCTGCGCCGGGCAGCCTCGGCGGCGACCGCATTGTCGAGCGGCAGTCCTTTGCCGTAGAGCCGGACCAGCTTACCGCGGCCGGTCTCGTCGGGGAGGGGCACTTCGATCGCCTGATCGATGCGCCCCGGGCGACCGGCGAGGGCGCCTTCGAGGTCCTCCGGGCGGTTGGTGGTCAGGACGAACAGGATGTCCGCATCCTCCTTCAGCCCGTCCATCTCGTTGAGCAATTTGTTCAGCATGGATTCCTCGCACGGTCCCATGTCATCGCGGTCGCGGGCGATGAGATCGACATCCTCGATCACGACCATCGATGGCTGGAGCAGCCGTGCCAGGCTCATATAGGCACCGAGCAGGCCGATCTGCTCGGCGGTGATGATCAACGTCGTATGCCCGGGCAGATGGGTTGCGAGATAGCGGATCGTATGGGTCTTGCCGGTGCCCGGCGGCCCGTACAGCAAGATGCCTTTGCGGGTCGACTGGCCAAGCCGGCGCAACTGATCGCGCGTGCCGACAAAATTCAGCACGTTGCGATCGAGCAGCCGTAGGGTCCGCTCCGGCAAGATCACTTCATCTCGTGCGACCGGCGGCAAGCGATGCACGGTGATGCCGAGCGAGCGACCGCGATAATCGGAGTCGGCGTCGAGTGAGAGGATCTTGCCGCGGTAGGTGCGCGCGGCTTGCACGGCCTGTTCCAGCTCGCCAAAGCATTGCTGGACGAGGACTGCGCCTGCGGTGCCCGCAGGCACCACGATCTCAAGACGAATGCCGGGTTCGCGACTGTATTCGCGATGCGCGCAGAGCAATACCGCGTAACGAAGGCCATCCTGCTCGCACAGCCACAAGCCGTTGTCGAGGCACTTGACGGGGCTCTTCTCGCCGACATCGATGTCGGAATATAGCAGCGGTGCAATCGCGAGCGCATATCGGCCCTCTCGGAGGAGCCGCGAAATCGACAGCGTTTCGTAGCGCTGTTCCTCGTTCAGCCCGAAAAGCCGGATGGCGTTTTTGAACAGCCTGTTGATCGCCGCCTGAACATCCACCCGCATATGTCCGGGAAACTGGCGGATCGTGGTCACGAGCTTGCTGCGCGGGACTCCGGTAAAATGCCAGTCCAGCACGTCGCAGGCGTGCTCGAACTCCTTTTCCGCCTCTTTCGGCGTGCTCACGGTGTCTGCCGCACGAATGCAGTCGCTGCACAGCCAGACGGTGCGGCTGCCGATGCGAACATCCGTCTGCCCCTGAGGCTTGCCACAGAGCTCACAGGGAGTCTTGATCTCCTCGAACGTGATTTTAAGGGGATGCTGGCCTAGCCAGATATATTGCTTGGCCGACTTGAAAAGCGCCTCTGCGACGGATTGCGGGTAGGGACCGCAGGCGGCTTTCTCCTCGCGCTCGATCCGGGTCATCAGCGCGGCCGCTTCGCGATCCGACTTGCCAAAAACCTGGCGAAGCAGCCCGATGACGAACTCGTCCGGCGTGTCGTCATCATTGTAAATCAGGATCTGAGCCGGCTCACGCTCGCCGCGCGCATCATTCGTCATGAAATGACTCCACCACAACCACAACTAGAATGGAACAAATAAGGAACATAAAAGGACGCGGCCGTCAAGCGCGACGGCCGCGGCAAATTGGTGGTTAGTTCTCGAAGCTGCTAGTGCGCACCACCCCCGCCCGCCGCCTTCACGCGCCGCGTCAGCAACACTGCGATCGCGGCGAGCACCAGCACCACGCCGATCACTGCAAAGGTGTCGGAATAGCCCATCACCAGCGCCTGGCGCTTGACCGTCTTGCCGAGCGCGATGATCGCCTGCTCGCGCGCGGCGTTGGGGTCGGGCACGCCGTGCGCGATGAAGTAGTCCGTCATCTGCGCGATGCGGGCGCGGACCTCCTCGCGGCCGAGCGTGACCGAATGGCCGATGATGTTGGAGTGGAACTGCTCGCGCTTGGTGACGATGGTCGCGAGCACGGCGGTGCCGATGGCGCCGCCGAGGTTGCGCATCATGTTGGAGATGCCGGAGGCGGCAGGCGCGTCCTGCGGCGCGACGCTGCCGAGGCTGAGCGCCGAGAGCGGTGCGAGCGTCAACGCCTGGCCGACTGCGCGCACGATGTTGGGCACCAGAAACTGGTCGCCTGAATAGTCGAGCGACATCTGGATGTTCATGAACGAGCTTGCTGCGAACAGCAGCAGGCCGATCGTTGCGATGTAGCGGGCATCGAACCGCTGCATCAGCTTCGGCACCAGCGGAATCAGCAGAAGCTGCGGCAGGCCGGTCCAGGCCAGCACGTTGCCGATCTGCTCGGCATTGTAGCCCTGCACCTGACCGAGATAGGCAGGCAGCAGATAAACCGAGCCGAACAGTGCGAAGCCGAGGAAGACCGCGGCAATCGTGCCGACGCCGAAATTCCACTGGGTCAGCAAGCGCAGGCGGAGCAGCGGCTTCTCGACCACGAGCTCGTTGTAGATGAACAGCGACAGGCTGACGGCGGCAATGATGGCCAGCCGCACGATGAAGGGCGAGCCGAACCAGTCATCCTTGTTGCCTTCCTCGAGCACGGCCTGGAGCGAGGCCAGGCCGACCGCCATGGTCGCAATGCCGAACCAGTCGCCTTCGCGCAGCAGCCCCAGGTTCATCGGGGCGCGCTCCAGGGTGAAGAAGAGGATGGCTACCATGACCGCGGTGGGCAGCACGTTGACGAAGAAGATGGTCTGCCAGCCGTAATTCTCGGTGAGATAGCCGCCGATGGTCGGTCCGATCGCAGGCGCGAAGGTCACGGCAAGCGAGAACATCGCAAGGCCGATCGGCTGCTGGCCCTTCGGCAGCTTGGTGAAGACCAGCGTGAAGGCCATCGGAATCAACACGCCGCCGAAGAAGCCCTGGAAGCCGCGCATCGCGATCATCGAGGGAAGATCGTGGGTGAAGGCACAGGCGACCGAGAATGCGGCAAACAGCGTCGCGAAGCTCAGGATGATGTTGCGGAACGAGAATACGCGCGACAGGTAGTCGGTCAGCGGGATCACGATGATCTCGCCGATCAGATAGGACGTCGAGATCCAGGATCCGTTGTCGACGCCGGTACCAATGCCGCCCTCGATGTTGAGCAGCGAGGCATTGGTGATCTGGATGTTCAGGATCGCCATGAAGGCGCCGATCATCGCCGCGAATACGGCGATCCAGACCGTGGCGCTGGCGCGATTGGGGTCGGCTGCGGCGCGCTCAGGCGTCGCGGCCGGTGTTGCGAGCGTCGAAATTGAGAGGCTGTTTGACATGGCACGACCCTCCGGAAACAAGCTTTGCTTTTGACGTCGTCTTGGACGATGTCTCGGGCGTCGTTGCCGCTTGCGCGGTCGGCGCCGAGCGCGTTGCGATCGTCGGAATCACGGACATGCCGGGCCGCAGTGCGATCGCAGGCGCGGTCTCGGTATCCAGCGCGATCTTCACGGGGATGCGCTGCACGATCTTGGTGAAGTTGCCGGTGGCATTGTCGGGCGGGAGCAGGGCGAACTCCTGGCCGCTGGCCGGCGCGATGGAATCGACGTGGCCGTGCACGACCTGGCCCGGGAAGGTGTCGACCTCGATCTCGACCTTTTGCCCGGCGCGGACATGGGTGAGCTGGGTCTCCTTGAAGTTGGCGACGACATAGGCGCCCTCGGCCGGCACGATCGACATCAACTGCGTGCCCGCCTGCACGTATTGGCCGACGCGCAGCGTGCGGTTGCCGACCACGCCGTCGATGGGCGAGACGATCGTGGTGTAGCCGAGATTGAGCTCAGCCTGACGCTGGAGCGCGGCCGCGCGGGCGGCCGTGGCCTTGGCCTGCAGGATCTCGGCCTTCAGGAGCTCGACCTGCTTGAGCGCGGAGGTGAGATTGGCGGTATCGCGCTGGATCGCGGCGTCGGCGCCGGCGTCGCGCGCCTGTGCCTGCTGCGCATTCTGCACGCTGCCATAGCCGGTCGCTGCGAGGTCCGTGTAGCGCTTGTTCTCTTGCTTGGCGAAAACCTTCGCAGCATTGTCGACATCGATCGTCGCTCTGGCGGCCGCGATCACGGCTTCCTGAACGTCGAGCTGCGCTTCCTTGCTCGTCACCGTCGCGTTGGCTGCGGCGACATCGGCCTTGGCCTGGTCGAGCGCGACCTTGAAGTCGCGATCATCGATCCGAGCGAGCATCTGCCCGGCCTTCACATGCTCGTTATCGCCGACCGTGACGCGGTCGAGATAGCCGCTGACCTTCGGCGCAATGGTGGTGTTGTCGGCCTTCACATAGGCGTCATCGGTGGAGACGAGGAAACGCCCGACGGTCCAATAGTCATAGCCGTACCCGCTTGCGCCCGCGAGCGCGGCGACCACTGCTCCAACAAGCAACAGCTTGCGTAGGTTGAGCTTTTTGCTGCCGGCCAATGATGGCGCTCCGGGCAACACGCCTTCCAGAGCATTGGTTGGAACCGCGGTGGCTTCGGACTTGGATGGGGTGGTGTGCACGGTCATGGCCGGCTCCCTGAATTAGGAAACTTGACGATTTCCAAAATGAGCCTAGCTTTGGAATTGTCAATGGAATGACAGGCATCATTTAAAGACATGGCTCAGTCAAAATTGGAAGTCGAATGCCGCCCCCGCGGGCGGCCGCAATTGCGCAGCGACGAGGAGACGAAGCAGATCGTCTTCGAGGCCGCACGGCGGGCCTTTGCCGGCGACGGCTATGCCGCGACCAGCACCGAAGAGCTGGCGCGCCGCGCCGGCATCTCCACCAAAACGTTGTATCGCCTGTTTCCCGGCAAGGCCGCGCTGTTCGAGGCGATGTGTGCGGACCGGCTCGAGCGGTTGCTCTCCGCCGTCGATCTCCAGGCCAACGACGAAGTTGATATCGAAACAGGCCTGCGCGTCGCGTTGCTCGCGTGCGCAGATCTCGCGCTCGATCCCGACGTGGTGGCGTTGCAGCGCATGGTGCTGCAGGAGTCCGCCGCATTTCCGGAGCTCGCCGCGAACTTCTACAAGAACGGTATCTCCCGCACCGTGACGACGCTTGCCGGCTGGCTGCGCATTCAGGTCAAGCGCAAGCGTCTCGCAATCGACGATGTGGAGGAGGCGGCCGGCATCCTGATCGGCATGGTCGCATCCGCGCCGCAGCGCGCCGCGATCTACGGCGGCGTGCCCTTGCCGTCGCGCAAGGATATCGAGCGGCGGGCGCGCATCTGCGCGGCCTTGTTCCTCGACGGCTGCCGGGCAGCGTCGAGGTAGGCAGCCCCATTTGACAATGCTCACCCCGGCGGCTAAATGCTTCGCATGCGAAATAAACTGGAGTCCAAAGCAGGACACCACCGGCTGATCTACCTCCTGAGCGTGGCGCAACGCCGGTTGCAGCGCTGGATGGCGGCGCAGCCGCAGAACGAGGTGACGCCGGCGCAGGCGGGGCTGTTGTTCATCCTCGGCAAGCAGGACGGTGTCCTGATGGGCGAGGCGGGCGCGGCGCTCGATTTGGGGCCGGCCGGCATTTCCGGCCTCGTCGACCGTACGGCGGCCGTCAAACTGGTCGAACGGCGCGCCGACAGCGAGGACGGACGCGCCTGGCGGGTCTTTCTGACGCCGAAGGGACGTACTGTGCTTGCGCAGGCGAAGGCCAACGCCGCTGAGGTCAATGCGGCGCTGACGGAAGGATTTACCAGCGCGGAGATCGACGTCGTCGCGCGCTGGCTGGCGAGCATTCAGGACAAGTTTCCAAGAGACTTTTCGAGAGACTCAGAGGAATAACAGGAGAGAGCAATGACCGAGCATGTCCGGATCGAGAACAATGGCGGAATTCTCACCCTCACCCTGGCGCGTCCCGACAAGAAGAATGCGCTGACGGATGCGATGTACGGCAAGCTCGCCGATACCATCGAATCCGCTGAGTTCGATCCATCCGCCCGCGTGATCCTGATCCGCGGAGAGGGCGACATGTTCACGGCAGGCAATGATGTCGGCGAGTTCGCGGCCGTTGCCGCCGGCAAGTCCGAGGGCAGCCGCAATGTCGTCCGCTTCATCCAGTCGCTGGCGCGTTGCGCCCGGCCGCTGGTCGCCGCGGTGCAGGGCCGTGCCGTCGGCGTCGGCACCACAATGCTCCTGCATTGCGATCTCGTCGTGCTCGCCGACAACGCGCAATTGTCGACGCCCTTCGTCAGCCTCGCGCTGGTGCCGGAAGCCGCCTCCAGCCTGCTGATGCCGGCGCGCATCGGCTATGCCCGTGCCTACGAGATGTTCGCGCTGGGCGAGACTGTGCCGGCCAAGTCGGCGCTGGAATGGGGGCTTGCCAACCGTGTGGTGCCGCTCGACAAGCTCGATGCCGAGGCGCTCGCGCTGGCGCAGCGTCTTGCCCGCCAGCCGGCCGGCGCGCTGACCGCCACCAAGCGGCTGATGCGCAACGGCGAGGCGCTGGTCGCGCAGATGAACGCGGAGGGCGAGCAGTTCGCGCAGCGCCTGCGCACGGCCGAAGCGCGCGAGGCGTTCACCGCCTTCGCCGAGCGCCGTCCGCCGGATTTCACGAAAGTCGCGTGACGTCCGTAGTTCGCACAAAGGTTCGGCAGATCGGGAACTGCCGGCAATTCGATTAAAAGCTTAACGAAACATTGGCATGTCGCCATGCAAGGTGGCCACGCGTGAAGCGTAGGCCCCCTGACCCATGGCAATGTTTAAGCAATCGGTAAGTTCGCTTCTTCTGACCTTGATGGCCCTGCTGGCTGCCGGTGCGCTGGCCAGCACGGCGATCCAGATGGTCGGGGCCTTCGGTCGTTACAGCGACAGTCTCGAGACGGCGCGGCTTGCCGCCGCCGACAAGGCGATCTTCCAGGGCGTGCTGTCCCTGCGCAACAATCGTGGTGACGCCCAGAGCGCGCTGCTTGGCGAGGACGACCCGCGCGCAAAACTCGGCGAAGCGGAGAAGGCCGAGCAGGCCGGCTATGAGGCCATCGGCGCGGCGATCGCCACCGTCGATTTCGCCCGCCGTGACGAGCTCGCAAACACGCTGAAGCAGCGTTGGACTGAAGCCGCCCCGCAATTCCAGACGTTCTACGACGAAGCCAAGCGTCCGCGCGCCGAGCGCAAGACCGACCGGACGATGCCCTGGTACGATGCCGTCTCCAAGACGATCGATACCGCAAACCTCGCCTCCACCGCGGTTTCCAATCGCGCCTGGATGAACGATCCCTTCATCGCGCGGATGATCCAGGTCCGCCGCCTCGCCTGGCAGGTCCGTGACCGCTACGGCGTCCAGTGCACGGCCCTGCGCCAGAACGTCAACACCAGCAAGCCGCTCGACGAGACCCAGAAGCAGACGATTGCGAGCTGGAACGGCATCATTGGCGCCTCCTGGGTCGGCATGACCGAGTTGCTCGCCGCGCCCGACGTGCCATCCGAGGTGGTTTCCGCCGTAAATGACGCGCGCGCGAAAACCGACGGCACGCTCAAGCAGATGGGAGAGCTCACCAAGAACCTGGACGGCAGCGGCAAGCCGGCGCTTCCCGCTTCCGAGTGGAACACGCTGTGCCAGTCTCCGTTCGCGCTCATCGTCGCGGTCGCGACCAAGGCGCTGGATCAGTCGATCGCGCGCGCCGAGACCGTGCAGGCGAAGGCGCTCATCAACCTCGTCGTGCAGTCACTCGCATTCCTGCTGGCGCTGGCCGTGACCTTGGCCGGCGTGTACGTGGTGCGCAATCGCCTGATGCGCCCGGTCCGCGCCATCCTGGATGCCATCGCACGGATCGGTGCTCGCGACTACGCAACGCCGGTCCCGCAATCCCGGCATCCCGACGAGTTCGGCACCATGGCCGCGGCGCTCGAAAGCCTGCGCGAGAGTGCGGCGACAGCGGAGCGGCTGGGCCAGGAGCGCGAATCGCAACAAGCCCTGCAGCTTGCCCGCTCCGGCACCGTCGATGCCGCCTGCCGCAGCTTCGACGACACCGTGCAGGCCGTCATTCACAGCGTGGCCGCGTCGGCGAAGGAGCTCGATGCCACCGCGACCGACGTGCGTTCGCTGGTCTCGGAATCGAGCAGCCAGACCGCGGCGGTCTCCTCCGCCGCCGAGCAGGCGACCAACAATCTCGAAACCATCGCGGCGGCGACCGAGGAGCTCTCTGCTTCCGTCGGCGAAATCTCCGCGCAGGTGCAGTCCAGCGCACGCGAAGCGCGCGAAGCGGTGTCGCAGGCTGAGCAGACCAACGCGACGGTCGAGGTCCTCGATCAGACGGCAAGCCGCATCGGCGAGGTCGTGAAGATGATCAACGCCATCGCCGGCCAGACCAATTTGCTGGCGCTGAACGCCACGATTGAAGCCGCGCGCGCAGGCGAGGCTGGCCGCGGTTTCGCCGTCGTCGCCGGCGAGGTCAAGAGCCTCGCGGCGCAGACCGCAACGGCGACGGAAGAAATCTCCCGTCAGGTCGAGGAGATCCAGGGTGCGACCGGTCAGGCGGTTACCGCCATCCGCTCGATCGGCGGCGCCATCAGCGGCATCGACGAGAAGATGACGGCGATCGCCGCGGCCGTCGAGCAGCAGCGCGCGGCGACCATCGAGATCTCGCGCAACTTCCAGCAGGCCGCGCAGGGCACTCGCGAGGTCACCGATACCATCGGCAGTGTCGCAAGGCTCAACCAGGAGACCGGCAATGCCGGCACCGTGCTGTCCGAGTCCGTCAAGAAGATGTCGGCGGACGCCGATCGTCTCCGCGTCGCGGTCGAGGGCTTCCTCGGCGCGGTGAAGACCGCATAGCTTCGATGATCTCCACCCCGGCGTCGCGCGATCGGCATTGCCGCCGGTCGGCGCGGCGAGTACATCTGTGACGCGGGGCCTCGCGAGCGCCGCCATAGACGTAAGACAACATCAGGGATGGAGATTTCGATGCCGGTCACGCCGCAACACAAGGCCCAGCGCCCCTATCGCGGCGTGTTCCCGGTCGTGCCCACCATCTTCGATGAGCGCGGCGAACTCGACCTCGAGGGGCAGCGCCGCTGCGTCGACTTCATGATCGATGCCGGCTCGCACGGCCTCTGCATCCTTGCCAATTTCTCCGAACAGTTCGTGCTCACCGATGCCGAGCGGGAGACCGTCATGCATGCGGTGCTGGAGCACGTCGCGGGCCGGGTTCCCGTCATCGTCACCACCACGCATTTCAGCTCGGCCGTCTGCGCCGCGCGCAGCAAGCAGGCCGAAGCCGCAGGCGCCGCCATGGTGATGGTCATGCCGCCCTATCACGGCGCGACCTTCCGGGTGCCCGAGAAAGGCGTTGTCGAATTCTTCAGGGTGCTCTCGGGCGCGATCAGCATTCCGATCATGATCCAGGACGCACCGGTAGCCGGCACGCCGCTCTCCGTCGAACTGCTCGCGCGGCTGTCGCGGGACTTCTCCAACATCCGCTATTTCAAGATCGAGGTGCCCGGTGCTGCTGCAAAGCTCCGCGGCCTGATCGACGCGGGCGGCAGCGCTATCGAGGGACCGTGGGACGGCGAGGAGGCGATCACATTGCTTGCCGATCTCGATGCCGGCGCCACCGGCGCGATGACCGGCGGCGGCTACCCCGACGGCATCCGCCAGATCATCGATCCCTATTTCGCCGGCAAGCGCGAGGACGCGAAAGCCGCCTACGAACGCTGGCTGCCGCTGATCAATTACGAGAACCGCCAATGCGGCCTGATCGCCTGCAAGGCCATGATGCAGGCCGGCGGCGTGATCAAGTCGGACACCGTGCGCCATCCGCTTCAGCCGTTGCATCCGGCGACGCGCGCGGGGTTGCTGGAGCTGGCAAAGGAGCGCGATGCGCTCGCGCTGCGGTGGGGGAAGTAGGGCGCGCATGCTCCGCTCGTCGTCCCGGGGCGCGCGGAGCGCGAGCCCGGGACCCATAACCACAGGAGATGGTTTGGCGAAGACCGGCAATTGCCAGTTCGCGCAACAACATCTCCCTGTGGTTATGGGTCCCCGCGCCCCGTGCGCAATTGCGCACTAGGCGGGGGGCGACGCCAAGTGTGAGGTGCGCGCCCTAGCCTGATCCCGCCGGCTTCCGCTTAGCTGGGGGCGTCGAATTGGCGCGGTTTGGTCGGTTTCCCGCAGCCCGGCGATCACGTATTGTATGCCGGTCAATCAGGCCTGCGGAGCAATCTCAAGACATCGCGCAACACCTCTTCATTAAGCCGTTATCCCGAGCCAGGTTGGCGCAAACCGAGGAAACAGGGAGGCAGTGCCATGACGATGAGGCCAGATCCGACCTTTCACGCATCGCCCAAGCTTGCGACGGAAGCACCTGCAGAGAACTTTGCCTACACGTTGCTGCTCCGTCCAGATTTCTCAAAACCGGACGCTCTCGCGGTCATCGACGTCAAGCCGGGATCGCCGACCTACAGCCAAGTCGTCCACACCGTGACGATGCCCAACAAGGGCGATGAGTTTCATCACTTCGGCTGGAATGCCTGCTCCTCCGCCTTGTCGCCACTCGCCGGACATGCCTTCATCGAGCGGCGCTATCTCATCATCCCCGGGCTGCGCTCGTCCCGGATCTACATCATCGATACCAAGCCCGATCCGACCAAAGCCAAGATCCACAAGATCATCGAGCCCGAGGAGGTCTTCAAAAAGACCGGCTACTCGCGGCCGCATACCATCCATTGCGGGCCGGACGGCATCTATGTGAGCACGCTTGGCGGCGGCAAAGACGGCACCAGCGGGCCTCCAGGCGTCTTCATCATGGATTGCGAGACGTTCGAGGTTCTTGGACGATGGGAGATCGACCGCGGTCCGCAGACGCTGCACTACGATTTCTGGTGGAATCTGCCGCGCGATTACATGGTGACGAGTGAATGGGGGTTGCCGCCGCAGTTCGAGAACGGGATCGTTCCCGAAGATCTTCTCTCGAACAAATACGGCCACCGGCTCCACTTCTGGGACCTCCGGGCACGACGCAACGTTCAAACCATCGACCTCGGTGCCAATCATCAGATGGTGCTGGAGGTGCGGCCAGCGCACGATCCGGTCCGCGAATACGGCTTTGCCGGCGTGGTGGTCGACACCACCAATCTCGAAGGCTCGATCTGGACCTGGTGGCGCGAGGGCGGGAAATTCCATGCGGAGAAGACGGCGACCATCCCGCCGGAGCCTGCAGCCAAAGAGAAGCTTCCGCCACTTTTGCAGGGTTTTGGTGCCGTCCCGCCACTGGTGACCGACATCGATCTGTCGATGGACGATAGGTTCCTCTACGTCTCCTGTTGGGGCACCGGCGAGATGCGCCAGTACGATGTCAGCGAGCCCAGAAAGCCCAAGCTTGCGGCATCGGTTCACACCGGAGGCATTGTGAGCCGCGCGCCGCATCCGAACGGCAAGGCGTATGCGGGTGGGCCGCAGATGGTCGAGATCAGCCGCGATGGAAAGCGGGTGTACTGGACCAATTCCCTCTATTCCACCTGGGATGACCAGTTCTATCCCGACGGGGTTCCGGGCGTGGAAGTCATGGCCAATGTCGGTCGCAACGGCGGCCTCGAGCTCGACAAGGACTACTTCGTGAGCTTCCCCGACGGATATCGTGCGCACCAGATCAGGCTGGAGGGCGGCGATTGTTCGACGGACTCCTTTTGCTACCCGTCGGCCTAGAGGCGCAGGGCTGGCTGTGGCTCGCTCTCGTCGCGAGCGGTCTCTATCACGGAGTCAATCCGGGAATGGGATGGCCGCTCGCCGTTTCGGCCGGGCTCATGGAAAAGAGTCCGCGGGCGCTCTTTCGTGCGTTGTGGGCTCTGGCGGCCGGACATCTCCTGGCGACACTTCTCGTGCTGCAGCCATTCGCATTCCTGCTGGTGCTGGCCGAGTGGCAGCGTTCGATTCAGCTCGGCGCGAGCCTTCTCGTCATCGGATTCGGCGTCTATCGGTTGATCGAGCGGCGCCATCCGCGCGCGCTGGCACGAATTCTGCCAACGCAATTGGCGCTCTGGTCATTTGCCGTTGCCATTGCTCACGGCGCCGCCTTGATGCTCGTGCCGATCTATCTCGGGCTCTGCCGGGCCTTCGAACTCGATGCCGGCCATGAGGCCGCCGGCGCGCTGATGAAGGCAAGTCTCGGAATGGCGGTGCTAGTGTCCCTGGTGCACGTTGCCGCCATGATCAGCGCCGGCGGATGCTTGGCGTGGCTGGTCTACCGCTATCTGGGATTGAGGTTCGTCTCGCGAAGCTGGTTCAATCTGGATCTGATCTGGGCGGCCAGCCTCATTCTGGTTGGCGTTGTGGCGCTCGCCTTCAATCTCGCGAGCGAGCACTGAAGCCTACCGCGTCAAAGCCCACTCGCCGATGATGCGGAAGCGCGCTTTGGCGTCGTCCTGTTTGAACAGCGCGATGCGATCGATCGTGAGCGCGTCGAGACCGAGCGTTGCGAATCGCGCCCGCAGCATCTCCAGAATCGGCCGGCGCCGATCGGAGTCCAATCTGCCGGTCAGCGTCATGTGGAAGCGGAATTCCTCCATGACGTAAGGATAGCCCCAGCGGTCGAGATAGTCGCGCTGACGTTCGCTGAGCTTTTCGGGCTTTCGCCGTGCACGGTCTTCCGCCGTCAATGCAGCACGGAAGTCATCGAACTCGCGGGCGCAATCGGCCGCGAGCTCTTGAAGCGCGGAGACCGGCTCGGCCGGAATGACGGCGATAAACCCGCTGATGGAATCGACGACCGGGCGGATCGTGGGGATCGGCCGCGCCTTGCCGGCGAATGTCGCGCAGCCGGCCATGAGATCGGCCTCGCTTTTGCCGGGCGCGAGCCTCATCGGCGCCTTCAGCGTGGCGTGGAAGCCGTATTTGCGGGGATCGCTGGTGATGTCGCGCCAGTCCCGCGCGACACGCAATGCGTCGTCGGGAAAGGGCAGCTCGTCACCCGTGCAGGCATCGTAGCCGAGCAGCTCGGTGCCGAAGCGGGACAGCGCGCTGTCCGCGTCGGCGGCGAAATAGATCGCGTAGCGGGGAAAAGTCATCGTCCGACCATAACCGGTTTACGCCGCAACGACAGCCTCACGCGGCGTCGCCGCCGCGGCGAGCAGCCGCGTCGCATCGGTGAGATGCACGAGCTTGCCGCCGGCGATGACGGCGATGAGTCGCGGCCGCAGCGGGACGGTGTCGTCGACCAGCAGAATATCGGCGCGGCGCCCTTCCGCGAGGACGCCGCGATCGGCAAGACCGGTCGCGCGCGCAGGTCCCGCGGAAACCAGATTCCAGGCCTCGGTCAGCGGCAACACGCCATCGGCGGCGAGGCGAAATGCGGCGAGCAGCTGCGCGGGATAATAATAGTCCGAGGCCAGCACCGAGCAGAGCCCCTTGGCGATCATGTCGGATGCCCTGGTCCAGCCGGTGTGGCTGCCGCCGCGTACGACGTTCGGCGCGCCGTAGACGATGGCATCGCCGTGGCTTGCTGCCGCCCGTGCCGTCTCCTCGTTGATCGGAAACTCTGCAATCATCGCGCCCAGCTCGCGAAACTCCTGCCGCATCGCCGGTGTCGCATCGTCATGCGAGAGCATCCGCACCTCGGTGGCGCGGGCCGCCGCGGCGAGCCGCGACACGGACGCCGGCACCTCAGTGTTGCGCGCGACCACGCGCTCGACCAGGCGGTCGAATTCCTCGCTCGACAGCCCGGTGCGCTCCACCATGCGGTTGCGCTTGCGTGGCTTCGCCATGTCGGCGACGGTACCGTCCATGTGATCGTTGAAGGCGAACAGGTCGACACGGCCTTCACTGAGCCACTGCGCAATCTCGGCCTCGGCATCGAGATTGTAGGTCTCGTGGCGCAGATGGAAGCGGGTGTCGGCGGCGAATTGCGGGCGTTGCCGCTCGATCGCTTCCATCAGGCCGCGCGCATTGTCGGCGCTGCGCAGGCCCGGCTCCCACGAACAGGTCGTGGCGTGGAACACAGTGGTGATGCCGTTGCTGATCGCCTGGCGGTCACTGTCGGCAAGCGCGACGTCGATCGGGAAGTCGACGCCGGCGCGCGGCATCATTTGTCGCTCGAAGGCGTCGCCATGCAGATCGACGATGCCGGGCAAGACCAGCAGGTTGCGCGCATCGATCGCAAGCCGGTCGCGGCCCCTGGAGGCATCGACCCGTGCGATGTCCTGTCCGGACACGCTAAGCGAAGTTTCGACGAGTTCGGCGCCGATCAGGGCCCGGCCGCCTTCAAGGAAAATGTCAGTCACGCGACCGCGCTTTGTTTGCTGGCAGGAGAATTGGTAACGGAACTCGCCTGTGCTTCGTATGCCGAAAGAAAATCTTCAATCCCGAGCTTGCGGAAGTCGGGCAGTGCTTCCCGCAACTTATCGTGATTCCAGTCCCACCAGGCAAGCCTCGCGAGCCGTTCGGCGACCTCTTCCGAGAACCGCCGCCGCACGATGCGTGCCGGATTGCCGGCGACGATGGTGTAGGCCGGCACGTCCTTGGTGACGATAGTGCCTGCCGCGATCACGGCGCCTGTGCCGATGTTGCGGCCGGGCAGCACGATCGCGCCGTGGCCGATCCAGACGTCGTTGCCGATATGGACGTGATGCTGGCGCCGCCAGTCGAAGAACTCGGTATCGTCGCTCTCGCCGGGGAAGTAGGCGCTGGAACGATAGGTGAAATGCGCCTGCGTCGCGCGGTGCATCGGATGATTGCCCGGATTGATCCGCGTCATCGCCGCGATAGAGCAGAATTTTCCGATGGTGGTGTAGGTGATCTGCGCGTCGTTGACGACATAGGAGTAATCGCCCATCGTGACTTCATGCAGGATCGTGCGCGCACCGACCTCAGCATAGGCGCCGAGCCTGGTCTCGTGCAGCTTGGCCGAGGGATCGATGGTCGGTTCGACCGAGAGCGTTTTGCCGGCCATGTTGTATCCGATAGCTCGAGGGCGGGCGTACCTCTTCGAGTGCACTGATGACATTATCATGACGATCCAATGACAGTGGACGAGGTGTGCAGGATCGCCGCATCGCATCGCGTGTGTCACACAAGTGTCAAGCGCCGGCGCTAGCGGTGGCAGCCAGCTACTCTGGAGTCCTGCATGCTGGTGGTGGAAGGTCTGACGTGCCGCTTCGGCGCAAAAGCCGCGGTGGACGACGCTTCGTTTCAAATCTCTCCCGGCGGCTTCGTCGGCGTGATCGGACGGTCCGGCGCCGGCAAGTCAACCCTGCTGCGGACCATCAACCGCCTGGTGACGCCGACACAGGGTCGCATCCTGTTCGACGGCACCGACGTCACCGCGCTGCGCGGCAAGGAGCTGCGGCAGTGGCGTGCGCGTTCGGCAATGATCTTTCAGCAATTCAATCTGGTCGGCCGCCTCGACGTCCTGACCAACGTCCTGATGGGGCGTCTTGCGACGATGTCGGCATGGCGCTCGCTGTCGCAGATCTGGCCTGAGCACGACAAGGCGCTGGCAATGTCGGCGCTTGAACAGTTCGATATCGCTACGCTCGCAGCCCAGCGCGCCGACCAGCTCTCCGGCGGCCAGCAGCAGCGTGTTGCGATCGCCCGCGCGCTGGTGCAGCAGCCCGACATCATCCTTGCCGACGAGCCGATCGCCTCGCTCGATCCGCGCAACACCAAGATCGTCATGGATGCGCTGCTCCGCATCAACAAGCACTTCGGCATCACCGTGCTGTGCAACCTGCATTCGCTCGATTTGGCGCGCACCTATTGTGACCGCCTGATCGGCATGGCCGCGGGCCGCGTGGTGTTCGACGGTGCGCCGTCGGCGCTGACCGATCACGTTGCGCGCGAGCTCTACGATCTCGAGGCCGCCGACGTCATGGGCGGCGCGTCTACACCGGCGCCCGAGGGCGTTCCGGAACTTGGAACGGCGGCGGCCGCCTGAGCCGCGTCGCATCTGTCTAGTCGCCAGTTTTGCGTCAACCGACCCCAACCAATGAAGAGGGTATCATGATCACTCGCAGATTAGTTCTTGCCGGTGCCGCCGCGCTTGCTTTCACGGCCTCGGCCTCCGCGGCCGACTGGAAAGCCAAATATCCCGAGCTGACCTTTGCGGTCGTTCCGGCCGAGAACGCCTCCGGCGTCACCGAGCGCTGGACGCCGTTCGTGGAATATCTGTCGAAGCAGCTCGGCGTGAAGGTCACGCTGCGCATCGCCAATGACTATGCCGCGGTGATCGAGGGCCAGCGCGCTGGCAACATCCATATCGCCAGCTACGGCTCGGCCTCGTTCGCCCGCGCCCGCCTGACCGGCGTCAAGACCGACGCCTTCGCCAACGACATCAACGCCGACGGCTCGACC
The DNA here is from genome assembly GCF_001908205.1 of Bradyrhizobium sp. NAS80.1. Taxonomy (GTDB): domain Bacteria; phylum Pseudomonadota; class Alphaproteobacteria; order Rhizobiales; family Xanthobacteraceae; genus Bradyrhizobium. The sequence goes on from NZ_LGHL01000202.1 coordinate 17,026, forward strand.
GGCTACTACTCGGTGTTCTTCGTCAAGGCGAGCAGCCCCTACAAGAGCGTCGACCAGCTCAAGGGCAAGAACCTCGGCCTCGTCGACCCGAACTCGACCTCCGGCAACAACGTGCCGCGCTTCGAGCTCGACAAGATGGGCATCCCGGATGCCGACACCTATTTCAGCAAGGTCGTTTTCACCGGCAGCCATGAGAACGCGCTGCTGGCGCTGGCGCAGGGCACGGTGGATGTCGCCGCCAATCAGTGGACCAGCGACGACGACTCCACGCTGGCGCAGATGCTGACCAAGGGCATGCTGAAGAACGCCGACGGCTCGGCGATGAAGAAGGACGACTTCCGCATCATCCACAAGTCGGCGCCGATCATCAACGGCCCCTACGCCTATAACTCGGACCTGCCGGAAGACGCCAAGGCCGCCATCGCGAAGGCGTTCTTCGACGCCCCGACCAAGGACAAGGTCGCGTTTGAACGTCTCTCGGACGGCCAGAAGAAGGGCTTTCATCCCGCTACCACCAAGGACTGGGATGGCACGATCGAGCTGATCAAGTTCGTCGACGCGCTGCGCAAAAAGAAGGCGTCCTGAGTTTCGGGACGATGCACTGGAGCCGGGTCGATGGGCCCGGCTCTTTCTTTGATGGGACCTTCTTCGACCGATGAGCATCGCGGTATCGATCCTCCCTGAGCAACAGCTGGCCGTGCTCAATGCCGCCTATCGCCGGGCGGTCGCGCGCAAGCGGCTCCGCCTCCTGTTGGGAGTCGCGATCTTCGCCGCCGCACTGGTTCTCGCCGCGATCGGCGCAGAAGTTAATCTGCGCACCCTCTTCACCTATTTCGGCAATTTCATCAGCTATTTCGACCGTATCCTCACGCTCGACAACGGCCAGCGCGTCTGGACCGATTTCGGCGAGTGGCTCTGGGGCTGGCGCAAATGGCTGAAGATGCTGGGCGAGACCTTGCTGATCAGCTATGTCGGTACGCTGGTCGGGGCCACCTTCGCTTTTGCCCTGAACTTCTTCGCGGCGGAAAACACCTCGCCTGCGCCCTGGTTGCGCTTCGTCGTGCGGCGCCTGCTCGAATTCGCCCGCACCGTGCCCGGCATCGTCTTCGCACTGGTCTTCGTGATCGCCTTCGGGCTCGGACCAATGGCGGGCGTGCTCGCCATCGCAATCCATTCCACCGGCGCGCTCGGAAAGCTGTTCTCGGAGATCGTCGAGAATGCCGACATGAAGCCGGTCGAAGGCATCCGCTCGACCGGCGCGAGCTGGCTGTCATGCATGCGTTTCGCGGTCGTGCCGCAGGTGACCGCGGGCTACGCCAGCTACGCGCTGCTCCGCTTCGAGATCAATGTCCGCGAAGCCTCAGTGATGGGCTTTGTCGGCGCCGGCGGTATCGGCCAGGAGCTCGTCGTCGCGATCCGCAAGTTCTACTATTCGGACGTCAGCGCGATCCTGCTCACCATCATCGTCACCGTCTTCATCATCGACATCACCACTGGCTGGCTTCGCAGCCGACTGTTCGGCAAGGAGGCGCCGACGTGACGAGGCCGCAGGAGGTCGATACCGCGCAGATTCGCGCGCGCTATCCCGATGTGTTCGACCGGCCGGCCTCGGCGCGGCTGGCGACGCCGGTAATGATCGTCGCGGCGTTCGCGATCCTGGTGTACGGCCTCGTCGATCTTGATTTCTCGCCCTCACGGTTCTTCGCGGGCCTCAGCCAGCTCGGTTGGATCAGCCTGATGATGATTCCGCCGGATCCCGGCTCCTCGCTGCCGGTCTACCTGAAGGCGCTCGGCGAGACCCTCTCGATCGCGCTGCTCGGCACGACAGTCGCCGCGCTGTTCGCGCTTCCGGTCAGCCTGCTTGCCGCGCGCAACGTGGTACCGTCGAAGATCCTGCGCTTCCCTATCAGGCGCTTCCTGGATTCGATCCGCGGTATCGATACGCTGATCTGGGCGCTGGTGTGGATCAATGTGGTCGGGCTCGGCCCGTTCGCCGGCGTGCTCGCCATCGCGGTGTCGGACTTCGGCGCCTTCGGCAAGCTGTTCTCGGAGGCGATCGAGGGGGCCGACCAGAAGCAGGTCGAAGGCATCCGCGCCTCCGGCGGCAGCGCGCTGCACGAGATCCGCTTCGGTCTGCTGCCGCAGGTCCTGCCGGTCATTGCCGGCCAGGTGCTCTATTTCATCGAGTCCAATACACGCTCGGCCACCATCATCGGCATCGTCGGCGCCGGCGGTATCGGGCTCCAGCTCGCCGAGCAGATCCGCGTGCTGGAATGGCAGAAGGTGTCGTTCCTGATCCTGATGATCCTGGTCGCGGTCGCCGCGATCGATTTCATTTCGGGGAAACTGCGGTTTGCGATTATCGGGCGGCGGGCGGTGGCGTAGGTCTCTTCACCTCGCCCCGCTTGCGGGGAGAGGCGGGATTGCATCGTAGATGCAATCCGGGTGAGGGGGAGCTTCAACGAGTCTATCTCTCACCGTTATCGCGGATGCAGCCCCTCACCCCAACCCTCTCCCCGTAAGAACGGGGCGAGGGAGAAGAGGCAGCCCACGCTACGACTCCACCAGAAACTCCACCCGCTCCGCCGCAAAGCGCGAATGCTTGGTCATCAGCGGCTTGCCTTCGAGATCGTGGTCGGTCGCATCGACCACCAGGATCGGCCGTCCCAGCGGGAGGTCGAGCCGCGCGGCATCGGTCGCGTCCACGATGCCGGCGGTGATCCGGGTCGCGCCACGGCGATAGTCGCGGACGCCGTAATGCTCGAGCAGCTTCGTCATTGAGCGCGTCGCGGCAAACACATTGCCCGCGCCTGGAAACAGTTCCGCCGACAGCCAGGTGGTGGAGACGCAAATCGGCGTGCGGTCGGCGAAGCGTATCGCCTCGATCCGTACCAGCGGCGCGCCGGCCTTCAATCCCAGTTCCCGCGCCAGCTCACGCGTCGCGACGTCATCAGACGCCTCGATCAACTGCCCGCGCGGTTCGCGGCCGCCGGCGCCGACGATCTCGGAGAAGCGCGTGCGCGAGCGCAGCGGATAGGCCAGGCGCTGCGCCTCGACATAGGTTCCGCTGCCGCGCTCGGCCCGCACCAGGCCGCGTTCCGCAAGCGCAGCCAGTGCACGCCGCACTGTGTGGCGGTTCACGCGATAGGTTTCGGCGATCTCCATCTCGCCCGGCAGCTTGTCGCCGACCGCAAAGCGGCCATCGGCGATGCCGCGTTCGATTCCGTCGGCGACGAGGCGCCAGAGCGCGACGCCCGAGGAGGCTGTGTCCTGCATGCTCATGTTGTCGGATAAGCTAGCCCAGAAATCACACCTTTGTCACGAAACAGTCATGGCGCTTCCGTATGAAGTTGTCTATTATCATAGACAACTTCAATTCGGCAAGTTCGGTGGATTTGGTGACCCAGCACAATAAGCAGCAAGCCCAGCGCAAGGCCGCGATGGCCGTGCTGGCGCACGCGGAGGCGGGCGAGATCGCCGCTCGCCTCCGCACAATCGCCTTGCCCGGCCATCAGGATCTGCGCGAGCCGGAAAACGGCCTGGTCATGCTGCGCGGGCGGGTCGGCGGCGACGGCGCACCGTTCAACCTCGGCGAAGCGACGGTGTCGCGTGCGGCGGTCCGCCTTGTGAGCGGCGAAGTCGGCTTCGGCTACACCCTCGGGCGCGACGGTGAGAAGGCGCGACTGATCGCGCTCTGCGATGCGCTGGTGCAGTCCAGCGATTTCGGTGAAGCGGTCGAGCGGGATGTTATCGGGCCGTTGCGCGATCAGCTTATGATGAGGCGCAACCAGGCCGCGGCTGAAACCGCCGCGACGAAGGTTGATTTCTACACCATGGTGCGCGGTGAGGGGTGAGATCATGACCACGATTGCGGAACTGCCGCCGGGTTTCGCCGACAAGGTCTTGTCGGCGCAATCGACCTTTCGATCGGTGATGGACGCGATGGCGCGGCCAGGCTCGGTTCAGCGCATCGTGCCGATGGCGGACGCGCCTGAGACGATGATGCGCGGCACCGCCGCGATCGCGCTGACGCTGTTCGATCACGACACGCCGCTCTGGCTCGATGCGCGGATGTCCGAGAGTTCGGACATGGTAAAGTGGCTCAAGTTCCACACCGGCGCGCCGATCGTTCGAGATTCTTCGGTTGCGAGCTTTGCGCTGATCAGTGATGGCGCCCTGCTTCCGGCACTCGAGCGCTTCGCGCTTGGTACGAGCGAATATCCGGATCGTTCGACGACGGTGATCGTCCAGGTCGAAAGTCTGGATACGGGGCACTCCTTCGAGCTGCGCGGTCCGGGCATCGACGGTGTTGCAACTCTCCAGGCGGCCATAAAGCCTGCCGACCTGTTCGAGCGCCTGCGGGTCAACGAGGCGCTGTTTCCGCGCGGCATCGACGTGGTCCTGGTAGCCGACGACGCCGTGGTTGCGATCCCGCGCACCACGCGTGTCGTGAACAAGGGAAGCAAGTAGTATGTATGTCGCAGTCAAAGGCGGCGAGCGCGCCATCGAGAACGCCCATCGCCTGCTCGCAAATGCGCGGCGCGGCGATCAAAGTGTTCCGGAAGTTACGCTCGACCAGATCTCGGAGCAGCTTGGGTTGGCCGTAGACCGCGTCATGAGCGAGGGCTCGCTCAATGACCGTGAGCTCGCGGCGCTGGCGATCAAGCAGGCGCGCGGCGATCTGATCGAGGCGATCTTCCTGGTCCGTGCCTTCCGCGCCACCCTGCCGCGCTTCGGCACGAGCGAGCCGGTCGACACCGGCGCGATGCGGGTGCAGCGGCGGGTGTCTGCGACTTTCAAGGATATTCCCGGCGGCCAGATCCTTGGGCCGACCTTCGACTATACGCACCGCCTGCTCGATCCGACGCTTGGCCAGGGCTTTGTGCCTGAAGTGCCGGCGACGGCCGAAGCTTCGACGGCACCCACGCCGCGTGTGACCGATATTTTGGGCCGCGACGGGCTGATCGAATCCTCGCCGCAGTCCGAGGACGGCGCCAGCGTTGGCGATCTCACCCGCGAGCCGCTGAACTTCCCGGCCGATCGCGACCTGCGCCTGCAAAATCTGGCGCGCGGAGACGAAGGGTTTTTGTTGGCGATGGGCTACTCCACCCAGCGCGGCTACGGCCGCAATCACCCCTTCGTTGGCGAGATCCGCTTCGGCGAGGTCGAGGTCGAATTCTCTGCCGAGGATGTTGGCTTCGCCGTGCCGCTTGGCTCGATCGAGCTCACCGAGTGCCAGATGGTCAACCAGTTCAAGGGATCAGCCACGGAAGCGCCGTGCTTCACCCGCGGTTACGGTCTTGCCTTCGGCCAGAGCGAGCGCAAGACCATGTCGATGGCGCTGGTCGATCGCGCGCTGCGTGCCCGCGAGCTGGGTGAAGAAGCCGTCGCACCGGCGCAAGATGAAGAATTCGTGATGTCGCATTCGGACAACGTCCAGGCAACCGGCTTCGTCGAGCATCTGAAGCTGCCGCACTATGTCGACTTCCAGTCCGAGCTCGGCCTCCTGCGGAAGCTGCGCAAGGAGTTCGCCGAGGCCAATGCGCCTGAAGCCATGAAGGAGGCCGCGGAATGAACGCGCCCGCCTACAATTTCGCCTATCTCGACGAGCAGACCAAGCGGATGATCCGCCGCGCCATCCTGAAAGCGATCGCGATTCCCGGCTATCAGGTGCCATTCGCCAGCCGCGAGATGCCGATGCCCTATGGCTGGGGCACCGGTGGCGTGCAGGTCACGGCCGCGATCCTTGGGCCCCAGGACGTGCTGAAGGTGATTGACCAGGGTTCCGACGACACCACGAATGCGATCTCGATCCGCAAGTTCTTCGCCAAGACCGCCGGTGTGGCGACGACGACGGCGACGGACGAGGCGACGGTGATCCAGACGCGTCACCGCATTCCGGAGACGGCGCTGCACGAGAACCAGGTGCTGGTCTATCAGGTGCCGATCCCGGAGCCGCTGCGTTTCCTTGAGCCGCGCGAGACCGAAACGCGGCGCATGCATGCGCTCGCCGAATACGGCCTGATGCATGTGAAGCTCTATGAGGACATCGCCCGCTTCGGCCACATCGCAACCGCCTATGCCTATCCGGTGAAGGTGAATGCGCGCTATGTGATGGACCCGTCACCGACGCCGAAGTTCGACAATCCCAAGATGGACAACTGCCCGGCGTTGCAGCTGTTCGGCGCCGGTCGCGAGAAGCGGATCTACGCGATCCCACCCTACACCCAGGTGGTGTCGCTCGATTTCGAGGATCATCCCTTCGAGCCCTACCGCTTCAACGCGCCCTGCGCGCTGTGCGGTGCCGAGAATTCCTATCTCGATGAGATCGTGACCGACGACAAGGGCGGGCGCATGTTTGTCTGCTCTGATACCGACTATTGCGAGGGCCGCCAGGCCGCCGGCCATCACGGCAGCCTGAGCGCCGCGCCGTACAAGGAGAGGGCGCAAGGGGGCTCACATGGTTGATCTCGATACGCTTGAAAACGACCAGCCGCTGCTGGTCGCCGAGTCCCTGAGCAAGTCCTACGGCCGCATCGCCGCGTGCCGCGATGTATCCTTTGCGCTCTATCCGGGCGAAGTGCTGGCGATCGTCGGCGAATCCGGTTCGGGCAAGTCGACGCTGCTGCAGATGCTGTCGGGTCAGCTCACCCCGAGCGCCGGCCAGGTGTCCTACCGGATGCGCGATGGCGTCACCCGCGATCTCACGACGCTCGGCGAGGCGGAGCGGCGCTTCCTGTTCCGTACCGATTGGGGCTATGTGCACCAGGATCCCGCGCAGGGCCTGCGCATGGCGGTATCGGCCGGCGCAAATGTCGGCGAGCGGCTGATGGCTGTGGGGTGGAATCATTACGGCCGCATTCGCGACACCTCATCCGACTGGCTCACCCGCGTCGAAATCGACATCGCGCGCATCGACGATGCGCCGCGCACCTATTCGGGCGGCATGCGCCAGCGACTTCAGATCGCGCGCAACCTCGTCACCGAGCCGCGGCTGGTGTTCATGGACGAGCCGACCGGCGGGCTTGATGTCTCCGTTCAGGCGCGCCTGCTTGACCTCGTGCGCAGTCTCGTCGCCGAGCTGCACCTCGCCGTCATCATCGTTACCCACGATCTCGCGGTGGCGCGACTCTTGTCGCACCGGGTGATGGTGATGAAAGGTGGCCGCGTCATCGAGACCGGTCTCACCGACCAGGTGCTCGACGATCCGCGCGAGCCCTATACCCAACTCCTCGTCTCCTCGATTCTGCCGCCATGAGCCAGCCGATGACCGCCATGATCGACGTCACTGATGCCAAGAAGACCTTTACGATGCACCTGCAGGGTGGCATCGAATTGCCGGTGGTCCGCGGCGTGACCTTCCACGTCAACCCGGGCGAATGCGTCGTGCTGTCGGGGCCGTCCGGCGCGGGCAAGTCGTCGATCCTGAAGATGATCTTCGGCAACTATCGTTGCGACTCCGGCCGCATCGGCATCCGCCATCGCGGTGCGCTGATCGATCTCGCCACGGCCGAGCCGCGGCAGGTGCTCAACATCCGCCGCTCGACCATCGGCTATGTCAGCCAGTTCCTGCGCGCGGTACCGCGCGTTGCGACCATCGACGTCGTCGCCGAACCCCTGATCGTGAACGGCTTGGCACGCAGCGATGCACAGCAGCGGGCAGGCGAGCTCCTGCATCGTCTCAATATCCCCGAGCGGCTCTGGCAGCTTCCGCCCGCCACCTTCTCCGGCGGCGAGCAGCAGCGCGTCAACATCGCGCGCGGCTTCATCTCGGACCTGCCGATCCTGCTGCTGGACGAGCCGACCGCCTCGCTCGACGCTGCAAATCGCGCTGTCGTGGTCGAGCTGGTTGCCGAGAAGAAGCGCCAGGGCGTCGCCATGGTCGCGATTGTGCATGACGACGAGATCCGCCATTTGATTGCCGACCGCATTGTCGACGTCACCAGCTTCGCCGCCGCGGCCTGGAGGAAGACAAGGAAATGAACGCCAAGCCGAAGGAAACCGTGATCGCCAACGCCAGGATCGTGCTGGCTGACCGGATGATCGAACAGGGCTGGCTTGCTCTTGCCGATGGACGCATTGCCGAGATCGGCGAGGGCAGGGCGCCCGCGGGCGCGGAGGATGCTGGTGGCGACCTGATCATGCCGGGCCTGATCGAGCTCCACACCGACCATCTCGAAGCGCATTATGTGCCCCGCCCAAAGGTGTTCTGGAATCCGGTCGCGGCCGTCATCTCCTATGACGGCCAGCTCGCCACATCAGGCATCACGACCGTGTTCGACTCGCTCCGGGTCTGGCGCGAGGACGGCGCCGAGGAAGTCGATGGCCGCGCCGGCGTGCTCGCCGCCGCGATCACCACCGCGCGAGACGCCGCCCTGCTGCGTGCCGACCACTTCCTGCATCTGCGCTGCGAAATCCCGATGCCGAGCGTGGTCGAGGAGGCCAAGGAGCTGATCGATCGTCCCGACGTCCGGCTGATGTCGTTGATGGACCATACCCCCGGCCAGCGCCAGTTCCGCGACGAGGTCAAGCTGCGCGACTACTATCGCGGCAAGGGTGGCGGCAAGACCGATGCCGAGCTCGACGAGCTGTTTGCGAAACGCTTCGAGTATCAGAAGGCCTATGCCGCGACCAACATGCGCCAGATCGTTGCGCTGGCGCATGAGTATAAGATCCCGCTCGCCAGCCATGACGACACCACCGAGGAGAACGTCGCGGACGCCGTGCGCGATCGCGTTTCCGTGGCGGAATTCCCGACCACGCTGGAGGCTGCGCGCGGCCTGCATCAGGCCGGCATCGACATTTTGATGGGCGCACCGAACGTCGTGCGCGGCGGCTCGCATTCCGGCAACATCGCCGCGGTCGATCTCGCCCGCGAAGGCCTGCTCGACATCTTGTCGTCGGACTACATCCCGTCGAGCCTTTTGATGGGCGCGCTGCAGTTGCCTGAGCATGTGCCGGCGATCAGCCTTCCTGCGGCGGTTCGTACTGTTACGAAGACGCCCGCCGAGGCGGTCGGCCTGTCCGATCGCGGCGAGGTCGCGGTCGGCAAGCGCGCCGACCTGATCCGTGTGCATGTCGCGGGCAGCGTTCCCGTGGTCCGCAGCGTCTGGCGCGAAGGGCGCCGTGTCGCATGAGCGAGACCATGGCCATGGCGCCTGAGCAGGCGGACGGGATCGGACCCGGGCGGCTCGTGCTCGTGGTCGGTCCGAGCGGCGCCGGCAAGGACACGCTGTTGCGGCTCGCGCGGGCGGCCTGCAGCGACGATCACGAAATCGTCTTCCCGCGCCGTATTGTGACGCGCAAATCGTCCGTCGACGAAGACAATGTCGCGCTCAGTGCTGACGAATTCAGCCGCGCGCAGGAGCATGGCGATTTCGCCGTGCACTGGGAGGCGCACGGGCATTCCTACGCTCTGCCGCGCGAGATCAACGACGATATCCGCGCCGGGCGCGCGGTCGTCGCCAATGTCTCGCGCACGGTAATAGGCGCGCTGCGCCAGGCCTACGCCAGTGTCGTGGTCGTCGCGATCACGGCGCCGCCGGATGTGCTGGCGCAGCGGCTTGCCGCGCGGGCGCGGCACAGCGACGGCAACATCGCCGACCGTCTCGCGCGCAATGTGAGCGACGCATCGGCCAATGCCGATGTCACCATTCTCAACGCCGGCAGCGCGGAGTATCACAGCCGCCAGCTCGTGCGCGTCATTAGGAATGAATGCTGGCACGAATAGCTGGCACAACTAGGAGATTGGAATGTCTGTGATTGAAACGGTCGAACAGCTAGAGGCCATCTACGGCGCCACCAATGACGCCTCGACCGTGAAAGTCGCTGACCACGTCACGCCGCTCTACCGCATCTTCATCGAGAAGGCGCCATTCGCCGCGCTCGCGACCATCGGGCCCGAAGGCATCGACTGCTCGCCGCGCGGCGATCTCCCCGGCTTCGTCCGCATTCATGATCCGAAGACGCTGATGCTGCCCGATCGCCGCGGCAACAACCGGGTCGATTCCTTGCGCAACATCGTGCGCGACCCGCGCGTGTCGCTGATGTTCCTGATCCCCGGTTCCGGCAACGCGGTCCGGGCCAACGGCCGCGCGCATATCTTGATCGATCCGGAGCTGCTGGCTTCCTTCAAGGTCGAGGGCAAGGCGCCGCGTAGCGTGATGGTGATGAATGTTGAGGAAATCTACTTCCAGTGCGCCCGCGCGATCGTCCGCTCCGACCTCTGGAATCCCGACAAGCGCGTCGATCCCAAGACGCTGCCGACGCCCGGCCAGATCCTCGCCGAGATGAGCCAGAACAAAGTGGGCGGCGCGGAATACGACCGCATCTGGCCGGAACGCGCCGCCGCGACGATGTGGTGAGTGTCTGTGCTCTCTCGTCTCCCTCGCCCCGCTCTTGCGGGGAGAGGGCGGGGTGAGGGGCCTCTCTCCAAGCGTGAGATCGTCGTGGGACCTGTACCCCCTCACCCGGATTGCATCTTCGATGCAATCCGACCTCTCCCCGCAAGCGGGGCGAGGTGAAAAAAGAGCGCCGCGACGCTAGGGGCTCAATTAAACGCCATCCCGCCGCTCAGCGCGATCGTCTGCCCCGTCATGTAGGCGTTGTCGACCAGCAGCATCACAGCCTTCGCCACCTCCTCCGCCGTGCCGAAGCGGCCGAGCGGGATGCGGCTGATGAGTTGCGGCTGGCCGCTCATCATGTCCGTTTCGATCAGCGACGGCGCCACCGCATTGACGGTGATGCCCTCCTTCACGAGACGCGCAGCATAACCGCGCGTCAGCCCTTCCATGCCGGCCTTGGAAGCATTGTAGTGCGGGCCGATCGAGCCGCCGCCGCGTGCTGCGCCCGAGGAGATGTTGACGATGCGGCCCCATTTCCTGGCGCGCATCGAGGGCAGAACGGCCTGCGTGCACAGGAATACGGATTTCAGATTGACCAGGATGGTGCGATCGAAATCGTCCTCGGTGAGATCGTCGACGCCGCGCGTGATGGCGATGCCGGCGTTGTTGACGAGGATGTCGATCGGCCCGTGCCCGGCTGTGACGCGCTCGACCATGTTGGCCACCGCCTCGCGCTGCGAGACGTCGGCGGCAACGACGATGGCGCGGCCGCCCTGCTTGCCGATCTCGCCCGCCAATTGCTCGGCTTGCTCGATCCGCTCGCGGCAGTTGATCGCTACGGCCGCGCCGGCGTCGGCCAGCAGGCGGCAGACCGCAGCACCAATTCCGCGCGAGCCGCCGGTGACGAGTGCCGTGCGCCCCTTCAGATCATTCGCCATCTCTGGAACCTCCCAAATTGTCCGCCGGTGGTTGCTAGAAGCGTATCATGCGGGTCGCACGCCGGTGTTGAACTCATCGCGAGATGAATCAGGTTGTCAGCTCTTGCTGCTGGAGAAGCGCCCCAGCGTGTGGATCGCAAATATGGATAGCCATTTCATTGACCAGCTGCGCCATCGGCTCGATACTCGAGGCATCGAAACTGCTCCTAGACCGAAGCTGCAACATGAGAACCGATCACCAGCGTAATCCAGGCGACATGCACGAATGCATGACGCGGCGCTGTTTCTCAGCGGCAACGGGCGCCTGTTGTTGTTGCTGATCCCCGCCTAGCAGCATCTCTCACCGCAATTCCCAAGACAGGAACGCCGAAATTCCGGCGAACGAGCAGTCATGTCCCAATCCCAGTCGAACGCCTACATCATCGAGATCCACGACCGCGCCGCCGGCATCATCACAAGAGATGAGCGCGGCTTCCGTTTCTTTTCCTCCGAGCGCCTGTTCGACAGTCTCGAAGGCCGGCAGTTCCGCTCGGCCCGCGAAGCGGAACGTGCCGCCCGCGCCGTATTCTCCGAGCGGAGCCGGCGCGCGATTTCCCCATTCCTCACCAACTGAACCCGACGCAAAGGATCGCAACATGATTGCACGACGACATCTTCTGACCGCAGCGCTGCTGCTCGCGACTGCCCTCGCCGCACCCGTGCATGCCGAGGACAAGCCGGCGGAAATTCGCATCGGCACCCAGAAGGGCGGCTTCTTCCCGGCCGTGCGCCAGCGTCAAACGCTCGAAACTGCCTTCAAGCCGCTCGGCATCGAGATCAAGTGGATCGACTTCCAGTTCGGGCCGCCGTTGCTGGAGGCCATCAATGTCGGTAGCGTTGATTTCGGCTTCGTCGGCGATACACCGCCGATCTTCGCGCAGGCCGGCGGCGCCAAGATCCGCTACGTCGCGGCCGTGAAGTCCGAGGGCGACAATCAGGCCATCATCGTGCCGAAGGATTCGCCCATCAAGACGCTGGCCGACCTTAGGGGTAAGCGCGTCGCGTTCGGCAAGGGATCGAGCGCGCACAACCTCCTTGTCGCCGCACTCGAGAAGGCGGGCCTCTCGTGGTCCGACATCACGCCGGCGCCGCTCGCGCCGGCCGATGCGACCGCGGCCTTCGTCAAGGGTTCGGTCGACGCCTGGTCGATCTGGGATCCGTATCTGGCGCTCGCCGAGTTGAAGGAGAGCGCCCGTGTTCTTGCCTTCGACAAGGATATCCACACGCCGAATGCCTACTACATCGCCAACACCGACTTCGTAGAGAAGTATCCGTCGCTGGTCGCAAAGCTCAACACGACCTTCGCCTCGGAAGGCGTGTGGGCGGAGGCGCATCACGAGGACGTCGCGAAGGCGCAGGCCGAGGCAACCGGCGTGGATATCGAGGCCGTCCGCCGCTTCGTCAACCGCTCCAGTTATAGCGTGGTGCCGCTCGACGCGGAGGTGATCAAGAGCCAGCAGGCCGTTGCCGATCGCTTTGCCAGGCTCGGCCTGATCCCGAAGCCGGTCAACGTCTCCGACATCGTCTGGAAGTGGACGCCTGGCTCCTGAAGCGGCTCAGCCTTTCAGCGCCGCGAGCAGCTGATCCGGACGTTCGGCCATGATCATGTGGCCGGCGCCCGGCACCACGACGGTCTTCGCGTGCGGGATCGCGGCCGCGAGCGCCTTGCCCGCCTTCGCCGGGGTCATCATGTCCCGCTCGCCGAGGATAAGCGTGGTTGGTACCTTCACGCTCGCGGCGGCGGTGAGCGCATTCGCGTAAGCATTGCAGGCGGACAAATCCTTGAACAACACACCCGGCTCGCAAGCCTGAAGCACCGCCTGCGCGCCGCCATGCATCCACAGGCCCGGCGCGAGGCTGCCGCCGAGTTCGGCCCTGAAGCCGAGTCCCCAGATCGAGACCATGTCGAGGGCGTCCTGCTCGTTGGCTTCGGCTGCCTTTAGCAGATCCGGGCCGACCGTCATGGTCGCGGCGGTGCCGATCAGGCTCAATGCAGAGACCTTGTCGGGGTGGCGTGCCGCCGTCTCCAGCGAGATCAGCGATCCCATGGAGTGACCGATCAGATGCGCCTTCGCGCTGCCAGCCGCATCGAGCAGCGCTGCCGTCCAGTCGGCCATTTCCGCGATGCTCGACAGCGAAGGCCCGGCCGAACGGCCGTGACCGGGCAGGTCGGGTGCGAGCACGGCAAAGCCGTGATGGGCGAACCAGCGTGTATGCAGCGCCCAGCTCGAATGATCGAAGCCGGCGCCGTGGATGAAGGCGACCGCGGGCAGGGACTTGTCGAATTCGCGGCCGCCGGTTGCGACAAACACCTCGGCACCGTTGACGGAAAGCTTCATGGCTTCAGACCTTCTGCGAGAGGCGCAGCGCTTGGGAGAGATCGTCGATGATGTCGGACGCCGCCTCAATGCCGACCGAGAGCCGCACCAGCTCCTCGCCGACACCGGCGGCCTTGAGTTGCTCGGCATCCATCTGCTGATGGGTGGTCGAGGCGGGGTGGATCACTAGCGTCTTGGCGTCGCCGACATTGGCGAGATGGCTGATCATACGCAGCGATTCGATGAACTTGCGCCCCGCGGGCCGTCCGCCCTTGATGCCGAAGGAGACGATCGAACCGGCCCCGCGTGGCAGCAGTGTCTTGGCAAGCTGATAGTCGGGATGGGTCTCCAGCGAGGGATGCAGCACCCAGTCGACGGCCTTGTTGGACTTCAGCGCCTCCAGCACCAGGTGCGTATTCTGCATGTGGCGGTCCATCCGCACGCCGAGCGTCTCCACGCCCTGCAGGAGCTGGAACGCGTTGGTCGGCGACAGGCAGGCGCCGAAATCGCGCAGGCCCTCGGTGCGCGCGCGCATGATGAACGCCGCGGTGCCGAACTGCTCGTCGAAGACGATGCCGTGATAGCCGCCATAGGGCTCGGTCAGCACGCCGAACTTGCCGGAGCCGCGCCAGTCGAACCGGCCGCCGTCGACGATGGCGCCGCCGATGGCGATACCATGGCCGCCGATCCATTTCGTCGCTGAATGCATCACGATGTCGGCCCCTAGCTCGATGGGCCGGCTGAGATAGGGCGTGGCAAACGTGTTGTCGATCAGGAGCGGAATCTTTGCATCATGCGCTATGGAGGCGACCTTCGGAATGTCCAGCACCTCCAGTCCGGGATTGCCGATGGTCTCGCCGATCACCAGCCGTGTGTTCGGCTTGATCGCCGCGCGGAACGCATCGAGATCGCGCGGCTTGACGAAGGTGGTGGTGATGCCGAAGCGCGGGAGCGTGTGTGCCAGGAGGTTGATGGTGCCGCCATAGAGCGAGCTCGATGCCACGATGTGATCGCCGGCGTTGAGCAGCGTCGCGATGGCGAGATGCATCGCGGCCATGCCGCTGGCGGTACAGATCGCACCGACGCCGCCTTCCAGCGCCGCGAGCCGTTCCTCGAGCACGCCCGTGGTCGGATTGGAGATGCGCGTATAAATGTGGCCGGCGCGCTCGAGATTGAACAGCGCTGCCGCGTGATCGGAATCCTGGAACACGTAAGACGTGGTCTGGTAGATCGGCACCGCGCGGGCCCCGGTCGCGGGATCCGGATGCTGGCCCGCGTGCAGGCTCAGGGTCTCGAAGGCGGGCGGCTTGGGCGCGGGCATGCGTGGCCTCGTTGGTCGGTCGGCGGAAGCCGCCTTGTGCCACAAAAAAGCGGGTCACGTCAGCCCATTGACAGCGCCGTATGACGACGCGCAGCGCTATGCGACAGGCTGTGAATGAATCGGCGTTGGAGCCGGGTACGAACCATCTCCGGCGTCATCGCGAGGAGCCCGCGAAAGATTGCGCAGCAATTTTGCGCTGGTGCGACGAAGCAATCCAGACTGTCTCCGCGGAGGCATTCTGGATTGCTTCGCGGAGCCTGTCATCGGGCCGCGCTACGCGCGGACCCGGTGGCTCGCAATGACGACCGCGGCTCGCGTTAATCCTTCGGTAAGACCGGAGACGCTGCATGGCAATTTCGTGGCGTAACTGAGTTCTTAACGAATTGCCTCTAACTTGCGCATTCCCACCTCGTGATAGCCTGCGCACTGATCTTCGCGTGCGGCGTCCAGCAACACCGAAGAGGCAGAATGCCGGCTCTCAAGAACCTGTTTTCCCTTCGCTCGATCGGCGCCAAGCTCGCGCTCATGACCATGGTCGGCGCGATCTGCATGGCGCTGGTCGCCTCGACCGTTCTGTGGATCGCCCGGGGCCAGCTCGTCACCGAGCGCGTCGAGAAGGCGCACGCCGTGGTGGACGTGGTCTGGAACCTCGCCGACGGCTATTACAAGGCCTACAAGGCCGGCCAGATGACCGAGGACGAGGCCAAGAAGCGCTTCATCGAGGCCAATGATAAAATCTGGTACGAGGACCATACAAACTACGTCTATATCTATGACTACGAGACCGGGCTTTGCGTCTCCAATCCCGGCTTCCCGAATTTCGTCGGCAAGGACATGCGGCCCAACAAGG
Source organism: Bradyrhizobium sp. NAS80.1 (assembly GCF_001908205.1). Lineage (GTDB taxonomy): Bacteria > Pseudomonadota > Alphaproteobacteria > Rhizobiales > Xanthobacteraceae > Bradyrhizobium. The sequence continues at coordinate 32,835 of NZ_LGHL01000202.1, forward strand.
ATGCTGAGGGCAAGCCTTTCGCTTTGACGCTGATGGACATCGCGAAGAAGGGCCAGGGCACGCTGCGCTATTCCTTCCGCCGCACCAGCAACGATCCCACGGCGTTCGACAAGGTCTCCTTCACCCGCGGCTTCGCGCCGTGGAACATGATGATCGCATCCGCCGAATACATGTGGGAGGTCGACAACTCATTCTGGTCGATGGCCCAGACCGCCTCGATGGTCATCGCCGTCCTGATGCTGATCTCGATCGCGATCGCCTGGGCCGTCGGCCGCAGCGTGGTGAAGCCGCTGACCGGGCTGAAGGAGCGCATGGCCTCGCTGAGCGCGGGCCAGCTCGATGCGCCGGTGGCTTATGCCGATCGCCGCGACGAGATCGGCGAGATGGCGCGCACCGTCCAGGTATTCCGCGACGCCATGATCGAAACCAACCGGCTGCGCGAAGAGCAGGCGATCACCGAGCAGCGCCAGGTCGAGGCGCGCAAGGTCGACATGAACCGGCTTGCGGATCAGTTCGAACGCGAAGTCGGCGAGATCATCGAGCTCGTCTCGGTTGCCGCCGGGCAGCTCGAAACGTCGTCGACGACGTTGTCGAAGACTGCGGACACCGTCGCGCAGGTCTCGGGCCGTGCTTCCACGGCTTCGGGCGAGGCATCCGCGAACGTTCATTCCGTCGCGGCGGCGAGCGAAGAGCTTGCCTCCTCCATCGGCGAGATCAGCCGTCAGGTCGAGACCTCGGCGCGGATCGCCGGCGAAGCCGTCAGCCAGGCGCAGAAGACCGATACGCGGATCAGCGAGCTGTCGCAGGCCGCGAGCCGGATCGGCGACGTCGTCGACCTGATCCAGACCATCGCCGGCCAGACCAATCTCCTGGCGCTGAACGCAACCATCGAAGCTGCGCGCGCCGGTGATGCCGGCCGTGGCTTTGCCGTGGTGGCGTCCGAGGTGAAGTCGCTCGCCGAGCAGACCGCGAAAGCAACCGACGAGATCAGCCAGCAGATCTCCGACATCCAGTCGGCGACGCGAGATTCGGTCGCGGCGATCAAGGAGATCGGCGCGACGATCGGGCGCATCTCGGAAATCTCGGCCGCGATTTCGGCCTCGGTCGAGCAGCAGGGCTCCGCCACACAGGAGATCTCCCGCAACGTGCAGCGCGCTGCGTCGGGCACCTCGCAGGTCGAGACCAGCATCGCCGACGTCCAGCGCGGCGCGTCGGAAGCCGGAGGCGCCTCCGCCCAGGTGCAGTCGGCCGCGCAATCGCTCGCCAATGAGAGCTCGCGCCTCAAGCGCGGCGTCGCCGGCTTCATGAACTCGATCAGGGCGGCGTAGCCGGCTTTCGTTGCGGCCATCCTTCGAGAGGCCCGTTATGCGGGCTCCTCAGGATGAGGTCTGGTTTCGCGGCGAGATCTTAGACCCTCATGGTGAGGAGCCCGCCAAAGGCGGGCGTCTCGAACCATGCAGGCCGAGCACTCTCAAAGCATCCAGGCGCCTACTCCGGCGATCACGCGGCCGGTTGCGCGGCCAGCCTGTCGCGCACCTCGGCGGCGATCTCGAACGAGCGCAGCCGCGCGGCGTGATCATAGATCTGCCCCGTCGTCATCAGTTCGTCCGCGCCGGTCTCGGCGAGTAGCGTCTTCAGCTTTTGTTCGACGACAGCGGGCGAGCCGACAGCAGTTCACGGGCGGGGGACAACGGATTCAAATCGTAATACACCGATCCCATTAGATTCTCGACAAGCCATGTCAACACCCGTGCTCGATGTGTCGGCGTGCTGAACGAATGAGCCATCGCGGGCACACTGGGCGGAACCGAGCATTTTGTTAGAACCAAGCGTCTTGCGGCGCACGCCTGGTTCGCGGAACCGAGAAACCAATTCCCGCCCAGACCGTTTGCATGACAGGCCTCACTTTCGAGGAGGAATTGTTATGATCAAGCGAAGCATCCTGCCGCTCGCCGCGATACTAGTCCTGACTGCCGGCGGTGCGACGACGGCAAAGGCCGTGGAGTTTGATGTGGGTCCGGGCGGAGTTTACGTCGGTCCGCGTGGTGATCACTATCGCGATTACAATGCCTACAATCGATATGATCGATATGGGAGGTGCCGGGTCGTGATTGATCATCGGACTAATCGCTTTGGCGAGGACGTCACCATTCGGCGGCGCATCTGCGACTGATTGCAGCCATATCTCGTCATAAGACTTAACCCGGCTTTGCCGCGTAGCGTCGAGGCCGGTTATTTTTGCGCGCAGCACGCGTAGGATGGGTAGAGCGCAGCGAAACCCATCGCTGTCTTGAACTGGAATTGACGCGTGTCGGGGCTGACGATCTTGCAGATCGTCAGCCCCGACTTTGACCCGTCGGGCAAAACACCTGTCTCGCTGGCGAGGGCTGTCAAGCCTCAAGCGCAAAAATATTCCACTTTACCGAAATTCGGAATTATAGCATTCTTCCTGCCATCCCGGTCCAGGAAGAGGGGCGATCGTACGTCGTCGCGAACGTGGGCCGGGGTGCGGTGGACGCGGCAGCGCCGGCGCGGAGGCAGGGGATTGAGCCGAACCCCGTGAGCTCAACGCAAGCCGTGTTGGACGGACGGCGCCGCTGCGTACGGCAAAACCGTGTGGTCCTTTCTGCAAGGCCTTTTTCTGACCTGCCGATAGCTTCGTAAGTTACTGAAAATAAATGAGTTTATCGACTTTTCTTGGAAGAGAAGCGGCTCGCCGGTAACCCGCCGGGCCCTATTAGGCCCTATTTGAGCGTATGCGCTGGCGCGGACCGTTGATTTGCGTCTGGCTCGTCCGGTGCTGATAGCGACGAGCCCCTGGAAACGCAGAGGCGCGCTCGCGGCCGATCCCAAGGGGCTGGAGGTAATATTGGGACCGGCAGCGAGACCCGCGTGGCCTCCACCTTCATGCGGGCTGCGCCGAGCTTGCCTTTGATCTAAATCAAAGGTCGTATATGGCGACCCGCTCAACCCTCGCAGCCATGGGGCAGGAGGATCGTCTTTAATTGCGCTGATTGTGTTGGCGATGCTGGGTACTGTCCTAATTAGGACACTCGCGGAGGAGAATTAGGACACTGACTTCGTGGTCCCAATATCAGGCACTTAGATCAATCGATGCTGGCGAACCTCTCCGGGCTTCATATTGAGTGCTAGGACGTGCTCGGCGGCTAGTTGGCGTTGAATAAGGTTAACGGCCCAGCCTTCAGGAATTGCTTCCAGTACCAAATCAAGTGCCTGATCTCGCGACGTCGCGGCAAGCCAAATCTGGACCTCCCGGTCATCGGTGATCACGCGAACTAGATGGACCTCTGTAGCAGTATTCCCAGACATAGTCCTACTGAGACCACCGACTAAGGCTTGGTTTCCGTTTGCTTAATCCGAACGTGGCGCTGATCGGTCGGGGCAAGCAAATTCATCTCTTCTGAGCCGCAAACATAGCATGGCTATTTGCCCGTCTTCGACCCATCGTCAACGCGCATGACCCACCGTACAATGCCCGCTTCTGAATACCGTTCGATTGCATCCGCTTACAAGGCTCAAGCGAGGCAAGCCGGGATTTCTCAAAAACGAGCGGCCCTTCTGACGAACATAAGCCGGACCTTCAGCGGTCTGGCGAGCCAGCTTGAAATGCTCGAAGCCGATGTGGCGGCGGAACGAAGGACGCGACGATAGGCAGTCCGCGCGGCGCCTACGCGGTGGGACCTCCGACGTTAAGTAATTGCGAAACGGCGGTCACAAGCTGCGCAGGCGCGAATGGCTTTTTCAGGAGGACGCTGTTGGGCACGCCTTCCGATGGCCACTCGTCGGCCGCGGCGCCTGTCATGTAGACGATGGGAAAGGCCGGATCGATTTGCCGGACCAAGCGTGCGACTTCCCAGCCCTTCATCGGACCTTTTAAATTGACGTCGGTCACGAGCGCGGAGTACTTAACCGCGTCGCTTTCGATCATCGCCACGGCCTCCCGACCTGACGCAACCGTCGTCAGGTCGAAACCTGCTTCCTTCAGGGCGTCATGAATGATTTCCTGCAATAGCTGCTCGTCTTCGATGACGAGAACTATGGGAACTTCTGGCAATTTCCACTCCGCGTAGCCCACTCCGTTGTGGCCGACCAGGTAACGCTGCAATAGGGGAAATGTTCAAAAGTGAACAAATGGGAGGGAACCACCGGCAATGCGCGGCTTTTAGGCTTCGAAGTTTGGCTAACCCGTTGTGGCGGAGTGCCCTGATGAGCGGGAGCAACAAAGAGCTGACTGGTTGCCGTGTTCTTATCGTCGAGGACGAGTATTTTCTGGCGAATGATCTGGAAGAAGCGCTCAAATCCCGGGGCGCGAATATCATTGGGCCCTTTGGTGACTTTGACGCAGCGTACCGCCGAGCGGCACGCGATCATTTCGACGTAGCCATTATCGACGTCAATCTCCACGACAAGACAGCTTATCCGATCGCTGACGAACTGGTTCGGCAGCGCATACCCTTTGTCTTCTATACCGGGTATGGGAGCGACATCATCCCGGAGCGCTTCGCCGACGTGAAACGGTTTCAGAAGCCCTTCGACCCGTTAGAACTCGTAGAGGATATCGGGCGGCTGTGTCCGCGAGGAAGTGACTAGGACGAAGTACGCTGGCGCCGACCTTTACATCACCGCCCGTCCGGATCTAATTCTCGACAGCGTTCTGGCTAGGGATGACCTCGTCCTCCAACCAGATGCGACCTGGCGTAAAGTCCCTCTGGCTCCGGGTCCTTTGGGAGCAGCCGAAAATGCGGGGTACGCGCGACGCCGCCTATCGAGGATATTTGCAATTTTTGATTTCGGGCTTTCTTTTCGTACCATTTCGCACACATAGGCGTGTGTGGCTCTGCCCATCCGCGAAGTGTCGGCGCGCCTCGTCTAGGTCCGGTCAGTGGACTAGCGGACTAGACTTGAGTTCTTCGCATTTTGACCCCCATGTATGGTCCGGCCGCGCGGTGCAAGAAGATTTCGACGATCCGGCAGCTGTGGTCTTGCATCAATGTATCCGGCCTCTGCTTGGAGCG
>NZ_LGHL01000203.1 GCF_001908205.1 Bradyrhizobium sp. NAS80.1
CGGGCTCAGCTCCAGCAACGGGCGGTTCTGATCCAACCGCCCGTTCGCACATTCTGGCAGATTTTCAGGACACAAGGGCGCAGGGAAGACCGGGTGCCGGCCGGGCACCCACGGTCCACTGTGCGAAAGTCGCGCTACGAAAAGCTGCACAGCGGCATACAGGTGAAGCCAGACAACCGGCCTTCCCTGCGCGATGGTTTGACGGCTTATGCCGAGTTCTCCCCGGGGAGCGATGCACTATTGCCCCCGTCGCCTTGCGGATGGCTGATGCGCGTGCCCGGTCGGGCCGCCACATCATCGCAAGACTTGGCGCACAGGCTCCGGGCGCCAGGACGACACGGTTTTGCCGTACGCAGGCCGCACCGGTCGTGTGCGCGGGCGGACTATGCTTCGCGCCATCCGGACTACAAGGCGTTGCGTTGCCCGACGGGCAAGACACACGAGCGCCGGGTCATTTGCGCAGGATGAACTCGAAATCGCCGGTCAGCGAGGTCTCGATCGCGGTGCCGCCGAGCTCGCTGTCGCCTTGCGCGGCATGGGGATCGCCGACCGAGAAATAGGCGCCGGGGACTGCGACCGGATAGAACATCCGCGCGCCCTTTCCGATGCGCCAATCGTCGATGTTGCCGCCGGTATAGCTGGGCGGGATCGAACTGACGTAATCCGCTTCCGACGGTGCAAGGCCCATGGTGCCGAAATGCAGCCGCGCCGGCACTTTCACGCTTGCGAGGATGTTCTCGCGTTTCTTGATGGTGGCATGGTCGACGCGGACGCCGGGATAGTCGATGGTTGGATGCACGACCCCGTCAGGATCGGTCTGTGGCGTCCAGACATAATTGTAGACCGCCTTCGCGTAGGGCTCGCCCGAGGTGTCGAGCTCGAAGATAGTGACGACCTCGCGCGGCTTCGGCTCCTCGATGAGATCGTGATAGTGAAAGCCCCAGTTCGCCGCGACGTTGGAGCCGAAGCAGCGGCCGGCGTGGCAGGCGCTGCAACTCGGCCGGGGCCGGACGTCGAGGATGCGCACCTCGAGAATGTCGCCGGGCTCGGCGCCCTCGATCGCGACCGGTCCGGTGAGGAGATGCACGCCGATCCCCTCGCCTGCGCCGCGGATGAAGGGACCCTCGACCGGGCCGGAGCCGCGGCGCGACACCGCCTTGTGCTCGCGGGTCCACTGGAACACGCTTTCGGCGCCGGGATCGCCCTGGATCATGCGCTCGTAGTCGTCGTTGGCGTGATGGGTCAGCGTCTCGATGGTGGCGCGATCTCCGGAGCGCAGCGTCAGGGCCGGCGCGACCTTCTTGGAGAAGTAGCCCCAGTGGACGGTCTTCGGCGAAACCGGCAGCGTGAAATGCTTCATGAGATGGCCTCTTCGGGGGACGCGGTCTTGAACCTTGCGGGGACGGCGCTCATCGCACCGCCTCCGGTGTCTTGTCGGCTTCCATCACGCTGAGGAAACGCGCGGTCAGCGGATTGCGGGGATTGGAGAGAACCTCGTGCGCCGGGCCCTCTTCGATGATCGTGCCACCGCTCAGGAACGCGACGCGGTCGGCGACTTCATCAGCGAACCGGATCTGATGCGTCGAAATGATCATGGTGAGACCGTCGTCGATGGCAAGCCGCCGGATCACCTCCAGCACCTCGTTGACGAGTTCGGGATCGAGCGCCGAGGTCGGCTCGTCCAGCAGCAGCACGCTCGGATTGGGCGCAAGTGCGCGAGCGATGGCGACACGTTGCTGCTGGCCGCCTGAGAGATGTCGCGGCAGCGCGTCCGCGCGATGCGACAGCCCGACGCGGTCGAGCAGCTCGGTGGCGCGGCGGTCGGCATCGATGCTGGTCATGCCATGGACCCAGCGCAGGGGACCGGCGATGTTTTCTCTGGCCGACAGGTGGGCAAACACATTGAACTGCTGGAACACCATGCCGACGCCGACACTGGCGCGCTCATTGGCGACGGCACGGGGCGACAGCGGCTTGCCATTCTCGCCGAAGCCGAAGCGCCGCCCACCGACTCGCACCGTGCCGGATTCCCAGCTCTCGAGATGGTTGATGCAGCGGAGCAGCGTGCTCTTGCCGGAGCCGCTGGGCCCGAGCAGAGCGACCACCTCGCCAACGCGCACCGTGAGATCGAGGCCGTCGAGCACTTTTTTGTGCGCCGTAGCTCTTGGTGAGGTCCTTGGTCTCGACCGCGACGTTGTTGCGCGCGATCGTGGCAGTGCGCCGGGCACGTTCCTCGCGGGTCAAGGCCAGCGGCGGCGTGTCGATGAGCTCCGCCTGTGCCGGCTCCGGATCGTCGGCGGTGACTGCGGCAAGCTCAAGCTTGGTGCCAAGATCGACACGGCGCCACGGCAGGTAATCAGCAAGCTTGCGCTGGCGCCCCGTCGCTCGGTCGAGATCGAGCAGCCATTCGACGAAGAGCTGGATGCCGCTGATGGTGGCGGTCAACACGAGATACAGAAGGCCCGAAGCGAAGAAGATCGAGAAGAAGTCGAAGGTCGAGGACGCTAGCTGGGTCGAGCGCAGCGTCAGCTCCTGGACCGCGACGACGGAAGCAAGCGAGGAGTTCTTCAGCGCGCTGACGGCCTCGTTGCCGAAGGCCGGGATCATGGTGCGGATCGCCTGAGGCGCGATCACGCGGCGCATCAGGATCGACGGCGTCATGCCGAGCGCCTGGCCCGCGGTCACCTGCCCGCGATCGACGCCGAGCACGCCGGCGCGCAGCATTTCGGCGATGAACGGCGCCTCGTTGCAGGCGAGCGCAAGGCCTGCTGCCAGCACCGCCGGCAGCTTGATGCCGATATGCGGCAGCGCGTCGTAGGCGAACACCATCTGCAGGATCAGCGGCGTGCCGCGGAAGATCACAGTGTAGGCCCTGGCGATTACCGCCAGAGGCCAGAAGCGCGAGAGCTGCATGCCGGCGAGGATCAATCCGAGGATCAATCCGCCGCCAAGCCCGAGGGCCGTCACCTCGAGGGTGAGCTCGATGCCCTCGAGCAGATACGGCAGGCTGAGGTAATGGAGGAACAGCGACATCAGTCAGCCGTCAGAATGTCGGGCTCCTTGAAGTTGTTCACATCGAGCCCATGCTTCTTCAGCAGCTCCATGTGCGTGCCGGCCTTCTGCACTTCGATCAGTGCGGCGAGCACGGCGTCGCGGAATTTGGGCTTGTCCTTGGGGACGGCGATGCCGACCGAATACGGGATCGTCACCGCGATCGCCTTCTCCAGCTTGTCCGGATACGCCTTCACCACGGTGTCGACGGTGTTGACGTCGTTGATGTAGGTGTCGGCGCGGCCGGCGAGGATCGCCTGGATGCAGTTGGCGTTGTTGTCGTAGAGCTGGATGGTCGGCTCGGGCTTGCCGGCCTTCTTGCACTCCGGCACCAGGGCCTGGATCAGGGGCACCTCGACATAGCCGGTATTTTCGGCGGCAGCCGCGCCGCACATTGACATGTTGATGCCGTTGATGCCCTTCGGATTGCCCTTGGCGACCAGCACGCCGTCGAACACCTTCGAATAGGTGATGAAATCGGCCGCCTTGGCGCGCTCCTTGGTGGCATAGATGTCGGAGATCACGATGTCGGCCTGGCCGGCAGCGAGCGTGGTCAGGAGCGCTGCGAACGTCACCGGCTTATAGGTCAGCTTGAAGCCGAGGCATTCGCCGATGGCTTCGCCGAGATCGATGTCGAAGCCGATATATTTGCTGGGATCCTTGGGATCGATGGTCTCATAGCCCGGCGTATGCGGGTTGATGGCGTTGACGAGCGTCTTGCCCTTCCAGTCCGGGTATTTTTCCTGAAGCGCGGCGCAGGCCGCAGGCGCCGCAGCTTGCGCACTCGCTGGTGCGGCGGCGATCAGGCCGGAAGCGACAGCGGCGCCGAGCGCGACCTTGCGCCATGGCAACGATGCGCGCGCCGTTCCCCGCCGCGCCTGGGGCAATACCCGTCTCTCCATCTCCAGCTCCTTCGAATTGCCATGGCACTGGCCATGTTCCAGATCTCGGGAGCGAGCCTAGGTGGGGAGCGAACCGAAAAGCTTGCCCGTGGGCGCACAAAAAATTGGATGGAGGGGGCCCGCGATTTGGGCAAGCAGCTGCACAAAAACTGTTCGCAGGCGCCGCGCACCGCGACACGAAATTCCGAATTCGGACAAACCAAATGGTCGCATACGACGCAACGATATCAGCGAATCAGTTGGTGAGATCGCTTAACAGAGATATGACGCATGACGGACGCATCTGCGCACGACATTCGCGGAACACCACAGCCTTCCACAGCCTGTCCGCAGCATCCACAGGCCCACTATGCCGGATTCGCGAGCTCGCACGAGCCACTTGCTGCGCACGAACCCACAGGCCCGGTTCATCAGCTGCCCGCCTGGTCGAACACGGTGCGGCAAGCCTCGCTCAGGCTGGCCCGGTTGCGGCGCAGGCAGGCCGTGATGGCGCGGACATTGGGGATCTCGCCCGCGCAGAGCCGGTAGACGTCGGGGGTGCAGGCCCGGCGCTGCTCCGGTGTTCCCTGCGCATGAGCCGCGGAGGCGAACAGCGTCAGGAACAGCCCGACCGTCGAAGCGCGGCGCGCCCGACTCCTCACGCCCGCAAACCGCAAAAACCTCGTCTTCATGACCAAGTCTCCTGTCTGCCCTGCCCGCCCCCGGCCCGCATCGGCCGGTGTCGCGCGAAGAGGTAGGAGAAATAAACCGCGGGGGATGTGACTTCTTTCACACTGGCGGTGCCGCGGAGACTCATAGGATTCCACAGGGATTTTTCAGGAATCGCTAACCAATCGGCCCCCGATCGCCGGATCGTTAAAATGCGAACGATCGGGTCAATCGAGAGACAAACCGGCTTTGCGACATTGCGCCATCCGCGTTCCGGAGGGTGTGATGAGCGAAGCCGAATTCAACTTGCTGCTGGATACCGTCCGGGACGCCATGGTCTATGAAGATTTGGCGCCCGCGTCGGAGGAGGAATTCGTGCCCCGCTCGTGGTCGTACGACGCAACGCCCAAGGCTGCCAATGACAACGAGGGCGCCTGGCCCCTCCTGCCGTTTCCGGACGGCTGGTACGCGGCCTGCTGAGGCCGCCGCTCAAGCCAATCGCCCCGAATGGAATCGGTCGCCTTGCGAGCCATACAAAGCCCTGTGCCAATTTCCGGCGCAGCCACGATCAATTCTTGACGCGCTCCGCGCTATCTTGCGGCCGCTCTGGTTCGGGTGCAGCCGGCGGAAAGATGCTGTCATAGATGGCGCGGGCCTCGCGAATGAGGCGAGCCCGCTCAAGTTCAGATTTCGGGACAAATCGGACGACGTCGCCCACGTGTTCTCCAGCGCTCGAATGTTGGGGAATGCATCAGCCAGCGGATGCGACCTTTATGCCAGCGGGCTCGAATCCGAGATGCAAGACTCGGGCGAAACCCGGTGACTCGGCAAGCCCCGCCGGCGAGCTCCTGGGAACCCGCCTCGAAACGAATTTATGATGGAGCATCAGAAGCTTGTGATGGAGGCCACGACCAGAATTGAACTGGTGTACACGGTTTTGCAGTCTGCATTTCGCAAAACCGTAACTTCTTGATACTGACGAGAAATCTTCTAACACGAGAAATTGTACTGTATTTTCAAGGCTTCTTGGTTTCTCTGAGCGGTCTTTCGTAATACAAAATGATCATTCGCGATACCTCGCGACACTGACGAAAGACTGACGAGAGCGGAGGCAGCAGCATGGCCGAGAAGCTCACCAACAAAACCGTCGACACAATCACGCCCCCAGCCAAGGGCGCGATCACCGACTGGGATGACGAGGTCAAGGGTTTCGGAGTGAGGGTCTACGCGGCGACCAAGCGCAACCCGACGGGCGCACGCACCTTCTTTCTCAATTACAGGGTCGACGGCATCGAGCGGCGCCACACCATCGGCGAGCGCCCCCTATGGTCAGCCGAGGCGGCCCGGACGGAGGCGAAGGAACTCCGGAAGCGGATTGACCGCGGCGAGGACCCGGCCGCCGAGAAGCGCGAGCGCCGCGAGGCGCCGACCGTCAAGGACCTGAAGGAGCGCTATGTGCGCGACCACCTTCCCCGGAAGGCGGCAAACAACGAGAAGGGCCGGCAGAAAGACGAAATCAGAATGGTCGACATGATCGGCGAGGCGCTCGGCTGGCGGACGAAGGTCGCCGACGTCAATAACGGCGACATCGAGTCCCTGCACGCCGGCATCACAGAGAACAACGGCCCCGTGCGGGCTAACCGCGTGCTAGCGATCGCCTCAAAGATGTTCTCGCTATCGCTGAAGCCGCTCAAAAAAGAGGACAAGCCATGGCGCGATGCGGCCGCCGGCAATCCATGCAAGGGCGTCGAGCGCAACACCGAGGAAGGGAAGGAACGGTTCTTTTCCGAGACGGAGATCGCGGCGGTGATCGAGGTTCTCAATGCACGTACCGCCGGCACGGCGGGGGGATTGTCTTCGTTGGATGATGTGCACCGGTTGCAGGCCGGGCGAAGCGATGCGCGCGACCTGGGCCCAGATGGACGTCGAGCCCGGCTACTGGGTGAAGCGCTCGGCCCACACCAAGCAGCGCAAGACTCACAAGGTCCCGCTCAGCCCGCCTGCGCTCGCGTTGCTGTCAAAGCTGCGCGAGGCGCGGAAGGACCACAAAAACCCCTACGTATTCCCTGGGCAAGATCAGGGCGACTCCCTGAAGGCGATCAATACTGTCTGGTACGAGGTCCGGGCGCTGGCGACGCTGGCGATATGGAAAGCCGGGGCCGGTGCGCAGGTGGTGGCGGATCTCGAAAAGAGGCTTCCCGACACAAGATTGAATGAGGCCACGCCACGCTTCATCGCCGACTGTCGGGCTGAGGCCGAGCTGCGGGATATCACCCTTCCCGTCGGCATGATGGATACCCGCCCGTACGACTTGCGCCACACCCTCGCGAGCGTCGGCGCGAGCGGCGGGCTCAGCCTGCCGATCATCGGCCGGCTGCTCGGCCACACGCAGGCCCGCACGACGCAGCGTTACGCGCACTTGTACGACGACCCGTTGAAGGAAGCCGCCACCAAGATCGGCACCGTGATCGACAACGCAGGCAAGGCCGGCGCCGAGATCGTGACCTTGAACACGAGGCGGTCATGAGCGAGCTGACCGAGAAGCGCAAGAGAGGCCGGCCGCCCAAACCTCGCGAGGTGCTAAGGCGGGATGTTGCAGGCAGAGAGCTGGTGAATCTCGATGTTTGGCGCATGGTGGAAAGCAAACTCAAAGGTCTTTCCGGCCGCCGTTCCGTGAGCCGCGCGTGCGAGTTGATCGCGAAGGAAGCGAGGGAGCGGCGTGAGACCGCGCCGAAGTTGGTTCGTGAAATGCTCGATCGACACCACAAGCATCTCTTGAATGCCGACACCCTGCGGCGCCACTATGCCGACGCAGAGGCCACCCGAAAAAGAGAGTCCTCGGTGGCTACGTATCTAGAGCGCGAGCTTGCACGGTTGGGGCCGTGGCAACCTCCCAAAGGAACTTGAGCGGGAAAATTCCCGCGTCGTTGTGCGAACTCCCCTCCCCTTGTCATCTTTGACGCGACGGCAATCAACGCCGCGATACGACAAGGGATCAGTCAAAAATGTTGGATCAGGAAAGAGATGCCGACCTGCGCCGCAGGTCGCGCGTGCTCGCAGACTATTTCACCGAGGATGAAGCCGCTGCCGAAGTAGGCCAGAAGAAACCGACGCTGCGGAAATGGCGTGCGATTGGCGATGGCCCACCCTACGTGAAGATCGGGCGGAAGATCTTCTATCCGCGCGCCGAGCTGGCCGAATGGATTCGCGCGAAGCTGACTCAGCCTGTCCGTGCACGGAGGGCAGCTTGAGCGATGGCCCCGACAAATTGCAAGAGGCCGGCCACCGCAAGCGGTGAACCGGCCCCTAGAATCGATCTGTTTGGCGACAAGATCGATCGCAGAAATAATCCCTTCCGAACGGACGGTCAACGAGGTCTATCTCCAGATCTCGCGCGCGAGATCGCGCGCACGGAATTCGCCTCGCATCGCGTGAGGTGCGTCACCGACCACGATCTTGAGATCGCTCGCAAACCGCGCGGACGCAGGTCAGCTCCAGCGACCGCTGGCAAGTCGGATGCGCGACCATGAGCGGCACAGAAGAAGATGATGATGATGTTCCTTGGGATGACGACGAACCGATGGACGAGGCGCCGCCCTGGGTCGACGAGGCGCCGCCGATCGAGCTGGACGACATAGCCGACAAGCCGCAGAGATCACCGATCTTCTGGGACGGCAAGACGACCATGCCGGACACGCCATGGCTCGTTAAGCGCTTGTTGCCGGAGGTCGGGACTGCGTTGCTGTCCGGCCAGTGGGGCATGCTCAAGACCTTCACGCTACTGGATCTCGCGGCCTCGCTCATCACCGGCAACCCGTTCGCCGGATATCGTGTCGTTCGGAAGGGCGGCGTTCTCGTCTTTGCCGCCGAAGGCGCCTATGAGCTGCCGAAGCGGATCAAGGGCCTCAAGAGCTGCGGCAAGCTGCCAGATGAACCGCAACCGATATGCTGGCAGGACTCCTGTCCGCCGCTGTTGTCCAAGGGCGCCATTGACGAACTGATGCACGTGGCCATGCAGGTGCAGCAGCAGATGCAGAAAGACTACGGCGTCCAGCTGGCGCTGATCGCCATCGACACCGTCGCCTCCGCCGCCAACTTCAAAGATGAGAATTCTTCGGCCGAAGGTCAGGCGATGATGAACGTCCTCGCCGAGCTGGCGCGGCGCATGAAGTGTTGCGTCATCGGCGTCGACCATTTCGGCAAGGCGGTGGAGACCGGTACCCGCGGCGCCTCGTCGAAAGAGGCCGCAGCGGACGCCGTGCTGGCACTGATCGGAGACCGCGTCGTGACCGGCAAGGTCTCCAACTGCCGCATGGCCGTGCGCAAGTTGCGCGGCGGCCCGACCGGGGCGGAGATCCGCTACACCGCCCGCGAGTTGGATCTCGGTACCGATCGGGACGGTGATCCCGTCACCACGATGACGATCGAGTGGCAGACGGACGCGACACCTAAAGCCGACGAATCGAAATTCAAGCGCTGGAGCAAAGCGCTGCAACCGCTGCGGAAGGCTCTGCTCGCTGTCTTGCCCGAGCACGGCAGCGTGGTGCGGCCCTATGGTGCGGAAGGTCCCGAGGTGCGCGCCGTCGACAAGGAAGTCCTACGCAGGGAGTTTTACTCGATCGCGATCGTCGATAGCGACACGAAAGAGCAGGAAGCCGAGGCGAAGAAGAAGGCTCTCAACCGCGCACTGAGCGGAGCCAGCAGCGGCGAGCTTGTCGGCATCCGCGAGGTGAACGGCCTCACGCTGGTCTGGCTAACCGCGCCGGAGGACGGCGCCAGTACCACCGGCGAGAACTGAATCCGCACCGGGCGGATTCCCGGCATTATGGAAGGACGTACACATGTCCAAACTGACGGACGAAGAGAGAAAATCAAAGATCGAGCGCGGAAACTGGGATACACGTTTAAGCGGCGCCGCGACGAATATCGGATGATCGGCAGCGACGGCGCCCCCATCGGCGGCACGGCTGAGGCGGTCACCTGGTTGCTCGATGCGATCGAAAATAAGCGGACGATCGAGTTCTCGACCGCGTGCGGCATTCCGTTGTTCACCGTCGACCACGGTCAGGAATGATGCAGGTGACCCATCCATCCGACAGGGCGGGACAGGGACAAGCGGGACACACCGGGACACTACCTTATAGTAGTGTCCCGTCCCGTCCCGGGACCGCTCAGCCCGCCGGGACAGAATGTCCCGCACTGTCCCGGGGTGTCCCGGTTACCGCCTCCACTCGCGCGCATGCTGGTGCTGTTCTTCGATATCACTGGTGATCTGCTCCAAGAAGCGGCGGTCTGCTACTCCCCTATCTCAGACGACCTCAAGGTTGCCAAGACAAGCGAGTCACCGACCAAACGACCACGTAGAGTGAGTTCTCACCACAGCCAGGCCCAGAATCCGCGCCCTCAAACGACTTGGGATCCGATGTAAATTTCCCGGTGCCACGGGTTGCAGAATCAAGGGTGGGAGACGGCGCAACGAGATCGGATTTGTTCAAGAAGAGAATTGCATCGCCTGCGACTGGTCCATCACATTTCGCCAATCCGTGAACCGAATGAGCCCAGGTGTCCAGCTTGTCGAACTGGCCACTCGTCCCACTAGAGGGGTTGCGCTTCTGGCCACTCGTCCCGCTAGACTCGCCGCTAGACTCGGGGTTGCGATTCATGATCGCGTTGAGCGCGCCAGCTGCCAACTCCGACATATTATTAAAGAACTCTTCGGCGGCTTTCTGTCCATACGGCTCACCAAGATTAAAAATGTCGTACTCAAATGCGAGATTCGACGACACCTCCGGTATCAAGTTGAAGGGGCCTACTTCGACGTTGTTCACGTTGACTATTACGTCGTTGTGCCGCCCCTCGCCTGTCGTGTAGCTGCCCTGCGGCGCAAGTTTAACGCAAAAATGCGCGCCGGCTCTGGAGCAAAGGCTATCGGCGGTCTCTTCTTCTAAAGCAGCCCGCAGTGAGATTTTCACGTCATCTTGAAACCGGGAACGCATCTTTTGGATCGTGAACCTATCAATTGAAACACTATAGCTGGCCGCAATCGGGATAACCTGCCAATCGCTTTCCTGAAGGGGCGTGACGTGAAGATGAAGGAGGGTGGAAACGGTACAAGGGCCGGCACCTCCGCAAGGAGGTGGCGCAACGAGCTGAACCCTCACCTTCGCCTGAGCACTCGCAGCGGGCGCACGCGCTTCGACTCTACCACGATAGTCACCTGGCTTCAGGTCGGGTATGACTATGCAGGTTCCCTCGTTGGACTCTGGGCACACAGCGCCTCGGAGCGGCGCAGGATTTGTGGCCGAGCCAATCTCGGACCAGCGGATATTTAGCCTGTACTCTATTTGGATTGGCTGATGCTCGAGAACATTCTCCGCTGGGCTGACGCGCACAATCTGGAGATCAAAAATCCTTGGTTCGATCGTGCTCGTGCCGGGCCTGACCTGACCGTGTGCTTCCGGAGAAAGAAGTGAAAAGCCCGCAAGCAAAACTGCCAAGGGGAGCCACCTGTTGCGGGGTGGTTCAACTTTCAGGACATCCTTGATAAATGAATCCTTGCACATAGGGACCCTCCAATTATTTCGGCCGAGGGCTATGTAGGTTCGCCGTCGGCCTCAATGCCTACGGTGTCAGTAGTGTACGCCGCTTAGGACAAGCGGCCAAGCGCGGTTGGTGCAGCACAGTACAACAGCACGCGCCCCCCCCGCGCGCCGCAGTTGAGCGCGAATTTTTCCGCGCCCCGTTCCCCTCGCCTAGCCGTCCTGGCCGCCGCGCCCAACCTCTTCTTCTCGCGCTCCGCCAAACCACTGCTGAAATTCGTATAGCAATCCGACGATCAGCCCGTTTGCGGTTATCAAATCCGCTCACACTAATCGATAAAGCGGCGTGATCGTCGAGACTTAGCGTCAATCTCCGGCGTTTAGTCAGTGATCCGTCAGCGCTCGTCGAGACATTGGGTGTGCTTCCGAGAAAGTTGAGCGGGAAAAATCCAGCTTCGTTGCGGTGCATCTCGTGTGTGGAGAATGTGGACGTGAACGCTTCGTTCCGAGTGAGCCACAGTGCCGACACGATCAACAATCGCCAAGCATCCGGAGAGATCAGCGATCGAACGCGACCTCGCGTTAGGTATCCCATTGCGCCAGATCGCGAAGCGCTACGGGCTCAGCACCACGGCACTCCACAAGCACAAGCACAAAATGCCAGACACGCTGCGGAAGGCCGTCCTGGCCGCCGCGCTGAAGCCGGCCGAGAAGGATTTGGCGAAGCTCAAGGCCGAGGAAGGCGCCGGCTTACTCTCGGATTTATCAATGCAGCGCGTCCGCCTGCTTTTGATGCAGGACGCCTGCATTGGCTCAGAGCAGTACGGCGTTGCGACGCAGATCAGCGCTCAGATCCACCGCAATTTGACGATCGTCGGCGAGTACCTCGGCGAGCTAGTGCACCGCTCCAGCACCACCACGGTCTCGCTCGTCCTCACGCCTGAGTACGTCAGCCTCCGCACCGCCATCCTGAGCGCGCTGGCGCCGTTTCCAGCCGCGCGCGCCGCGGTCGCCGCTGCAATCCAGCGAATAGAACGGCAAGCCAATCAGCAAGCACCGCAGCCCGTCCTGGCACCACCTGTCGTCGACGTGACAGGAGCGCCCCATGCCTGAGATCAGCATCGCCGACGATCTCGCGCTGGCCCTCGATCCGGTGCTGTTCGCTCGCCGTGTGGGCATCGATCCGGATGACAAGCAACAGGAGCTGCTCACCACCGCCAGCCGCCGGACTCTCGTGCTCTGCACCCGGCAATGGGGCAAGAGCACCACGGCTGCCATCCTGGCCGGCCACGAGGCGATCTATTCGCCGGGCTCACTGACTGTGCTGGTCTCGCCGTCGCAACAGCAGTCGACGGAGCTGCTTCGGAAGGTGCACGGGTTCTGGAAGCAGTTGCCCAATGCACCAGCCGCGGATCAGGAGAACCTCACTCGCCTGACGCTGGAGAACGGCTCCCGCATCATCTCCCTGCCCGGCTCGGAGAGGACGACGCGCGGCTATTCGGCCGCCAGCTTGGTTGTGATGGATGAGGCGTCCCGCGTCGACGATGCCCTCCTGGCCGCCGTCCGGCCCATGCAGGCCACGGTCGAGCATGGCCGCTTCATCGCACTGACGACGCCGGCCGGCAAACGCGGATGGTTTTACAAAGCATGGATGGATGGTGTCGGCTGGCACCGGATCACCGTCCGAGCCGACGCGTGCCCGCGCATCAGCAAGGAATTCCTGGCCGAGGAGTTGGCCTCACTCGGCCCGCTGCGGTTCGCCGCGGAATATGACTGTGAATTCATCGATGATGCCGCCAGCGCCTTCAACACGGCGCTGATTGAGGCCGCGCTGTCCCTCGATTTCCCGCCCTTCTTTGTGGAGGCGGCGGCATGAGCAGGTTCTTCATCGGCTGCGACCTCGGCCAGTCGAACGACCCCACCGCGCTCGCGGTGGTGCAGCGGGCTGGCGAGCATTTCCGCTGCGGTCACCTCGAACGGCTGCCGCTCGGCACGTCATACCCTGCGGTCGTGGCTCGCGTCGGCGCGCTGATGCATCATCGCATGATCGCCGGCGATGTCTCGCTTGCCATCGATGCCACCGGAGTCGGCCGGCCGGTTTGCGACATGTTCGCGCAGGCCGGAATTCCGTTCACAGGCGTGGTCATCACCGCCGGGCACGACGAGACGCCGCCGAAACCGGGCAGCGTCTACCGCCACGTTCCGAAGATCACCCTGATATCGCACGTCCAGGCCTTGTTGCATGCCGGCAAGTTGAAGATCCGCAGCGACCTGCCGGAGGCAAGCAACCTTGTTCGCGAGCTTCAAGACTTCAAGGTCAGCTACTCCGCCACCGGCTACATGTCTTTCAACGCTCGCGAGGGCGCGCATGATGACCTCGTGCTTGCGCTCAGCATCGCGATCTGGTGCGCGCTACGTACCAAGACGGGGCAAGAGTCATGGGCCGAGTATTTGGAGCGCGGTGATTGGCGGAGTGATCCCGACAGCATGCCGCAGCCGATCGAGCCTTTTCCGGAGTGGGGATTCTCGAACGAACCGCTCGTTCTCGTCTGGGTTCCGCCATCGATCGCATCTGAAGGCATGATCGGCAAGCGCACAATCAGGTGGAGTAGTGAGACGCCGTACATCGAAACAACGCGATCCGAGGCGCGGCAACTGATGTCGCAAGCGGAATGGCGCGCGAATAACGAAGATTTGGCTCGCGAACTGGAGGCGACGCCATGATCACCGACGCCGGCACAGGCCGAGCAAATTGCGATCGAGAGGAAGGGCAATAGAACATGGACCCACAAGAATTTGAGCGGAACACCGAGGCATTGGCGCGTGAGTTGACGCTGGAGGACGTCGATGATGAGTTGTGTCGGCTCCCGGCATCGCCGGACACCGATCGTGACTTGATAGCACGCGCGGTCATGATGCGCAGGCGCCTCGAATTGATTGACGCCAGCCGCCCCAACCCTATGGCACCGCCGCCTGATCCAGACGGAATGGTAGAGGCAAACCTCCCGGAGGGCGCGGCGACCTGCGTTCAGGACCGCATGTTGCGCGGCAAGTATTTCTACGCGGAGGACCGCGGCGGTCGCCTCGTCATCCGCCTTCCCTGGCGCACATTCTACGACCTCGCCAACTCGATACACGTCAGTGGCTCTGGGCCAAACGGCGCGGCTTGGTGGCTTGCAAATCCCCACCTCTCCGATCGCCTGCCGAAGAACGGTCCCCCGCCACTACCGGAGCCACCGCGATGAGCAACATTCTGTTTCTTCCCCTTGCGAAGGCTGACGCCAAGCAGCCTATCGTCGCCGGTACGGCCGCGAGCGAGACCCCGACCGTGACCGTGAGGTTCGCTGATCCGGAAATGTGGAATCGGTGATTTCAACGTGCGCTCCGGCCCATCCAACCGTGAGCGCTGTGGAAGCCCGCGACGTCGACCTCGGATGCACAGGCGACATCGTTGGCGACCTCTTCGGATGCGGCGGGCGGGATACTCAGTCGGGCACCGCGCGGCTCGACGCCGAAAGTCGACCTCCTGCTCGTCCCGCCGCTTTCGTCTATGTCCAGGACAAGGTCGGCACCGCGCGGACTAAATAGGACCGCTGAGTGATGGACGCATATAGGATCGGGATTTCAATTGCCCTAACCAACGGCGTCTCCCGGTCTTAAGCATCATCGCGCGGGACATATGCCACCGACAACAGCTCAAACCAACCTGGAAATCATCTCGATGACCGCGACGTCAGCAGTGGCCGGTTTGAGCGGCGTGCGGTCTAATAACGGCGGGCATTTCTTCCGGCCGCTCGACCAGTCGCCAGGCGTGGCGCGAGAAGTGGGAAAAGCTAACCACTACGAGTCCGAAACCATGAAGGTGGCAACGAACCACGAAGCCGAGTTGGTAGCGTGAACGCGACCAAGGCTCTGTCCGCTTTGCCCGGCGGGTTCAACTGATCGCCGCAACACATTCTGCGAACTTCTCAGCTGGGGTTTGAAAGAGCAAGGTCTTTCGTGGCCTTTCATTGAGCTGCTTGGCGATCGCGC
>NZ_LGHL01000204.1 GCF_001908205.1 Bradyrhizobium sp. NAS80.1
ATCCATCCCAATGCGGATAATCTGGCTCACGGACGGCTCCTGTGAATGAGTTTCTGACAACCTCATTCTGGCACATTGATGCCGTAGGGGGCCGTCCACCCCATCAACCACAGGGCGCGGTTTGGCGAAGACTTCCAGTGAACGGGTCTTCCCGTGGTACGCACGCCTGCATTTTGCTGATAGATCACGCGGTATGGGTCCCGGCGTTCGCCGGGACGACATGGTGTTGTGTTGCGCCGCTGCGCCTCACGTCGGCATCGCCCCCACATATGACGAGCTCGGCCGGATCAGGCGCCCCGTCCGCTGCTGCTCGCGTGCATGCGCGGTCCAGCCCGCTGCGCGCGCCACCGCGAAGATCGGCGTGAAGGCCTGGCGCGGGATCGCGAGCGCATCGAGCAGGATCGCGGTGAAGAACTCGACATTCGTCTCCAGCGGGCGGTCCGGATTCTTCTCGCGCAGGGCGCTGCGGATATAGGCCTCGACCTCGCCGGCAAACGGCAGGTCGGCGCCGTTGGAGGCGAGCGCCTCGATTGCGGTCTTCAGCACGTCGGCGCGCGGATCGCGCACGCGATAGACCCGGTGGCCAAAGCCCATCATCCGCTCGCCGCGCGCCAGCGCCGCATCCACCCAGGGCTGGATGCGCTCGCGCGAGCCGATCGCATCGAGCATTTCCAGCACCGGCTCGGGCGCGCCGCCATGCAGCGGACCCGTGAGCGCGCAATAGCCCGCGGTCACGGCGGCAAACAGATCGGCTTGCGTCGACGCCACCACTCGCGTGGCAAAGGTCGAGGCGTTCATGCCGTGATCGCAGACAGTGACGAGATAGGCATCGAGCGCGGTGGTCTCGCGCGATGCCGGCGTGCGCCCATGCAGCATGCGAAGCGTATCGGCGGCATGGCTCACGTTCGGATCGGGCGCGACCGGGTCGAGCCCCTTTGCTCGCCGGACCAGCGCGCCCGCGATCACCGGAAACGCGCCAACGATCGTCGCTTCATGCTCCAGGCCGTTCTCGGCGCGAAGTCCTGCGACCGCCGCGCGGAACCCGTCGACGATGCCCATGCCCCGGGTTGCCGGCAAAAGGTCCGGCAGCCGGGCGAAGGCGCGCTCGCGCGCGGCCCCTAGGCTCGCCCTCACGTTGGCCTCGCTCAGCGTGGTCCTGCTGGCGCCGTTCCAGAGCCGGGCGGTGACGCCCTCAAAGCTCGATTTGGCGGCCAGTCGGCCGACATGCTCGCCGGCGATGATCAACTCGCCGCGCTCGCCGTCGACGTGACTCAGCACGGTCTCGGCCGCGGGAACGCCGTCCAGCCCGATCTGGCTTTTGGTGAGGTGGATGTTCATGGCCCAAATCTCCTGTTCACGGACGGAAAGGTCGGGCCTCTCGACAGATTGATCAATCTTGATTACATAAATCAATATGAAAAATTCCACGGAGCTCTACCTCTCCGCCCGGGAGGCCGCCGCCGAGCTCGCGATCTCGCCGGCCACCCTCTACGCCTATGTCAGCCGCGGCCTGATCCGCTCCGAGCCGACGCCGGATTCGCGCAAGAACCGCTACCGCGCCGAGGACGTTCGCGCCCTGAAGGAGCGCCGCGTGCCGTCGCCGGAGCCGCGCGGCCTGCGCAGCTTCGATGCCGACCTGCCGGTGATGGACACGGAAATCTCGACCATCACCGAGGACGGCGCGATCTACCGCGGCGTCAACTGCGTCGATCTCGCCGAGAACGACGCGCTGGAGCACACCGCGACGCTGCTCTGGGACGTCTCCGGCGTCGATCCGTTCGCGCCGGACAATCAGCCCGAGATATCGGAGGAGATGCGCACGATCGCAGAGGCCGCGCGCCGGGCGGCGCCGATCGACCGCGCGATCGCGGTGCTGGCGCTTGCCGCGAGCGCCGATCCCCGCGCCTTCACCCGCGCGCCCGACGGCCGTGCGATGGTCGGCGCGCGCATTGTCCGTCTGCTGGTCGCGACCATGCTCAATGCCGAGCCGTCGTCCGAGCCGCTGCATCAGGAGATCGCGAAGGCCTGGGCGCCCGACAGCAAGCATGCGCCCGACCTGATCCGTCGCGCCCTCGTTCTGCTCGCCGATCATGAATTGAACGCCTCGACCTTCACCGCGCGCTGTGCGGCGTCGACCGGCCTCAATCTTTACGACTCCGTCATCGCCGGTCTCGCCGCGCTGAAAGGGCCGAAGCATGGCGGCGCCGGCGTGCTGGCCTCGCAGCTCGTCAAGACGCTGGTCGATCGCGATGTCGCTCCCATGGTGCGCGAGCGCGTTGCGCTCGGCGAGCGCTTTGCCGGCTTCGGTCACGGCGTCTACAAGCACGGCGATCCCCGCGCGCAATCGCTGCTGAACGCGTTGTCGCGCGCCGGCGCGCCGCGAAAATTCACTCGCGAAGTGCCGGAGCGGATTGCGGAGGCGACCGGCGAGCTCGTCAACATCGACTATGCGCTCGCGGTGCTCGTGCACGCGCTGCGCCTGCCGGCCGGCAGCGAGCTCGCGCTGTTCGCGATGGCCCGCAGCGTCGGCTGGATCGCCCATGCCAGCGAGCAATTGCAGTTCGGCAAGCTGATCCGCCCGCGGGCGCGCTATGTAGGGCCGGCGCCGGGGCGGCGGGCGGTGATCGCGGGAAAGACGTAGCATGTACTCGTAGAGGCGATGTCAGCCTTCGACGGCAAACCGGCAATTGTCTGATTGGTCAGGGCAGTTCCGGTGTTTTGTCCACGCCTCGGCTCCCCTTCAACGCATCACGTCCTTTGCAGTGACGAATGTATTGACGACAAAGCCTTTCACCTCATTATGAGCAAGAATGTTCTTCCTGGCCCGCGGAAGGGGTATGCCGAATGGCCCCCGGCGGAAGTGACGACTTCGATCATCGTTCTGCGTCTGCGACGGCAAATAGCGGAGGCAACGGCCTTAATGCGCCAGTAGAGCTGACCTTTTCATTTGGCCCGTTCCGCCTTTCCCCGCGGAGACAACTGCTGCTTAAAGGTGACACTCCGGTCCCGCTTGGAAGTCGTGCCTTTGAGATTTTGCTTGCCTTGGTCGAGCACGCCGGCGAGGTGGTCGACAAGAATTCGCTGATGACCCGGGTCTGGCCGGATGTCACGGTCGAAGAATCAAACCTGCGAGCTCAAATCACTGCTTTGCGGCGCGTACTCGCTGAGGCTGGGACTGGCGCGAACTATGTCGTCACATTGCCAGGCCGAGGGTATCGCTTTGTTGCGGCAGTTGCACGATCCACCAGCACCGCGGCTCAGCCTCAATTAAACATTTACAGGGGAAGTAATCTTCTAGATCGCGCCACCCGACTGATCGGCCGCGCCGATATCGTAGCAATGGTGAGTAACCGCTTGCAGCGAGGCCGCTTCGCGGATCAGCCGGAATCGGAAAAACCTCGGTTGCGCTCGCGGTGGCCGATAATCTTCTTGCGTCTTACCAAGACGGTGCACGATTTGTCGACCTTGCTCCTCTTAAGGATCCTCGGCTTGTGCCCAGCGCACTAGCATCAGTGCTTGGCGTTGCCGTTCGTTCAGAGAATCCATATCCCGCGCTGATCTCCTTTTTGAAGGAGAAGCAGATTCTGATCCTGCTCGACAATTGCGAGCATGTATTATTGGCAGCCGCGCGACGAGTCGAGAGCCCCTGCGTGCCGAAGACGAGCGCGTGCAGCGTCTCCCGCCGTTGGAAACCGCTCCCGCTTCAGCGGCGCTGACAGCCGCCGAAGCGCTTACCTACCCGGCAATTCAACTCTTTGTCGAGCGGGCGGCAGCCAGTGCCGGCGGATACGAACTCAAGGAAGAAGATGTTCCGGTTATCGCGCAAATCTGCCGTCGGCTCGACGGTATTGCATTGGCGATTGAGCTTGCAGCAGGCCGCCTCGACGCCTTTGGAGTTCGCGGGGTGGCAAGTCGGCTGGACGATCGATTTCACCTCTTGACGCACGGCCGGCGGACAGCTCTGCCTCGGCATCAAACTCTCGCTGCAGCGTTCGACTGGAGTTACAACTTGCTCTCCGAAACCGCGCGCAGCGTCATGCGCAGGTTGGGGGTATTCGCCGGACGCTTTACGATGGACTCAGCCATAGCCGTGACTGGAGATGGCGAAATCGCGGCATCCGAGGTGGACGAAACCGTCGCCGATCTTGTCGAGAAGTCGCTTGTCGTGGCGGATGTCGGAGGCGAGACTGTATATTATCGGCTAACTGACACTGCTCGCGCATACGCGCTGAAAAGGCTGACCGAAGCTGGCGAAGCGCTGGCCCTGGCGAGGCGACATGCGCTGCACCAGCTTGATCAGTTTGAACGTGCTCATTCTGACTGGGGGACAACGTCCACAACCGAGTGGCTGTCCATATACACCCCCAAGATCGATGATCTCCGCAGCGCGCTTGACTGGGCATTTGCGCCGAGCGGCGACGTTGCGGTCGGGATAGCTCTCACCGTCGCCGCGGTGTCCCTTTGGTTCGAGATGTCGCTGATGGAGGAATGTCGCGCATGCGCAGAACGTGCGCTAACCGAACTGGAGGAAAGAGCTATCAACGATGACCGGCGCCGCATGCTCCTTTCTGCCGCTGTCGCGTGGTCGCAGATGTATACCGGGGGATCGGGCCGCGATACGGGGGTGGTATGGGCAACCACTGCCGAGATCGCGGCAGCGATAGGTGACACAGACTACCGGTTGCGAGCGCTATGGGGAACCTGGGCGACACACATCAATCGGGAGAATTTGGCGCAGCGCTGTCAATCGCCAAGCTATTTTCCGACGTTGCCGGGAAGGAAGCAGATAAGAACGATCGATTGATCGGCGACCGATTGACCGGGACCGCGCTGCATTTCCTTGGCGACCAACGAGGTGCGAGGTTGCACCTTGAGCGAATGCTCGCGAGCTATGTCGCTCCGGTTCAGCGGTCGCATGCGGCCAGGTTTCAGTTCCATCAGCGAGTATCTGCTCGTATGACGCTTGCGCGCGTTCTATGGCTGCAGGGATTCCCGGATCAAGCGCTGAGCTGTGCCAAAGCCAATATCGACGACGCTGTGGCAATCGATCACGCGCTGTCGCTGTGCAACGCGCTCGCTAACGCGGCGTGTCCAGTGGCGCTGCTGGTGGGCGACTTGGCGGCTGCGGAGCATTACACCAAGCTGCTGCTCCTTCGTACGGAGAGGGACGCATTCGATATCTGGCGTGCCTTCGGGAACTGCTTTGAAGGCGACCTGCACGTCAGACGGGGCAGCCTCGCGGCCGGACTGCAGCAGTCTAAATCCGGCATCGACGTCCTGCGCCGAGCCAGATTCAGCCAATATCTCACGTCGTTCCTGGGCAGACTTGCCGAGGGTCAGGCCGCCGCAGGAGATGCAATGCAGGCGGCTGCGACTATCGATGAAGCGATCAGACGAAACGAGGATAGTGAAGAACGCTGGTGCACTCCGGAGTTATTGCGGATCAAAGGTGCGGTCGTCTTGCAGACGGAGACCGACGGTGCGGCGGCCCTGGCCGCGGAAGATTTTCTGGAGTCAATTCGTCTGGCCCGAAGCCAGGAGGCCGTCGCGTGGGAATTGCGCACCGCGACGAGCCTGGGACGATTGTGGTTCGATCAAGGGAGGATCGGCCAGGCGTACGAGCTTATTTCGGCGGTCTATAGTCGCTTCCGCGAAGGCTACAAAACCGATGATCTTAGGGCCGCGAACAGTCTGCTAAGTGAACTCTCGAGACATCGCTAGGCTGGACGCGGTTCCGAGCAAGCCCTCTCTGCGCTTCTACTAAAGTTCAAGTACGAAAGTTCAACGGCGCTTGCAGGACGGTTTCACGCCGCCCATCGGGATTTTGCAAAATTTCACGACGATTGGTTGGAGCTTGATTGGTGCCTCGCTCATGATGGAGCGCGCAGATTCGTAGGCCAAATCCTATGAAGGCATCATCAGTCCTCGCAGACGCGCCATTGCTTGAGCCGACAACACAGCAGTTTGTCGATGCGATAGCCGCTGGACCGATTATGCCCGAGTTGTCTCCCAATGACGCGCGGAAATTTCTGGCGGACACTCAATCGGGAGATATCGGCAAGCCAGCCGCACGTTTGGAGGACAGGGTGATCACTGTCGGCCCTACTGGGTCGGTATCACTCCGCATCGTTCGGCCCGAGGGAGCGAGTGAAGCATTACCTGTAGTGGTCTATGTTCACGGCGGTGGCTGGATCTTCGGCGACAAGGACACGCATGACCGCGTGATCCGTGAAATCGCAGTCGGTGCACATGTTGCATTGTTTTTCGTGGAATATGATCGCTCGCCGGAGGCTCAGTATCCCATAGCGATCGAACAGATCTATGCTGTCACCAAATACCTGGCCGAACATGGCGAACATCTGGGAGTTGATGCCACGCGCCTCGCTATCGTTGGCGACTGCATGGGCGGCAACATGGCCGCCGCCGTAACGCTTCTGGCCAAGCAGCGGCGCGGCCCCAAGATCGACGCGCAGGTGCTGTTCTATCCGGCCCTCGCGTCAGCGTTCGACGCCGGGTCCTACGCCTCGTTCGCAAATGGACCGTGGCTGACCCGGCAAGCCATGGAATCGTTCTGGAACGCCTATCTTCCGGACATCGCGATGCGCCGGCAGATCACAGTGGCGCCACTCAATGCATCGATTGATGAGCTGACAGGCCTTCCAGACACGCTGATCATCGTCGCTGAGAACGATGTGCTGCGCGATGAGGGCGAGCGCTACGCGCGCAAACTGGCTCTCGCCGGGGTACGTGTCACGTCTACGAGATACAATGGCACGATTCACGATTTCGTCATGCTTAACGCACTGGCTGATACTCCAGCGACACGGAGTGCCATTGCGCAGACCAACGCCTTTCTCCGGTCCATTCTCGAATGAAAGAGCTAGCCGCGCACGCACCAATCAGATCGTAAGCCCATGGAAGAGGTCAGCAGTTATGGTTGAGGAGATCGTCATGCGAACGGATCAACCCTTTCTGCCCGAGGGAAGCGCGAGCGACCCGAAGAGCCAGGTATCGTTGCAGACATCGGCTGAATTCGAGTGCACCTATAACGTGCAAATCCACAAGCTTGTCGACGCCATAGCCGCTGCGGCAATTAATGCGCAGGCTGGGCTAAACTGGCTGCGCGCTGAACCGCCGGATCTGGAACGAGTCCGGCAGGCGCTCAATAATATCGCTAATGATGGTCAGCGAGCAGCCGAAAACGTGGCTCGACTTCGGGCGCTCACAAAGAAGATGCGCGCACCGGTGGGCTCAGGTTTCTCGTCATCTGGCAGCTAGGCCATGGCGATCTCGGCGTCGAGCTGATGCCTGTCAGCCTCCCTGATCCCGGCGAGATCGAATGCGCGGTAGGTGCTTTCGCAATTAGGTCGGACCGCGATCTGGCCCAACTCGGACCTCTCAAGGGTCCCTCATTGCGCCGCTTGGGGCTGTACAGCAGACATCCAAGTCAGAGGGATTACAGCCCTAAGCGGGCGGCCTGGCCGGCGCGATCCCGCTGCCGTAGCGGCGGCGGATGGTCCAGAACGTCAGCCCCAGCACGATCGCGACCCCGACAACGCTGAGGATCCATATGTGCTTGCCGACATGCTCATGATGCGGCAGTCCGGCATATTTGTGCAGCGCCGACACGGCCAAAACACCTGGCAGCACATGCGCCGGTGCCCAGGCCAGGATCGCGGGAATGTTGACCGCATAGAAGCGCGCAGGCGGCATGCCCAGCGCGCCGGCCGTGACCGGGACGAAGGCGCGAATCGGCGGCACGAAGCGGCCGAAAAACACGGCCCAGGTGCCGAATCGGCGGAAGAAGTTTTCGCTCTCCGCGACCAGGCGCGGGTAATTGATCAGCGGCCAGCTGTTGAGGATCTCACGCTGCCTTCGGTGCCCGATCCAAAAGGCCGAGCCGTCCCCCAGCACCGCACCGAGCGCGGCCGCGAGCAGCACGAAGGGCAGTTTGAGCTCGCCGCCCGGAACCAGGGCGCTCAGCGCCAGGATGATGGTGGAGCCGGGGACCACCGAGCCCAAAACCGGAACGGCCTCGAGAAGGGCGGCCAGGAATAGGGTCAGATAGGCCAGCCACGCATGGGCCGAAACGAACGAGATGAGGGGATCGAGGAAGGACGTCACGTCGCCTCTGTGGCGCTGGGGCTTTCGGGTTCAGACCCTACACAGGTAAGGAGTGGCGGCAAAAGTGCCATGCGCGCAGGCAGGGCCGTTACCCCCGCCCGAAATTCGAGCGCAATTCGCAAGGCAGCCCTCCAAAAACTGCGTTCCTTACCTATCTAAATGAAAAGACAACGGAACTTTGATTTGCGCGCGGGCTTCTGCCGGCTCGTTGTCTCTGATAGGTTGATTTTCAGCACCCAGCCGCAGCCAACGTGCGAATAACCGGTTTCGGGACCGCCCGGGACCTCGGAGGATTGATGACGACCGCCGCCATGTCCAAAGTTGAGGAAGTTTCCGGTATGCCCGACATGAAGGTGTCGGTGCGCCAGGTGTTCGGGATCGACAGCGATCTCGAAGTGCCGGCCTATTCCGAAGTCGATCCTCATGTGCCCGAAGTCGATTCCGACTATCGCTTCGATCGCGCCACCACGCTCGCCATTCTCGCCGGCTTCGCCCGCAATCGCCGCGTGATGGTGACCGGCTATCACGGCACCGGCAAATCCACACATATCGAGCAGGTCGCCGCGCGACTGAACTGGCCCTGCGTGCGCGTTAACCTCGACAGCCACATCAGCCGTATCGACCTCGTCGGCAAGGACTCGATCGTGGTCCGCGACGGCAAGCAGGTCACTGAATTCCGTGACGGCATCCTGCCCTGGGCGCTCCAGAACAACGTTGCGCTGGTGTTCGACGAATACGACGCCGGCCGCCCCGACGTGATGTTCGTGATCCAGCGCGTGCTGGAGGTCTCCGGCCGTCTGACGCTGCTCGACCAGAACAAGGTGATCAAGCCGCATCCGGCGTTCCGCCTGTTCGCCACCGCCAACACGGTCGGCCTCGGCGACACTTCGGGCCTCTATCACGGCACCCAGCAGATCAACCAGGGCCAGATGGACCGCTGGTCGATCGTCACCACGCTCAACTACCTCAGCCATGACGAGGAAGTGGAGATCGTGCTGGCCAAGGCCAAGCACTATCGCACCCAGGAAGGCCGCGACATCGTCAACAAGATGGTTCGCCTCGCCGATCTCACCCGCAACGCGTTCGCCAACGGCGACCTGTCGACGGTGATGAGCCCGCGTACGGTGATCACCTGGGCGGAAAACGCCGACATCTTCGGCGATATCGGCTTCGCCTTCCGCGTCACCTTCCTCAACAAGTGCGACGAGCTCGAGCGTCCCCTGGTCGCCGAGTTCTATCAGCGCTGCTTCAACGCGGAGCTGCCGGAATCGGCGGTCAACGTGGCACTCAGCTAAGGTTTGAGATGTCGTCCCGGACAAGCGAACTCTGCGCAGATCCGGGACCCCCTGCGCGAGCGCTTGCGCTCGTCGCGATCGACCACAGAACGTGGTTGTTGCGAAGATTGGGCCGTCAGTGTGCTCACTAACTGCTCCCTGTGGCTATGGGTCCCCGCTTTCGCGGGGACGACGGTGAGACCGAGATGAGCACATCATCATCCAACTCCAAATTCCGTACCAACAAGGAAGCTCCGACCGAGCCGTTCAAGCGCTCGGTGGCCTCGTGCCTGAAGGCGATCGCCAAGACGCCGGAGCTCGACGTCAGCTTCGCCGCCGAGCGGCCGGGCCTTGCGCCCGGCAAGGCGCGGCTGCCCGAGCCGGCGCGCAAGATGACCAAGCGTGACGCCGCGATCGTGCGCGGCCACGCCGATTCCATCGCGCTCAAGCTCGCCTGTCACGATCCGAAAGTGCATCGCAAGCTGATGCCCGGCAATCCGCAGGCGCGCGGCGTGTTCGAGGCGGTCGAGCAGGCGAGAGTCGAGGCCATCGGCGCACGCCGCATGGCGGGCGTTGCCAAGAATCTCACCGCGATGCTCGACGACCATTTCCATCGCGGCAAGTTCGACGAGATCACCGACCGTGCGGATGCGCCGCTCGCCGACGCGCTGGCGATGCTGGTGCGCGAGCGTCTCACCGGCTTGGCCCCGCCGGCGGCTGCGAAGAAGATGGTCGATCTCTGGCGGCCGATTCTCGAAGACAAGATCGGCAAGCGGCTCGACCGGCTGGATGGCGTGGTCGAGGACCAGACCAGGTTCGGCGACGCCGTCCATGATCTCTTGACGGCGCTCGAGCTCGGCGACGAACGCAATGCCGACACCGAGGATAGCGACGACGACGAGGAAAATCGCGACGGCGACAACGACCAGTCCGGCGCCGAGGGCTCGCCCGATTCCGATGCCGCCCAGGAGATGAGCGCCGACCAGGCGCAGGCGACCGGCGAGGAGATGAGCGAGAGCGCGATGGAAAGCGCGCAGGCCTCGACCTCCGACACGTTCGACGACGGCGAGCTTGGCGACGACGAGACGCCGGGCGAGGCGACGCGTCCGAATGCGCGCGGGGCCAACGAGCCGCGCGGGCCGGAATATCACGCCTTCGCGCCGAAATTCGACGAGGTGATCTCGGCGGAAGACCTCTGCGACCATGACGAGCTGGAGCGCCTGCGCGCCTATCTCGACAAGCAGCTCGCGCATCTGCAGGGCATCGTCGCCCGTCTTGCCAACCGGCTGCAGCGCCGGCTGATGGCGCAGCAGAACCGCGCCTGGGAGTTCGATCTCGAAGAGGGCATTCTCGATCCCGCGCGCCTGTCGCGTGTGGTGACCGATCCCTATCATCCGCTGTCCTTCATGCACGAGAAGGAGGCGACGTTCCGCGACACCGTGGTGACGCTGCTGCTCGACAATTCCGGCTCGATGCGCGGACGCCCCATCACGGTGGCGGCGACCTGCGCCGACATCCTTGCGCGCACGCTGGAGCGTTGCGGCGTCAAGGTCGAGATTTTGGGCTTCACCACGCGCGCCTGGAAGGGCGGGCAATCGCGCGAAGCCTGGCTTGCCGCCGGCAAGCCGGCCAATCCCGGCCGCCTCAACGATCTCAGGCACATCATCTACAAGTCCGCCGACGCCCCCTGGCGCCGTGCGCGCAAGAATCTCGGCCTGATGATGCGCGAGGGCCTGCTCAAGGAGAACATCGACGGCGAGGCGCTGGACTGGGCGCACAAGCGCCTGCTCGGCCGGCCCGAGCAGCGCAAGATCCTGATGATGATCTCGGACGGCGCGCCGGTCGACGATTCCACGCTGTCGGTCAATCCCGGCAACTATCTCGAACGGCACCTGCGCCACATCATCGAGGAGATCGAGACCCGCTCGCCGGTCGAGCTGATCGCGATCGGCATCGGTCATGACGTGACGCGCTACTATCGCCGCGCGGTGACGATCGTGGATGCCGAAGAGCTCGGCGGCGCCATCACCGAAAAGCTCGCCGAGCTGTTCAGCGAGACCCACACCGCGCCGGTGCAGCCGGCGGGGCGCCCGCGCCGCAAACTGCATTCGTGAGCACGCATCAATCCCGCCGCAGCTTCCTCGGCCACGCGGCGGCGGGATTTTCCACTCTCGCATTCTCTCGACTGGCGCAGGCGCAGCCTGCGACCGAGCCGCCGCCGAAACCGGCGCAGATCGAGCACGCCGTCGCCGCGCCGGTCAGCATCGAAGTCAATGCGCGGCCGATTCCCAATTTCGAGCCGCGCGATCGCTCGCGCACGCGCTTCGGCTCGCTGGAGTATCGCAGCGGTCTCGTGCTGACCTCGCCGCATCGCGTCTTCGGCGGGCTGTCCGGATTCCGCTTCCTCGATGCCAAGGGCGAGCGCTTCCTCGCGCTCTCCGACCAGGGCGCCTGGTTCACCGGCGCGATCCGCTATTCCGGCCGTAGCATGGTGGGGCTCTATGACGTCGAGGCGGCGCCGTTGCTCAATGCCGAGGGCCGGCCGATCACGGAGAAGCGCCTCTGGTACGACACCGAGTCGCTCGCGCGCGATGGCTCCCTCGTCTATGTCGGGCTGGAGCGGGTCAACCAGATCATGCGCTTCGATTTCGCTAAAGGAGCGACACGCGCCCGCGGCGAGGTGCTCCCCGTCCCGCCGGCGGTGCGCAAGCTACCCTACAACAAGGGGCTCGAAGCGCTCGTCTTCGTGCCAAAGGGCCGGCCGCTCGCCGGCACCCTGATCGCATTCTCCGAGCGCGGGCTGGACGCCGAAGGCAACCTGGTCGCGTTCCTGATCGGCGGTCCGTCGCCAGGTCAGTTCAGCGTGCGCCGCACCGACAAATTCGACATCAGCGACGCGGTGCTGCTGCCTTCCGGCGAGCTTCTGATCCTCGAACGCAAGTTCTCCTGGTTCACCGGCGTCAACATCCGCATCCGCTCGATCCCCTTGAAGTCGATCGCGCCGAACGCGCTGGTCGACGGCCCCGAGCTCTTCAGCGCCGATCTCGGCCACGAGATCGACAACATGGAGGGCATCGACTCCCACGTCACGCCCGAGGGCGAGACCGTGCTGACGCTCGTCTCGGACGATAATTTCTCGCTGCTCCAGCGCACGCTGCTGCTGCAGTTCACGCTGGTGGAGTAGGCACCGTCGTCTCGGCACTCTCCGCCGTCGTCCCGGGGCGCGCAACGCGCGAGCCCGGGACCCCAGCGCGAGCGCTTGCGCTCGTCGCGATAACCACAGGGAGGGGTTTGGCGGAGGCTCGTGGTCGCCGATCATCGCGAGAATTCAATCCTGGGGTATGGATCCCGGGCTCGCGCTTCGCGCGCCCCGGGATGCCGGCGGAGTTTGCCGAGCCACCTTTCAACCCTTCGGCGCAATGCATGGCGCCACGGGCGGGCATTCCCCCCGCGCGGCTGGCAATCCGCGATTGGCTCACTACACTTCCTTCGTTGCCCCTCTCATCCCCTGGATCCCCCGCATGAGCGCCCTGTTTTCCCCGATCAAGCTGCGCGGCCTGACATTGAAGAACCGTGTCGTGGTGTCGCCGATGTGCCAGTATTCGGCCGACGACGGCGTCGCCACCGACTGGCACTTCACCCACATCAACAATCTCGCGCTGTCGGGGGGCGTCGATGTTCTGCATCGAGGCGACCCATGTGGAAGCGATCGGCCGCATCACGCCGGGCTGCCTCGGGCTCTACAGCGACGCCTGCGAGGCTGCGCTGAAGCAGATCCTCACCTCCGTGCGCAAGCATTCCTCCACGGCCGTTGCGATGCAGCTCGCGCATGCCGGCCGCAAAGCCTCGAGCGCGCGGCCCTGGGACGGCGGCCAGCTCATTCCGGTGAGCGAGGGCGGCTGGCAGACGGTGGCGCCATCGGCGCTGCCGCACAAGGAGGGCGAAGCCGCGCCGCTCGCGCTCGATGCCGCGGGCCTGAAGCGCATCCGCGATGCTTTCGTCGACTGCGCGAAACGCGCCGTCCGGCTCGGCATCGACGCGATCGAGCTGCACGGTGCGCACGGCTATCTCCTGCATCAGTTCCTGTCGCCGATCTCTAACAGGCGCACCGATGAATATGGCGGGTCCTTGCAGAACCGCATGCGCTTCCCGCTCGAGGTCTACGATGCGGTGCGCGCGGTGTTTCCGCACGACAAGCCGGTCGGCATGCGGGTGTCGTCGACCGACTGGGTCGAGGGCGGCTGGGATCTGGCGCAAACCATTGAATTCGCGAACGCGCTGAAGGCGCGCGGCATCGACTGGATCGATGCCTCCTCCGGCGGCGTCTCGCCGCTGCAGAAGATTGCGCTCGGCCCCGGCTACCAGGTGCAGTTTGCGGAAGCCATCAAGCGCGAGACCGGCCTGCCCACCATTGCCGTCGGCCTGATCACTGAGGCGAAGCAGGCCGAAGAGATCGTCGCATCCGGCAAGGCCGACATGGTCGCGATTGCCCGCGGCATGCTCTACGACCCGCGCTGGGGCTGGCACGCTGCCGCGGAAGTCGGCGGCGAGGTCGAGGCGCCGCCGCAATACTGGCGCTCGCAGCCGTCGACGCAGAAGGCGCTGTTCGGCAAGACCACGTTCGGGGCGCGGTAGGGAACGAGTGAGTTGCGACGACGGCGCTACAACCGCAACTGTCGTCCCTGCCTAGTGCGCAATTGCGCACGGGCGCAGGGACCCATACCGCGTGATCTATCGATGATGGGCGGTGTGAGTTGTCATCACACAACCTAAACTTCAAGTCTTCGCCAAATCACTCCCTGTGGTTATGGGTCCCTGCGCCCCGTGCGCAATTGCGCACTAGGCAGGGACGACAGCGGAGTATGCCGCGCCTCCCTCACCATCCCGCGACCTCACGCTTCCGTAAAACCCCTCACCTTCCGCCCCCCGCAAATCTGGCTTAACCTTCGTGCACTCGAGGCACCACGGAGGCCGGCCATGCGGTTTCGTGTTCGCAAGACTGCCCACGTGTTCGAGCGCGTCGGTCTCGCGATGGCGGGGGCGGCGTGCGGGCTGTTCGTCGGCGCCTATGTCGGCACGGCGATCTCGCACCTGACCACGCAGGGCTTCCTGCTGTTGATGATGCTGCTCGGCTTCGTCGGCTTCTATCTCGGCATCGACACGCCGCAGCTTCCCTTCGACGAGGAGCACAGCCACATCGACGCCGCGGAATTCTTGAGCTGCGTCGGCACGCTCTTCGCCACGCTCACCGCGCTCGCCTCCGTCGCAATCATCGTGCTGCGGCTCGAGCCGCACATCGCCTGGAGCTGGCTCGCTCTGTTCGGCTGGGTCGCCGGCGTCGCCATGCAGATCGTTGCGGGAGCGAAGGCCAGGATGCGGACGTAGGGGCGGGGCGCTCACCCCGGGGAGGGTAAGGGAATCGCATATGAGAAAAAGCATGTCGAAAGTGGTAGCGGGTTGCTGCTGAAGTGCTCCTCACACTCCCTCCGCCTCCCCACGCGGCGGCACCGGCATCGGCACTTTGACAAAATCCTTCGGCAGATTCACCGGCTGATACTCGGGCTCCACCGCCATCCGCTTCACCACGCTCTCATGCACATGGGCGCCTTCGGGGATGACGCGCGGTTCGCAATCGGGGATGTAGAAGCCCAGAAACACCTTCCGCTCCGGCCATTCCTTGTACTTCGCGCTCTTCGGCAAATATTCCAGCACGCGCCAGGCCGGCGTCATCGAATTGTGCAGCTCGCCGGTCTCCTTCGTGTAGCCCGGTTCGACGTATTTGAATGGGCTGTTCTTGCGCTGAATGCCCCAGGCGAGATGGTTCACGGTGCGCGTGTTGAAGTTCAGCCCGGCCTTCGCCGCCTCGTCGATCATCCAGATCAGCGGATATTTGGACTCGCCGCTCTCGGTCTCCTTGTAGCCGCCGCCGACGTCGCAATGCACGCCGGCGAACCACACCTGCTTGATGTCCTGCGCCTGCTTCTTGTGATCGGGCACGAAGCGGTTGCTCCAATATTCCTGCGGATCCTCCCATTCCTTGAGGCGGAACATGCAGCGCCGCTCGTCGATCGCGATCGCCTGGCGGAAGATGTGCACGCTCGGATTACGCAGCGTGAAGGCCAGCTCCTCCAGGCTCGGCCAATAGAAGCGGTCAGGCCGCGGCACGATCACGCTCGCCACCGTGTCCCAGACGCCGATGAAGTGGATCGTCGGCCAGCGCGAGGAGGTGATGCGCGCGAACTGCGCGGCGAGGTCGAACTTGTCCTGCGGCAGCGGCCCCTCGTCGTCACTGCCGGCGTCGGTGAGATCGCCGATGTCGTTGCCGCGCCCGGTGCCGGAATATTGCTTGTAGGCGATGAGGCCGCTTCCGGCGAGGTTCGTCTGCTCCGGCGAGATCAGCCCGACCTTGTGGATCAGCCCCGCCAGCACCCGCACGGTATAGGCGCCGCGGGAGAAGCCGAACAGATAGATCTTGTCGCCCGGCGCGTAATGCTCGACCAGGAAGCGATAGGCCGAGAGCACGTTGTCATCGAGCCCGTAGCCGGTGGCGAGCCCCAGCACCAGGTTGATGTTGGCCTTCCAGCGGTGCCACGTGGTCGGCTCCGTCACCGTGCCGACCCCGGGATCGTAGAACACCAACTGCCGCGGCTTGGTCTTGTCCGTCTTGCGCAGGCAGCGATAGAGCTTCAGGACGTTGGAGATGTTTTCCGAGATCTCGTTGCCGGTGCCGTCACAGCAGATGACGAGGTGTTTCGGCTCGGTTTTGGGGTCGGTCTTCTGCTCGGACTTGGGTCCGTCCTTGGGTTCGTCCCTGGATTCGATCTCGTGCTCCACAGGTCAGCCCTCCCGGCGATGCTACCGGGGCGAGTATAGCGGGACTTGTTGAAATTAACCATTTGTTAACCATGCCGTCGCCTAATGTGCACGAATGGGAGATGACCATGTCGGCCCATGTGACGCGACCGAAGTTGTTGCCTGTTTCGGCCGATCCGGCCATCCGGTCGGTGGCGAGGCTGGCGGTTCGCGCCAAGGCCATCCTTCAGACCAAAACGGCTGTCCTGCAAACCAAAACGACTGTCCTGGGGAGCAAAGCAATGTTCGGAAAGGACGACTTAGTTGACAATCTCAGCCGCGACCTCGATCGCGTGCGCGTGAGACGCGATGCGCTTGCATCCGAAGCCACGACCCTGACGGCTCAGATCGCCGAAATCGAAGCCCGCCTTACCGAAGAGAGGAAGAGGCGGGAGCGTGATCGCGTCTTAAGCGAAATCGAAGCGATAAAAACGCGAATCAAACAAGCCGCCGGCGCGTTTACGCCTGTCGTCGATGGTCTCTCCAAGGCGATCGAGCAGGCCTCGGCCGTCGTGCCCGAGGCTCGCGAGCTCAATACTTTCCTGGTCTCGGTGGCGACCGAAGTCGACAGCGTGCTCGATCCGCTGTTGCGCGAGCTGGAGCAGCGCGCGGATGCGGTGCGAGCCGGCACCGCTGCACTGGACCTGCCGAGTTCGGTTACTGAAGCGCCCGTTGAGCCGCCAAAAGAGAGCAATGACAGCCTGCTTCGTTTTCCAGCATGGCTGACTCGCGACAAGGACGCGGAAAAAAAGGAAACAGCCGAGAACCAGCGCAGCACGGCAGCGTGAACGATCGGCGCTACTGCGCGCCGCGCAAGCTCGTCTGCAGATCTGACGTTCAGAATTCGAGAGCCGTTGTTTTGCTCCGTCATTCCGGGGCGCGCGAAGCGCGAGCCCGGAATCCATACTCCCGATGGTGGTTATGGATCCTCAGATGCGCAATTGCGCATCGTAGCTCGCGACTTCGTCGCGCCCCGGGATGACGAGCTGTTGTTGGGCTCGCTAGTCGCCAAGCAAGTAACGCTGGTTCTTGCGACCGCTCAGCGGGCCGTGGGCGCAGCAGCGGTCCATGTCCGGCATTTGCTCCGTCATTCCGGGGCGCGCCTCTTGGAGCGAGCCCGGAATCCATACTCCCGATGGTGGTTATGGATCCTCAGATGCGCAATTGCGCATCGTAGCTCGCGCTTCGCGCG
>NZ_LGHL01000205.1 GCF_001908205.1 Bradyrhizobium sp. NAS80.1
TCCCGGACAAGCGCAGCCTTGGCAACGCGTAGCGTTGTCCAGGGCGGAGCGCAGATCCGGGACCTCCGCGCGAGCGCTTGCGCTCGTCGCGATAACCACAGGGAGTGGTTTGGCGAAGACTCGGAGTTGCCAGCTCGCGCCGCAACTTCTCCCAGGGGATATGGGTCCCGGCGTTCGCCGGGACGCCACCGGTGATGTGTATTCAGCTCGTGCCTAGCGTACGCGCCCTAAGCCGCCGTATCCACCTTCAGCACTCCGCGCCGGATCTGGTCTTCCTCGATCGACTCGAACAGGGCCTTGAAGTTGCCCTCGCCAAAACCGTCGTCGCCCTTGCGCTGGATGAACTCGAAGAAGATCGGGCCGATCGCGTTGGCGGAAAAGATCTGCAGCAGCACCTTGGTCTGGCCGCCGTCGACCACACCCTCGCCGTCGATCAGGATACCATTGGTCTGAAGCCGCGCGACGTCTTCGCCATGCTTGGGCAGGCGCGCGTCGATCCGCTCGAAGTACGTCTCGGGCGGCGACGGCATGAAGGGCAGGCCGGCCTCGCGCAGGCCTTCGATGGTGCGGTAGATGTCGCGGCAGCCGCAGGCGATGTGCTGAATGCCCTCGCCGCGATAGGTCTTCAGATATTCCTCGATCTGGCCGGAATCGCCGGCGTCCTCGTTGATCGGAATGCGGATCTTGCCGTCCGGGCTGGTCAGCGCGCGCGAGAACAGGCCGGAGGCACGGCCTTCGATGTCGAAGAAGCGAATCTGGCGGAAATTGAAAAGCTTTTCGTAGAAGCCGGCCCAGACATCCATGCGGCCACGATGGACGTTGTGGGTGAGATGGTCGAGATAGAACAGGCCTGCACCGGCTGGTCGCGGATCGCGCGCACCCAGCCACTCGAACTCGGCATCATAGGCCGAACCCTTGGTGCCGTAGCGATCGACCAGATAAAGCAGGCTTCCGCCGATGCCCTTGATCGCAGGCACATCGAGCGTCTTCTGCGCGGATGACACGTCCGCGGGCTCCGCGCCGAGCGAGATCGCACGGTCATAGGCCGCCTTCGCATCGACCACGCGGAACGCCATCGACGGCGCACAGGGACCGTGCGCGGCGACGAACTCGTAGCCTTGGGTCCCGGGCTCCTCGTTGACGAGATAGTTGATATCCCCCTGGCGATAGACCGTGATCTTCTTGGTCTTGTGGCGGGCGACGGGCGCATAACCCATCAGCTTGAACAGGGCGTGCAGCTCTTCCGGATTGGGATGCGCATATTCGACGAACTCAAACCCATCGGTGCCCATCGGATTGTCGGCGCTGATCGTGGCCGGCGGTGCATCGTGCGGAAACGGACCCATGGTGCTCTCCCAAATTGCTGCTGCCATGAACTATCCTTCACGGGGCCTGCAATGAGCGTGCAAACGGGGCGTCTCCTGGTTATCATATGCACGATCCGTGCATGAAACGAGCAAATGACGCATGATTTCGGTTGATGCCTTCGACCTCAAGATCCTGGGTGCGCTCCAGGACGACGGCCGCCTCACCAACCAGGAGCTCGCCGAGCTTGCAGGGCTTTCGGCCTCGCAATGCTCGCGTCGGCGGATGCGGCTGGAGGAGGAGAAGGTGATCGCGGGCTACCACGCCGATCTCTCCAGCGAGGCGCTGGGCTTCGGCGTGATCGCCTTCATCCAGGTGACTCTGGCGACCCACTCACCCGACAATTCGAAGCGCTTCCGCGCGCTGGTTGGCCGCATCGACGAAATCCAGGAGGCCTATTCGCTGACCGGCGACGCCGATTACGTGCTCAAAGCCGTGCTGCGCGACCTCAAGGGACTCTCCAACCTCGTCAACGACGTGCTGATGCCGCACCAGAGCGTGGCGCATGTGCGCTCCTCGATCGTGCTCGACAGGCTCAAGGAAAGCTCACGGCTGCCGCTCAAGGAGATCAAACCCGGCTGAAATCGAGGGAAATGCGACATTCGCGCTGCGCACGCGATCTGCGATGATCCCGGTCAATCCGGGAGATGAAAGCCATGGCCCTCCAGCTTCGACCGAACTGCGAATATTGCGACCGCGACCTGCCGCCGAATGCAACTGACGCGCGGATCTGCTCCTATGAATGCACGTTCTGTGCGGATTGTGCGGAGACCAAGCTCTCCAACGTCTGCCCGAACTGTGGCGGCGGCTTCGCGCCGCGCCCGATCCGCCCGACGCAGGAATGGCGGCCAGGCGTGTGCACGAGCAAGCAGGCGCCGTCCGACAAGCGGGTGCATCTGAAGTACAGCCTGGACGACGTCGCGGCACATTGCGCGAGGATACGCGACGTGCCGCCGGAGAAGCGGTAGGTCTCGTAGGGTGGGCAGAGCGCAGCGTGCCCACCATGTCACCACGATTGCGGAAAGAAAGATGGTGGGCACGGCGCTCACGCGCCTTTGCCCACCCTACGAATCCGAGTGAGCGACCTACTCCGCCGCCGAAATCGTCCCCTCGACCTCGCCGAACCCAACGCGGTAGCCGTTGCCCTGGCACCAGCCGCGCATCACGAGGCTGTCGCCGTCCTCAAGAAACGACCGCTTGGCACCGCCGGGAAGTTCGACCGGCTCGGTGCCGTTCCAGCTGATCTCCAGAAGGCTGCCGCGCTGGTTCTTCTCCGGGCCGGAGATGGTGCCGGACCCCAGGAGATCACCGACATTCATGGCGCAGCCGCTGGAAGCGTGGTGCATCAGCTGCTGCACCGAGGACCAGTACATGTATTTGAAATTGGTGCGGCTGATGCTGGCGGGCGCGTTGGGGCCGGCAGCGCGCAAGGAGACGTCGAGCTCCAGATCGTAATTCTGCGGCCGGCTCTGCTTGAGATAGTCGAGCGGCACAGGCTCCTGCTCCGGTCCCTTCTGGCGGAACGGCTCCAGCGCCTCGCGCGTCACCACCCACGGGCTGATCGAGGTCGCAAACGCTTTTGCGAGGAACGGGCCGAGCGGCACGTATTCCCATTGCTGGATGTCGCGCGCGCTCCAGTCGTTCAGCAGGACGAAGCCGAAAATCATCTCCTCGGCCTGTTGCTCCGTGAGCATGCCGCCCATCGGCGAAGGCTGGCCGACCACGACGCCCATCTCCAGCTCGAAATCGAGCCGTTTGCATGGGCCGAAGCTCGGCAGCTCGACATTGGGCGGCTTCAGCTGCCCGCGCGGCCGTTTCACATTGGTGCCGGAGACCACGACGGTGGAGGCACGGCCGTTATAAGCGATCGGCATATGCAGCCAGTTCGGCTGCAGCGCATTGTCCTTGCCGCGGAACATCACGCCGACATTGGTGGCGTGCTCTTTCGAGGAATAGAAATCGGTGTAGCCGGAGACAGTGATCGGCAGATGCAGCTTGGCATCCCGCATCGGCACCAGGGCCTGCTTGCGCAGCTCCTCGTCGTCGCGCAGCTCCGGATGATCGTGACGCAGGAGCTCGCTGATCCGCGCCCGCGTCTTTGTCCAGACCTTCGGTCCCAGCGCCATGAAGGGATTGAGCGAGGGCCCGGAGAATACGCCGAGCGGACCGACCTCGAGCCGGGAGTCCTGCTCGAGCTCCCAGAGATCGAGCACGTAGTTGCCGATCGCGACGCCAACCCGCGGCGTTGGATTGGCGGCGGTCGAGAACACGCCGTAAGGCAGGTTCTGGATCGGGAAGTCGGAAGCGGGATCGACGTCGATGAAGGAGCGGAGACTGGGGTCGTTGGGGTGGGTTGTCACTTTTGGCCTGGTCCTTTCTTCCTTCTCCCCTTGTGGGAGAAGGTGGCGCGAAGCGCCGGATGAGGGGTCCTATCCGCGATTCCGAATGAGAGAGGCTCGCTCGTGGAAAGAGACCCCTCACCCGTCTCGCCGCTGCGCGGCGAGCCACCCTCTCCCACAAGGGGAGAGGGTTAAAAGCTACGGCCTGTTCGGATCGAACCGCTTCTCCAGACCCGTCCAGCAATCCGCGTAATCGTCCTGAAGCGTCGACGACTTCGCGGCGTGCGCTGTCACACGCTGCGGATAGCGGGTCTCGAACATGAAGGCCATGGTGCCGGTCAACTTCACCGGCTTCAGCTCGCCGTTGCTGGCGTGATCGAAAGCCTCGCGATCGGGGCCGTGCGGCAGCATGCAATTGTGCAGGCTGATGCCGCCCGGCACGAAGCCTTGCGGCTTGGCATCGTAGACGCCGTAGATCAGGCCCATGAACTCGCTCATGATGTTCATGTGGTACCAGGGCGGACGGAAGGTGTTGTCCGCGACCATCCAGCGCTCGGGGAAGATGACGAAGTCGATATTCGCCGTGCCTGCCGTCTCCGACGGTGAGGTCAGCACCGTGAAGATCGAGGGATCGGGATGGTCGAACCCGATCGCGCCGACCGGCGAGAAGGTCCGCAGATCGTATTTGTAGGGCGCGTAATTGCCGTGCCAGGCGACGACGTCGATCGGTGAATGCGGCAGCGTCGTCTTGAACAGCGAACCGCCCCATTTCACGAACAACTCGGTCGGCGTGTCCTTGTCTTCGTAAAACGCAACCGGCGTGAGGAAGTCGCGCGCGTTCGCAAGACAGTTGGCGCCGATCGGCCCGCGCTCCGGCAGCGTGAAGGCGCCGCCGTAGTTTTCGCAGAGATAACCGCGCGCCGGTCCGTTCGGAATCTCGACGCGGAACTTGACGCCGCGCGGGATCACCACGATCTCGCCGGGCTCGGCGTCGATGCGGCCGAACTCGGTGACGACGCACAGATTGCCCTGCTGGAGCACGAACATCAGCTCGCCGTCGGCATTGTAGAAGTGCTGGTCCACCATCGACTTGGTGATGAGGTAGACATGCGCGGCCATGCCGGCCTGCGTGTTCACGTCACCGGCGGTCGTCATGGTCTGCACGCCCTGGACGAAGGTCACGTCTTCCTTGGGCAGCGGCGCCGGGTCCCAGCGCAGCTGCGCGATCGGCAAATCGTATTCATGGCACGGCGCCGAGCGCCACAGCCCGGCATCGACCTTCTCGAAGCGTCCCGAATGCTTCACCGAAGGGCGGATGCGATAGAGCCAGGAGCGCTCATTGGTGCCGCGCGGCGCGGTGAAGGGCGAGCCCGAGAGTTGCTCGGCATAGAGGCCGTAGGCGCAACGCTGCGGCGAGTTGCGGCCGATCGGCAGCGCGCCCGGCAGCGCCTCGGTCTCGAAGCTGTTGCCGAAGCCGGACATGTAGCCCGGCGTCACCTGGGCCGAGCTCCGGATGATCTGATCAGGCGAGGTATTGATGTTCATGACTATCCTCCTCCTTGCAGGGCGGCCCACATTTCCTGGTCGCGCTTGTCGGTCCAGATCACGGGATCATCGATCCCGGACGCTTCGTCGAAGGCGCGCGACACGTTGAACGGCAGGCAGTGCTCATAGATGGCGAAGCTCGAAAACTTCGGATCCATCACCTCGCGCGTCGCCGCCATCGTTTCCTTCAGCGTGCGGCCCTTCGCGACGGAGATTTCGGCCGCGCCGTAGAGCGTAGAGACGAAGTCGCGCGTCATCGCGATGGCCTCGCGCCCCGTGGCAAGGCCCTTCAACGCATCGCCGCGGCCCGGCGCGATCGCCTTGGGATTGAAGTTGCGGATCTCGTTCAGCGTCATCGGCCATTCGCGCAAATGCGCGTCGCCGCAATAGCAGGCCGAGTGATATTCGATGAGGTCGCCGGAGAACATCACTTCGGCATCCGGCACCCAGGCGACGATGTCGCCCGAGGTATGGCCAGCGCCGAGTTGCATCAGGCGCACCTCGCGCTTGCCGAGATAGATCGACATCTCGCCTTCGAAGGTCAGCGTCGGCCAGGTCAGGCCGGGAATGCTTTGCGCATCCTGGAACAGGCGCGGGAAGCGTCCGTATTCGGAATCCCAATCCTGCTTTCCGCGCTCCTCGATGAGACGATAGGTCTCCTGCGAGGCAACGATGCCTTGCGCCTTGTAGGCGGAGGCCCCTAACACGCGCACGGCGTGATAGTGCGACAGCACGACATATTTGATCGGCTTGTCCGTGACGGTGCGGACGCGCTCGATGACCTTGTTGGCCATCGCCGGCGTTGCTTGCGCGTCGAACACGAGACAGCCGTCGTCGCCGACAATGACAGCCGTGTTCGGATCGCCTTCGGCGGTGAACGCGTAAAGATCGGTGCCGATCTCGGAGAAGGTAATCTTCTTCTCGGAGAGATCGCCCGTGGATGCGAAATTCTTCGCCATCAGTTCATCCTTCAAGTCTTTGGGGT
Organism: Bradyrhizobium sp. NAS80.1; assembly: GCF_001908205.1. Lineage (GTDB taxonomy): Bacteria > Pseudomonadota > Alphaproteobacteria > Rhizobiales > Xanthobacteraceae > Bradyrhizobium. Next base: position 6,235 of record NZ_LGHL01000205.1, read on the forward strand.
TATTGTTGTTGTTGTTGCTGCTGCTGCTGGCCGTCGATCATGCGGCGCTTCGCGAGCCCGATCGCCTCGCGCAGCACGTCGATGTCGCCGATATGGTTGGCGAGGATCAGCACCAGCGCGGCATCGAAATCGGCGCTCTGCTCGTCTGTGAGGCCGCGATGCGCTTCGACGATGGCGCGAAAGGCGTCGTCCGGGCGCGCAAAGTTGGAGTTGGTGGAAAGCGGCATACCAGACCTCAATTCAAGCCTTCAATTCAAGCCGTTCAAATTCGAGCCTTGGGCCCGCGACAGCGCGGCCGCGATCGCCGCACGCGTCGGATGGCGGAAGCGCGCTGCAACATATCCATCGGGCCTGAGCAGATAGGCCGCACCCGGCTCGGCGTCGTAGCGCTTTGCGACAAGGCCTGAGGGATCGGCAAGTCCGCCCTCACCGCCGATGCGGATATCCTTCACACCATCGGGCGCGTCGATCGCCGCCCCATTGTTGAACGACAGCAGGGTGAAGTCTGTTCCACCCTTGCGGAATGCATCCGTCAGATAAGCCTGCTCGCCCGCGCGCGCCGCAACGGGGGCGTCGAGCATGGAACAGCCGGGAGACGGTCCGCCGCACCAGGCGTCGGCATCGGGGGATGACAGCGGCGAGTCATAGCTGCACGGCACCGACAGCCGGCCGCCATTGACCATGCGCTTGCCGAACTCGGTTTCCTTGGCCAGCGACAGCACGGCCTTGCGCAGCCGCGCTTCCTGATGCGAGTTCGGCGCCATGAAATCGGTCGAACGGGTGGATTCGCGGATGTTCTCGTCGGCCGCCAGGCTGCGCTCGACATGGTAGGTTTCGAGCAGGCTCGCGGGTGACAAGCCACGCAGCACGCGGTCGAGCTTCCAGGAGAGGTTTTCGGCGTCTTCGAGTCCCGAGTTCGCGCCACGCGCGCCGAAGGGCGAGACCTGATGCGCGGAATCGCCAGCGAAGATCACGCTGCCATGGATGAAGCGATCCATCCGCCGGCACTGGAACTTGTAGAGCGAGATCCACTCGAACTCGAACTTGTCGTGGCCGAGCATGCGCGCGATGCGCGGCCGCACGTTCTCGGGTTTCTTCTCGACGACCGGATCGGCGTAGCGATGGAGCTGGAGATCGATGCGCCAGACATCGTCGGGCTGCCGATGCAGCAACGCCGAACGTCCCGCATGAAACGGCGGATCGAACCAGAACCATCGCTCGGTCGGGAATTCCGCCGTCATCTTGACGTCGGCGATCAGGAACTGATCCTCGAACACCTGGCCTGCAAACTCGGCGCCGACCATCTGCCGCAGCGACGACCGCGCGCCGTCGCAGGCGATGACATATTGCGCGTGCAGGCGATAGGCGCCCTCCGGCGTTTCAATCGTCAGCAGGACGGAATCGTTGCGCTGCTCCAGCCCCGTCACCTTGTTGCGCCAGCGCAGGTCGATATCAGGCAGATCGCTGATGCGATCGACCAGATAGGCCTCTGCGTAATATTGCTGGAGATTGATGAAGGCCGGCCGCTTATGGCCGTCCTCGGGCAGGAGATTGAACTGATAGAGCTGCGATTCACCGTGGAAGATGCGGCCGACACTCCACACCACGCCCTTGTCGACCATACGGTCGCCGACGCCGAGCCGATCCCAATATTCCAGCGAACGTTTCGAGAAGCAGATCGCGCGGGAACCCTCGCCGATACGATCGGCGTCATCCAGAAGGACGACGCGCTGGCCGCGCTGGGCGAGATCAATCGCAAGCGACAGCCCGACCGGGCCTGCGCCGACGACCACGACCGGATGCTCGGCCGGGCTTTGGCCGGGGCGATCCTGATCGGGGTGACGGCGATAGCCGAACTGGGTTTTGGCCTGAGGAGAATTGGCCTGCGCCATACGCGAACCTCGGCTCTGGTCAGGAGAGGTTTGATCTGCTAGATAGTCTCACGTGCAACTATTTTGGACCGGAGCCGGCCGGCCGTCAACTGGAATTCGGAGCGCTCTTCTTGGCGAGGACATCCAGCGACATCGCGCTGAAGACACGGGAAGCCGATGAGGCTTCAGCGGGGCCTAAAGCTCGACTCGATCTGTTCAAGTTCGTGCCGTTCCGCCTCAACCGGCTTGCGGCGGAGGTGAGCTCCGCGCTCGCGGTCGAATATCAGGAGCGCCACGGCCTCGACATTCCGGCCTGGCGCGTGATCGCGACGCTCGGCTTTCGCAACGATGCCTGTAGCGCGCAGTACATCTCGCAATGTACCCGCACCCACAAATCCACCATCAGCCGCGCGGTGACCACGCTGTTGCATGAGGAACTGATCGAGCGGGTCGAGAATGAAGCCGACCGCCGCGAATTCCGCCTGCAGCTGACTAAGAAGGGCCGCGCGCTCTATGAGGAGCTTTTCCCGCAGTTGCTGCGGCGGGAGGACGAAATCCTCGCCTGCCTCTCCGCGCAGGAGCGCAAGCAGCTCTCTGTGCTGCTTAGCAAGATCGAGGCGAGCCTCGACCTGATCCAGACCAGCGAAGAGGCCGACGCCAAGCAGGCGTATTGATTTCTTCCGTCATTCCGGGGCGCCCGCGAAGCGGCGAGCCCGGAATGGCGCTGTCGCATCACTTCGCAAACGATCTCGACGGCGGCAGATGGAGCGCCCAGGCATCGACGTTGTCGCTGGCGCGCGGATAGATCTCCGTGACGATTGGATCGTGGCCGGGAATGTAGCGGTCGGGGTGACCGGCGAGACGCTCGATCGTCTCCCAGCCCTGCGCCATGTCGCCGACATTGTAGACGATCGGAAACGGGCTGCGGCGCTGCAGATTGGCGTAGTAATGCGTGGCGTCGGACGCCAGCACCACCGGCCCGCGCGCGGTCTCGACCCTGACCACCTGCAGGCCGTCCGAATGGCCGCCGACGCGATGCACGGTGACACCCGGCGCAACCTCGCCATCACCGGAATAGAAGGTGACGCGTTCGCCATAGACATGGCGCACCATCTGCGTGACGTGTTCGACCGAGAATGGATGTCGCAGCAGTCCGTTGCACATGCACCGCCCTGTCGCATAAGCCATCTCGCGCTCCTGGAGATGGAAGCGGGCGTTCGGGAAGCGATCGAGATTGCCGGCGTGGTCGTAGTGCAGATGCGTCACGATAATGTCGCGAATGCTCGACGCGGCGACGCCAAAACGCTCCAGCGCATCGACCGGGTTGAGCGTCAGCCTGCGCGCCCGCGCGGTCGCCTCCTCGGCATTGAACCCGGTATCGACCAGGATGTCGCGGCCGCCGCCGCGGATCAGCCAGACGAAGTAGTCGAGGTCCTGCGCCGCGCTGTCATGCGGGTCGGGCGCCAGGAAGTTCATGCTGGGGGTGCGCGGCGACATCGTCGCATAGCGCAGCGCGTAGATTTCGTAGACGTTTCCCATGGTTTTGATCTTGGCTTTGCTTTTCTGAATGGATCTTCAGGGACGCTCCGTCGCACCAAGCCATTGCCCGTCGCAAACGTCAAACATCCGACGTCGCGACCACCGCAAGCCTGCAATGTGAGACCAATCACATTTTCGTCGCCATGGCGGCCCTAACATGGCGCCATAAGGTCGAACTGGATCGCGTCGAGTACAACCATGACAGACCGTTTATTCCCCTCGCGGCGCGCCCGTGCGTTGCGGTCAATCGTCGCGATAACGCCGAAACTCCAAGCGGTTGACGCATCCTCTCCCCGGTTTGATAATGCCTAGAGCGTAAGTTAAGGTCGCCGCGGCGCAAGCTGGGATCGGCGCCTTTTTGGCTGGACCGCGCTGATTATGAAAATTCGCTTCCTCTTCCTTCTCCCTTTGCTCGTTTCGTTGCTCCCTACCGCTCCGTCGCTTGCGGCCGGCGACCGCTATGCGCTGGTCATCGGCAACGCCAAATATCCGGACGCCGATGCCCCGCTGAAGGAGCCGATCAACGATGCGCGCGACGTAGCTGACGAGCTCAAGCGGGACGGCTTTTCCGTCGAGATCGGCGAGAACCTGACCGGCGACGGCATGCGCCGCGCCTTCGACAAGCTCTACGGCAAGATCAAGCCGGGTTCGGTGGCGCTGGTGTTCTTCAGCGGGTTCGGCATCCAGTCGGCGCGCCAGAGCTACATGCTGCCCATCGATGCACAGATCTGGACCGAATCCGACGTGCGCCGGGACGGTTTCAGCCTCGAGACCGTGCTTGGCGAGCTCAATACCCGCGGCGCCGGCGTCAAGATCGCGCTGATCGACGCCTCCAGGCGCAACCCGTTCGAGCGCCGGTTCCGCAGCTTCTCGGCCGGCCTCACGCCGGTCATCGCGCCGAACGGCACGCTGGTGATGTATTCCGCGGCTCTGGCCTCGGTGGTCTCGGATGCCGGCGGCGACCACAGCCTTTTCGTCCAGGAACTCTTGAAGGAAATCCGCGTCCCCGACCTGATGGCAGAAGAGACGCTGAACCGCACCAAGATGGGCGTCACCCGCGCCTCGCGCGGTGAGCAGGTGCCGTGGATCTCGTCTTCGCTGGCTGAAGACTTTTCATTCATCCCCGGGCCCAGCGGATCGCGCCCGCCGGTGACGGCACAACAGCCGACGCCCCCCCGCTCCGCCGCCCGTCGTC
>NZ_LGHL01000206.1 GCF_001908205.1 Bradyrhizobium sp. NAS80.1
ATCCGGACTTACAGGTGGTCGAGACCGCGTCCGTCAAGGAATACGGAAAGCCACGCAAAATCCCGGCTGGCGCAGCGATTCATTTCCATGGTGATGATCCCGAGGAGGGTCCGTTGATCAGATACACGACAGCGATACGAGCAGTACGCCTCGCAGCGTAGCAGCGAAATCCACGCAATGCGTTTCTGCGCTCTTCCTTTGTGCGGGCGCCTCCGATTGGAGAGGCCAAGATGCCGCCCTTCCTGAATCAGACGAGAGGCGGCGGAAGACGCAATCTCAGAATACCCTCTCTTGCGGATCAATCCGGTAGGAGCTGAGCACGCCATTCCTCAGCTCGAGGGACCTGTCAATAGCTTGCACCTTGTCACGCTCGTGGGTAACGAACAGCGTTGTCTTGCCGCGCTCGCGGACCGCATCCGTGAGCACACCATCACGCTTTCTTTACTCTTGCCGTCAAGGTTGCCAGTGGGATCGTCAACGAGGACGAGCGCAGGATCGTTCGCCAATGCTCTGGTCGATCGACCGATCCCGCACCCTGCGACCTCTTCTGGCCACCGCGGCGGACATGTTTAGAGTTCTAGTCGAGCCGTTGCGAAGCAGTTGAGAACTTCTTTCCTTGCAGTAGAACAATCGTGGCCTCCGGACGGTCGTCCTTCAGTTCTGGCACCGCACTCACAACGAGCACCTCCCCTGCTTCTCCTTTAGCCTGTCCTTTCGCCTTGGTGGCGGCATCCGCCAGCTTGACCTTTGCCCTATCCATCGCGGCCTTTTGGGACTTGGCATGGGCAAGGTCCTCGCCCTCGGTAATCGGTTCGACCTTGGCAATAGTCCCGGTCATGTGATCAACAATGACCTCGTAGAATTTTTCTTCTTTTGCCGTGTAGACCGAAAGCTGGAGTTTGCCCTCATCCATCTCGAATTTCCCGGAAATCGGTTGGCCTTCCCGCTCGCTTGCCGTGAACCCCTGTTGCAAGCTCACCTTTGCGCCACTCAACGCGTTCCCTAGTTCGGCCTGTTCTTGGTCTGGACCAATCGCAAGAGCAGACCGAGAACCACCAAACGATGCCACCAGAGCGACCATGATGAAGCCGCTTACGGTCGTAAGTAGGATTTCTCGTCTCGTCATAGGGACCTCCTTACACTTTTCGAGATGCCCCCTTGCCCTCTATTTGACCATTACCCACGCCGGCTGCAGCAGCGGATAAGCGATAAGTCCCACGACTGCAGTTGCGGCAATCAGCGCCGGATTGCTGACCTTCCAACCGGAACAGTACGGCAAGAGACACGACACCAACCGCCACCGTCAGCCAGTCGCCGATCGCGATCTTGCCGAGCAGGACACAAGCCCCCAAGATCGTGCCGATCGCCGCAGCGTAAGCGCCCCTCACAAAGCCCTGGACGTTGGCGTTTCCTCGATGCCGCGCCAGGATCGGTGCCACGATGAGGACCAGTAAGAAGGACGGCAAGAAGATACCGACTGTGGAAATCAGCGAGCCCCAGAACCCCGCCACCAGATAACCGACGAAGGTCGCTGTGATCACGACCGGCCCCGGACTGATCATGCCAATGGCAACAGCGATCAGGAATTGCCGTTCGTCGAGCCAGCCATATTGCTGGACCAGCCCTTGCTCAAGGAATGGCACGATCACGAGGCCGCTGCCGAATGTGAGCGAACCAGCCTTCAGGAAGAACAGCATGAGCTTGCCGAGCGTGGAAGCTGTGGCTACCGGCGCCAGCGGAGCAGTCGCGGGCACCGCGACAACCGGCAACACGGCGGGTGTCCGCTTGAACAGGCTGCCATAATAGACGATGCCAACAATGCCTGCGCCGATGAACAGCAGCGCCACCTCGGCCTGCAGGATGATCGTCACTGCGAAACACACCACCGCGATGGCCCATTGCAGCCAGTCTTCCATGCCGAGTTTCGCGAGCCGGTAGCAGGAATGCAGAATGAGCGCGATCACGGCCGGGCTGACGCCATAGAAGATGGCGGTCACCGGCTGAAGATCGCCGAGATAGACGTAGAGCGCTCCAAGCGCGGCGACGATGATGAAATTGGGCAGAATGAAACACCATCCGCCGAGCCAGGCGCCCCAAAAGCCGCAGCGGAGCCAGGCGATGTAGATGCCGACCTGGATCGCAAGCGGACCGGGCAACGATTGGCAGATGGCGATCGATTCTCGCATCTGCTCTTTGGTGAGCCACTTCTTGTCGTTGACCAGCTCACGTTCCATCTGGCCAACGAGCGCAACGGGACCACCGAAGCCAAGAAAGCCGAGACGCAAGAAATAGAGCGCCAATTCCGCCATACGACCGCGCTCGGGAACCGTAGTTGTCGTCACATCAAAGCTCCTTCAAAAGAAACCAAGGGCATCGGGCCCGCAACGCAGGTCATTCGCCTTGGGCCAGCGACCTCAGGACGCCATCCACGGCCAGACCCAGCCCTGTCGGCTTCAAGACCACCCTTTCACCGGATGCGCCCACCTCGAAGCAGCCGCCGTCGGGCTCGGGAAGATCGAGACAACACTCGTCGGGGTGGACGAACCACTTCCCGACCATCTTCTTGCCCATTGAGTAGCTTCGCAGCCTGCCGCCGCGCTCGTAGACCTCTCGCCAGTGCACCTCGTCGGCTATTTTGCATGCCGGGGAGCTTGGCTCGTATTTGTGCACCCGACAGTTTGCGAAAGTCGTCCTCGGCGGTAGCCGCACTCACAGTGAATACCGTCACCAGCAAAGCCGCGAGGATAGAGCGGTATCTCAAGAAGAAGCCGCTCATTTCGATTTGCAGGACTTCAGACACATTTGGTACTCGGTCTTGCATGCCGGTCCGGCGTAGTTCTTCATGCAGGCCTTGTGCTGCTCGGAGCAAACTTTGCAGGTTTGGGCGTGGGCTGTGGCATTCACGGCAAGGAGACACGCCAGTGCTGACATTACGAGTGCAGCCATTCTCATCCCGAATCCCTTTGCGATTCTCGATCCCGCGCCCCAGCGCACGAGATCGACTTCGTTCTAACTCTTGGTGCTGGCCGTCTTGTCGAGGGCGGCGCGAAGCCCTTTCGCCAATTTCAAGGCGTCGTCATTGGCCCAGAAGTGCATGAAGAACAGGCGCGGCTGCTCGTCCAGCATGTGGCTATGCAGCGCCGTCACCTCTATGCCGTGCGCCCGCAACGCAACGATGACCGGGTTGACCTCATCGCCGGTCAGCACAAAGTCGCCGGTGATTGCGGCCTTGCCTCCGCCCGTAGACTGGAAATTGATCCCGATTGCGACGCCCATTGCACCGACCGGGGCCAACAACATGTCGCCTTCTGTGATCGGATCGCGCCGCTTAACGTTGTATTGGTAGACACCGCCGTTGGCCCGTCCTTTAACTCCGATGATCTGGTCGAGTTGTGCCGTATCGAGATCGGCGGCGGGCGGCGGGTTCGCCGGCGCCGCGACCGTCAATGGGGTCTTGCTTTCGGCCAGCGCATCGCGAATGGTCGAGGCCAGCTTGACGGAGTCTCCGTGGCCGGCGACGTGCATGTAGAATGTCGCGGGGCTCGCGCGTAGCAGATGGTTGTGCACGGCGGTGATCTCGAGGCCGCTCGCGATCATCTTCGCCATTACCGGATTGATCTCGGTTTCCAGAAGCACAACGTCGCCCATGATCATTGCGCTGCCGTGCACCGGCTTGAAAGCAACCCAGCCGCCCAGCGCGAGCGCGGGCTTGATGGCCACCCCATCCAAAGTCACCGCGAGGTCTGTGCGCGGGAACCCATAGCGGTGGACATCGTCCGAGATGGCGGGCTTTCGGCCGAGCGTCTCGTCGACCTTCTGCCAATCAATGGTCTGCGCATGCGCGCTGGAGATAAACGACTCGCCATATTTCATCCAGTTCGTCATCTCCACGCCAGCAAAGGCTCCCAATAGCGCGAAGAGAATCGGAGCACCTATCGAGAGTTTCTTCTGCATTGCATCCTCCTTCGTCAGGCATGTCGTCCCCAATGAGTCGTGCCCGCCCTTTCACCACCCGGAGCCGCGCGTTATCTTTGCATCCCCTCATAAGTGCGCTGTACCGCCGGCCAATTGATCGCCGCCATGAAGATATCCACGTAGCTCGCCGCCTTGGCGCCGTAGTCGATGTGATAGGAATGCTCGTACATATCGAGCGCCAGAATCGGCACCCCACCAGCCAGCGTGTGGCAGTGATCCGCGGCCCATTGGTTGACGAGTTTGCCGTCGCGAGGCGACCAGGTCAGCAGTACCCAACCTGAGCCACCGCCTAGTGCCTTGCCCATCGCAACGAATTCGTTGCGCCACCGGTCGTACGACCCGAAGTCACGCGACAGGGCCTCGTTCAGGCTTGGGGCGGGTTCGCTCTCGTCGCCAAGGCCGGCAAAGAACACCTCGTGCAGGATCATCGAATTGGTTGCGAGGAGCTGCTCGCGCTTTAGCCCGTTGATCAGAAAGCCCGGCGCTTTCGCAAAATCGAGCCCGGCAAGCTGTTCCTCGATCAGATTGAGCCGTTTGACTGCGCCGCCATAGTTGTTTTCGTAGTGGCTGACAATCATCCGTTCCGACATGCCCCGGATCCGGTTCGGGTCGCAGGAAAGCGGCTTCATGGCGTAGGTCATGATCGTGCTCCGCTGAGACCGTCGGTGATTTCCAGATTTGACGCGTCCCGGTGCTGAACCGCCTGGAGCAGGTTTTCGGCAGCGCAGTCGAGCCGCCACTCTCCGCAGAATCGCGGCGCGATTGAGAACAATGGAGACGTTTGGGGAGGGGGTAAGCAAACGGCAGACATGCAGCGTCCTTCCTACTCGGAATACCGGACGCGATTCTTGGGCATGTCGCCTCACGGGGAGATCGCTTCCCCGTACGAGCAGATAATGCTCGACTGACGGGCTTGTCAACGCCGTCGAAGTCTACTGGTTCCGCGGAGCCACCACCTGTGGTCCAGAACCCTGCGCGGTACGCGCCAACGATTACACGCCCGCTCAATCAGTGGTGGCTGCTACGGTGTAATCTGTGAAATACATGTGACTGTCGGCCTTCGACCACAGACCGATCCGGCCGGAAACCGGCTGCGCCAAGGTGTGCTCGAGATAGAGTTTGCCATCCAGATAGCCCTCGACCTTCGCACCGTTGATGCGGACCTTGAGCTCATGCCACTGGCGGGTCGGGGTTGGCGTATTGCGTACCCATTTGACCGCGGAACGCTTACCTTTCTCGAACTTCCAAAGGACGACATTGTCCTCCAGACAGTTTGCGCGAACGGTCAGGTAGTCGCCATTTGGCTTGAGATTGAAGAGAATCCCCGCCCCCTGATCGATCCGACCGGACAGACCTTCAAAACGTACCGAAATCTCACCTCCGCTGAAATTGTCGATCTTCGGCGCGACCGCGTAGGGGTAATAAGCGTAGGCTTGCACGCGATCGAGAAATTCGGCGTAACGTTCGCCGTACAGCGCACGTGCCTTGTCGGCGATGCCTGCCGATGCCTGCCCTTCCTTCCACTGGCGGCCATCAACCGTGAGGAGCTTCTTTCCGTTATCCTCCTCGATCCGCCAAGTACCGACAACCGGCACGAGCGACTTGGGCTCCGCGCCGACCGTTTCATCCGTGAAATCGATCCTGATTGGCCCGGCAGCGAGGCCAGGCAAAGCCTGTGCAGCAAGGCCGAGTACCGCGAACACCGCTGCTGCGAGCTCCATTCTCGTGCTCATGACTTAGCTCCTTTGCCGATAAGATAGGGCTTGGTAGCGGGACGACGGATCCGCCACCACGCGAGTGCGATCAGAAGCGGCAATCCGCCGAAGAACCAAAGCAATGACGCGTTCGCGCTCGCAATCAACGGATAGCCCGGATAGTCTTCGCCCGAACCAGGTACGGGCGGTTGCGCGCCCGCGAGGGCATACAGTAGCGGCAGTATCTCGCGCGGACTCGTCGAGCGGCTAACGTCGTTTCGGTTACCGTAGACGTATTCAATCTGACCATAAGCATCGGGCGAACTCGCTGCGTTCTGCCGCGCCCCGGCGAGAACAACCGCCACGTCCGGCATGGCACGCTCGAGCTTGGCGAGAACATTCCGCCGCAGATCAATATAGCGGGGATCCTCAGGAGCGAGATTCACAGTGATGACCAGCGGCAAGCGAAGCGTGGCGAGCAAACGCTCGTCGGCCGCAGAGAACGAGTTTCGTCGATCTTCGCTTACGTCTAAGGACTTCCTGGCCTGAGCAGCGGCGCCGAGAGCAAGCACGATCATGAAGAGGCAGGCTACAGAGCGCGCGAATCTCGTCCGCCGGTGCGATCCGGGCGGCAACCAGATGATCGTCAGCGCAGTGAGCCCGGAAATCACGACGGCTATGCCGAGCACCAGCCCGGCAGAAAGGAGCCCCTCCTCAAACGGCCGCAAGGTGCGCGTGAGTGACAACTGTGCAAACCAAGCCGACCAGCCGGAGCGGCCCGCGAGCGTAAAGTCCAGCACCCATGAACCGATGGTCACAGCGAGCGCAACGATGGCAGCCGTCGCCGAACTGTCGGAAATGGTCGCTGCAAGGAGGCCGATGCCACCGACCAGCAGACCATACAGCAAATGTCCAAACAGCAGGTTGAGCGTCTCCGGCGCTGCGAGATGGCCGCCGAGTACTGCCCACATCGCAAGCGCGGAAAGCGCGGGGACGCTCACCATAAGCCACCCCGCGAGCACAGCGCAGAGCTTTACCAGAACCAGCGTGGAATGTCGGTATGGTAACTGAACGAGCAGGCGCAGCGCTCCGGTCTCCTTTTCCTGGCCCAAGACCCGAATTGCCACGAAAGGGAACAGCAGTGTTACCGCGACATAGAACGAACCGAATGTCGGCACGAGAATTCCGTCGAGTGGCGAAAGACTCCTCGCCAGGACAGGCGACTGCAGAGCGGCCGAGCTGGACTCGCTGTAGAGAGAGACGGCTTGGGCAAAGCTGTATCCGACCAGAGGACAGACGAGGAGCAACATCGTCCAAAGCGCTCGACCCGCGGTGATCTCGCGGATCTCCTTTGCAAGGAGCGGCGCGATCGGTGCTGCCAGTCGCCTGTCTGCGTCACGTGAGCGCAAGGAAGATGTCCTCCAATGATCCGGTCGCGAGGCCGGTCTGCGCCCGTAGGTCCGCGAGCCCGCCAATGCCGCGCACCCTCCCCGCCGAGAGCAGAATGAAGCGGTCGCAGATCCGTTCAGCATCTGCCAACTGGTGGATGCAAAGGATCAGCGTTCGTCCATACGCTGTCTGCCCGCGCAAGACGCCGATGATCTCCCGGATCTGCCGCAGGTCGAACCCGTCGAACGGCTCGTCCATCAGCAACAGTTCGTGCGGGGCCAACAGGCCCAGGCTGAGTATCAGACGGCGGGCATACCCTTTCGACAGCTCGTGCACGCGCTTGCCGAGCACCGGCTGCAATCCAAGAGCTTCGATGGTCGCCCTGACCTCAGCATCGGATCGGCGAAACACGCGCGCCACAAATGACAAGACCTGCCAGGCGGTCTGGTCTCGGTAGGGGTGCACTCCGTCAGGCAGATAAAACAAGGAGTTGCGCCGGTCGGCTATCTTCAGCGGCTCTCCGCGCCAGAAGACCTCCCCCGAGTTGACCGGGAGAAGCCCGGCGATGGCTTCCAATACCGTCGTCTTGCCTGCGCCGTTTGGGCCGATGATGCCGAGGATCTCGCCAGCCTGCACGGAGAACATTACGCGTTCGATCGCGAGCTCATCTCTTCCGTAGAGCTTCGTCAGGTTCGCGACGTGGAGCAAAGGCACGGAGCCGTCAGGGAAGGGCTGGGGAGCGGGCATGCTGCGTCCTTGCACGGAAACGGACGCGATGCTTGGGCATGTCGCCTCATGGGGAGATCGCTATCCCCAACACGGCGAGTGTGCCAAAGGCCACTCCCCTGTCAATCGGAACTCATCGAGACAACCGCCGGAACCAGTGCATCGTCACCTCGATTTGATCGAGAAGGCGCGCGCACGGTTGCGACCGAGCGGACGCGGACGCAAGTGGCTCGACGGAATCCGCGACTTGCGAACAATCTGTCTCACCGACGCTCTTCACCCTCTGGATGGGCTCGCCAGTCGCGGCCGACGGTTTGACGATCGACTGGCGGTTAATGTTGCTGCCGCTCTCATCAGCCCGGGATGGGATTAGAGTACAGGACAGCAATATTGCCGTTGTCATGCAAGAACACGCATGCAGCTCCTCCCGCACCTGAATGAAGCGGTAAACGGGTCATCGGAGTTTGGTTCTGGAACGGTGCAACAGCTCGGTGTTGCATTTCGGTGCGCTGCGCTACTCGTAGCGACGACTCACAGCGCGAACTTTCAGCTTCCCGCGGCGGCTGTTCGGCTCGGCTTGAGTGCCAGGCCGCTGAACGAAGGACCGTAGCTGCCGCAAGTCCGCCGCCGCTTCCGCCAGCAGCCAATCCCGAAACATCGCAATCTTCGGCAACGCTGCAGTCGCCTTAGGGCAGACGATCCAATAGGTCCTTGACACAGGAAGGGAATCTGGGAAGGCCATCACAAGCCGGCCATTGATCAGATCCCAAGCCGCCAATGTGGTGCGCGCAAGAGCAATGCCCTGCCCATTGATCGCGGCATCGATCACCATGCTGGCCCGATTGAGCACCGGACCGTGGGTGACACCTGCGTCATCTATGCCAACGCCGCGCAGCCACTTCTCCCAATCGGAACGGCTGTCGAGATGTATCAGGGGAAACTTGAGAATATCGGCTGCTCCGCCAAGGCGCTGTCGACTGGCCAAGAGCTTTGGACTGCACACGGCAAAGAGCCGTTCTGCGCCAAGCCTGACAGCATCGAGACCCGGCCAATTGCCATCGCCATGACGCACAGCGAGGTCAACTTCCTCGCGCGCGAAATCGACGTGATGCAGGGTTGCGGAAACGCGAAGGTCAATTTCCGCATGAGCCTCGGCAAAATGGCCCAGCCGATGGACCAACCATTTGGCTGCGAAATCCGGTGAGGTACTGACCGTCAGAACGCCCGCGCTTTGTCGCTGCAGCAGACGCTCCGTGCCTGCGGCAATCCGATCGAGCGCATCGCGCACGACGGCGAGATAGTCCCGCCCTGCCTCGGTGATGATCAGCCGCTGGCGTTCGCGATTGAACAGCTTGATCGCCAGCTCCGCTTCCAGCGCCTTCACCTGATGACTGATGGCCCCTTGCGTAACGCACAACTCCTCTGCCGCGCGCGTAAAACTTTCATGCCGGGCGGCAGCCTCGAAGGCCTTCAACGCATTCAATGGCGGCAAACGCGGGCGCATTGCTGTGCGCTTCCATGAGTTCATGAGAAGAATTGGGGCAGGCCCGAGAAACGATGCTTTGCGGACTTTGCCCTGTCGGCCCTATGGAGGCAGCGACAATTCAAAATCATGGGATTAGGAGCGGTTCGATGTCAACGCTCTTTGCCAACAGCGGGCGTCTTCCCTGGCCTCGGCGCAGTACGACGTCCGACGATCATCAAACAAATTCATGGTTGGCTCCGCTCGACCGATTGCTGTCCTGCAGCGAGCGGATGCACCAACGCGCCGGTCTGCGGGCCATCGCTGATGACCCGCACCTGCTTGCCGACCTCGGGCTCACTCGCGAAGAGGCCCTCGAGCAGGCCGATATGCCGTTTTGGCGATGATGCCTCCGGCCTGGCTGAATTGATCGATTTTGACTGGAGATAGTCAGATGTCTGAGACCATCGTCTACGGCTTTCCGCGCAGTACGTTTGTCAACATCGTCCGGCTGGTCCTCACCCACAAGGACGTCGCCTACAGGTTCGAGGACCTCGAACCGGTGATGGGCAAGCCCGAACATCTCGCACTGCATCCCTTCGATCGGGTTCCGATCTTCAGGCACGGGGACTTCATTCTGTATGAGACCAGCGCGATCGTCGCGTACATCGATGAGAAGTTCGAGGGGCCGCGCCTCACTCCGCAGGATCACAGGGAGCGAGCGCGCATGAACCAATGGATCAGCGTGGTCAACTCCTACGTCTACCCCTACATGATCTATCACGTGACGCATGAGCGCCTGGTCTTCCCGGAGCTTGGGATCCCTTCCGACGAAAAAGTGATAGCCCATGCGCTGCCGAAGGTGGAGCTCGCGCTTTCGGTGATCGAGCGCGAATTCGCGCACGGCGGTCAGTATCTCATCGGATCAGAGCTCACGCTTGCCGACTTCTACTTGCTGCCCGCTACGTTTGCCTTCGGCCTGACCGACGAAGGGCAATCCATGTACCGCAAATTTCCCGCCTTCTACCGCTGGCGCGCTTTGATGGAGGATCTGCCGACGACCCGAAGGCTGCGCGCGAGCCTGCCGCCGCGCGAACCAATACTGCATGCGCGCGAATGGGCCAATTCGCACCGACCGAAATATTGAGGGACGACATAGCGGAAATTGCTACGAAAGGACCCAGCAATGCAATTTCAAGCGTTACTGTCGCTCCTTGACTTGGCCATAGCTGTCGACAACGAGCGATACATCCTTGCCGTTCTTCGTTGCATTAACGGCGATGCCTTCGGCCGTAGATTTGATGTCCCGGATGTTCGTGTAGCCCGCGGATTGCAGCTTCGCTGTAAGCTCCTCCTGGGTGAGCGCATGAGCAGGTGTGAAGAAGGCGAATGCCAGACAGCAGACTAGAACCTGAGAGAGTGTTCGCGCCGGCATGATTTTCTCTCCGATGTTTCACAGGGTGACCGCCCTATCAGTCTGGAACGCAACGCCCATTCGATGGAGCGGTTCCGTCGTCAAAAACGAGTCGTGGAAGGGTCTGGGCCGCGTCCAGCGCGCGGCCTTCTGTGTGGACGGATCAAGGTGAGCCTGAATTCATCGCCCTGAACGGCGACCGGCGCGATCGCTCCGATTTACCACGCGATCTGGCTTCGCTCTGGTCGATTGCTCAGCAGAGGCTTTCCGAACACGGTTGGGATGAGGTCATCGAGAAACAGGAGAAGCTGAGTTCGAAATCCCGGCCCATTTCCGCCGGCGCGGTTGAGAGGAATGATCACCTCTGTTGCTCCTGCCAGGTCACGGCCACGTAGGCGAAACCGGGGTTTGCCGTTGCTGCCATATACTGCCCCCGGGGACTGTCAAATCTGAACTCGACCAGAGGCACAAGCTGATTGAGCGGTTCTTCTTTGGGGGCACCGCCGTTGAAACGGTTCGTCAGATACAAGGTGCTATATTGAATTGAAATCCCCCAATGCAGCGTCTCGACGGCCGGGGACAAAACCGTCTCAAAACCGCCGTTTGCCAGGCTGGGCGCCAGAGCTCTTCCGCCAGTACCGATCGGGATTTCATCTACGAACGAGGCCGTAACGGCGAAAGGTCTTAGCCAGGACAGCTGGTCCGGGAGATCTCCGAAGCCCTTACCGACGAAGACACCAGGCTGAAGCGTATGAGGCGCATCGGCGCCGGTTGCCACAGAGCCGGAGTGCCCGATACCCCATGCGAGGCCTATCGAGACCAGAGCTTCGTTTCGATTATCGCGATAAGCCTCGTATTTGAGACCGACACTGGTCTTGTCGAATCCCGTCGTGCGCCCGGTGGGCCAGTTCTGGTGCATCCATGCACTGTCGAGTGTAAAGGCCAGTGTTGGTGTGAGCAGCCGAGCAAAACGCCGTTGATGCGGGTCTCTCCGACGTTACTGCCCTGCGCCGGGTAGTTGAGATAGCTGAGGTTGGGGAGGATGAGCTCATCGGCGACAGCCGGATCATCAAAGGACATCGTACCGGCAAAATAGCGATTTCCCGCGATGCCGTGGGCGTGCGCGAGCTGCACCCAAATGAGCGGCGCAGCGAGCAGCATCCATCGGATGATTTGCGTCGGGGTCACGGTATCGCTGTAGCTTTTCATGGCGCTTTCGCGTTCCAGCATACCATACTTAAATCCCGAGAACCGCGCTCGCCGCTGTCGCGACACGCCTCTCCTCCGCCGTCCCATCCACCAAAGAACAGCCTTGAACCGAATGCTGCCTCCCGGCCCAGATCGGCGAGGTTCGGTGGAGGCCCATCGAGTTGCGCGTAGGCGGATCCGTCCAAGTTCAGCCAAGTGACGGTGAATGATCCACGGCGAGCGTTGAACGCCAATTGAGATTTTTCGGTGTTCGTACTAGTGTGCGCTCTGGGGACGTAGCAGCCTCCCCGTCAAGTGGGTCTTCCCATGCAAGGGCTGTTCGCTTTGTTATGGAGCGAACACATGGATGGGATATCTCTTGAGCTTCCGCTTTTCATTGTTGCGACCTTTGCCGGTGCGCTCGTCGCGGGGCTTTCCGGCTTTGCATTCGGTCTGGTCGCCGCCTCGATCTGGCTGTACATCCTTACTCCCCTGCAGAGCGCCAGCTTGATCATTGCCTTTGGGCTGATTGTGCAGGGTTACTCTGTGTGGAAGCTCCGTGGTGCGCTGGATTGGAGACGGCTCTGGCCGTTCATCCTTGGCGCGGCACTCGGCGTGCCGATTGGCGTGACGATATTGACCTGGAGCGATCCCGCCTTTGTCCGCGCGGGTGTCGGTCTGCTTCTCGTTCTCTACAGCCTTTATGCCCTGTTTCGTCCTGCGATCGCGCCAGTGAAATCACCGGGCGCTGCAATCGATGCTGTTGTCGGATTCCTCAACGGCGCGTTGGGCGGCATCACCGGGCTGGCCGGAATCCTCGTCACGATCTGGTGCGGACTGCGCGGCTGGCCCAAGGATGTGCAGCGTGCAGTGTTTCAGCCGGTCGCAGTGGCGACATTCCTGGTGAGTGCGCTGTGGATCGGGGCCAAAGGCGCACTCAGCGCGGATACGATCGAGCTCTTTCTGATCGGCCTGCCAGCCCTGTTCGCTGGCACCTGGCTCGGTCTCAAGTTGTTCGGGCGCCTCGACGAGAGCGCCTTCCGCAAGATCGTACTGGTGCTGCTTCTGGCTTCGGGCACGGCCCTGGTCGTCTAGCGTTACGACCGATTCCGCCTGGCGGGATGCCTGCCCTGATGCTGAACACGTAACGAATACCCAATCGTATCGATCAATGAATCCGGAGTCTCTTCCATGTCTAAGTCCACAGCTCGCCTCGGCCGCATCGCTATCCTCTGGCGCGGCGATGAAGCGGCGCGCCGGAGTGCCTCACCAGAGACCAGCCGGTTCAAAGAAGTGTTTGCCGCGCTCAACGAAATCGGCGTCGATGCGGAACCGGTGGTCTATGAGGACGATGTCCGCGACGACGTGAGCGCACAGCTTGCCAAGTTCGATGGCGTACTCGTCTGGGTCAACCCGATTCATGAGGGGCGCAACCGCGCCAATCTTGACACGTTGCTGCGCGAGGTTGCGGCGTGCGGCGTGTGGGTGAGCGCCCATCCCGACGTGATCCTCAAAATGGGCACCAAGGAAGTGCTCCATCGTACCCGTAAGATGAGCTGGGGCTGCGACACGGCGCTTTATCAAACGGCCGAGGCGATGCGTGTGGAATTGCCCTCACGCCTCGCCATCGGGCCACGCGTTATCAAGCGCAACCGCGGCAATGGCGGTCAGGGCGTCTGGAAGGTCGAGACGCTGCCCAATCCAGGCACCCGGCCGATCGTACACGTGCTGGACGCCACGAAGGACGCAGCTGAGGACGTGGCACTGGACGACTTTCTCGATCGGTGCAGCGAGTATTTCGAAGACGGCTGCGTGATCGATCAGGCGTTCCAGGCGCGCCTCAGCGAAGGTGTGGTGCGGTGTTATATGGCAGGCGATCGCTGCGCCGGCTTCGGCCACCACAAGGTCAAGGCGCTGGTCGAGGCGCCGGCCGCGCGCGCCGAAGCCGGACCGCGACTCTACACCTCCAAGACCGACCCGCGCTTCCAGCGCCTGCGCCGGTTGATGGAAGACGAGTGGACGCCACAGCTTATATCCCTGCTGGATATAGCGAGGAGCGATCTGCCGATGATCTGGGACGCCGACTTCATGCTCGGCCCGCCTAACGCCGACGGGACCGACAGTTACGTGCTCGGCGAGGTCAATGTCAGTTCAGTCTTCCCGATCCCCGATGAGGCACCGGCGGAGATCGCCCGCCGGGTTGCCGATCGGGTGCACTCGAAGCTCTGAGCAGTTTGCGCGCCGTAGTATCGGTGCTCCTCGAGCCAATTTGCACGCCTGAGGATGCCCGCGCCCTTCGAGTTCGCCACTGACCTGGGGTGGCGCGCGGCGGTCTCACAAGCGGAGCCGCATGTCCGGCCGATGGCCTTTGGAAAGACCTTATGACCGCCTTCCAAAAGCGTCGAGCTAGTGGTTGGCATTCTAAATTTACCTGCCGACGCTACCTAGCACTGCCAGCCGATGTCCGGGCGGCGCGTGGCCCAATTCGCGCCGTCCCGATCGGATCTCGAGCAGGTCCAGAGGCTGCCATCTGTAGCTTGTCACCGTAGTTGGGATGGCGTTCGTCGAACATCGGTCCAAAAGCGGATTCGGTTCGCGGTCAACGGAATTCCACCAGAGTGTTCGAGCCCTACCGTCAGGACCGCCTTGCCCTACATCGCGCACTTGCCGGCGCACGTGGTCCTCAGACTGTCTGTTCCGACGGACCTACCACTCGAGCAACCAGGGAAAGGAGACCGAGAACCGGCGGGAGTATAAAACACCGCTCACCGAACCACATAAACAGAAGGGCCGCTGCGCCGCACCCCGCGGCAAATACGAGTACGATCGCCGACATCCTCCTCAATCGAGTTGTCGACCCTCTCCCGTTGCCTCCAGGAAGCAATACATCGGCCAGATCGATCATGATCTGCGTCGTCGTGCCGGTCATCAGCGTCGACGGAGGTACGCTTCCGAGATAGATCCGATGTACGGCGTTCTGGATCGCCATGGCCGCAACGAGCACCATCCCGGTAATCACAGCTTGCCAGCTGTCGCCGTTCTGGAAAGGGCCGAACTCGATCGCGAGCGCGGCGCCGACGATCAACAGAAGGACCTTAAGGCCGAGCATGGCTTCGAAGATGAAGCGCCAGCGCTTTACCAGCGACGAGCTAAGGAGGCGGACGGCCATTACGACCGCACAAAATACCGGAAGGGCCAAGATCTTCGCAATGGCTCCCGACGTGCCGAGGGCAAGCGACGCGCCAAGGGTCACGAAATTCCCGGTCACATGGGCTGTGAATAAACCTTGCAACGCGAGAAATCCCGCCGTGTCGACATAGCCCGCGGTGAAACTCAAGAGAAACGGCAGGATCATAGGACTTCTGCTTCGGTCGACACCGGATACACTACCATCCGTGCTTGATCTCTACGCCGACGTAGTTCGAGTCATGTCCGCCCGCGTTGCGCAGTGCATTGCCAATCGCGAAGTGCACCGCCTCGATTGCGAAAGAGGTTGCGCGGTCGATCGCCCAATCGAGCCGAACCTGGCCGTAGCTTCCAGTGTACGCCCCGGGCCGTCCCGCGGTGTTCGGGACGGCAACATCGGGTTGGGTATAGACCGCATCGGCCGTGTTCTGGCGCCATTGAGCCGCTGCTGCCAACGTGATTTTCAGCGACGAAGTCGGGCTCAGCGTCAGGGACGGCTTGATGTGAATGAGGTTGGTGTACCCGGTGTAACCCGCCAGGGTGAAATAGTAACCGTTGGGGAACAGCGGATTGAACGTCCCAAAGGTTTGCTTGTTGTTGCCGTCACCAGACGCCGCGTCGAGCTGGACACCCACCCTTGGACTCCAGTTCACGTCGGCGAAGGTGTAGCCAGCGAGCGAGCCGACAGCCCATGCCTCGATCGGCTCGAGGCCGATGCGTCCGGTCTGGTTCATCACTTCGAAGTCAAAATCGAAATGATTGGCCTTACCGTTCAGATGGACGTCGAATATGTCTCTCCGCTCGTTGCCAGACGCATTTGGAAACTGCACGTTCCCTTGCGTGAAATTGGCATAGTAGCCGGCGATGAACAGCGACTCGGAAAACTTATACTCCGCCCGCGCCATCCCGAAGGTCTGCTTGGTGACGCTGCTGTAGTCGTCGAAGATGGTGATGTCCCGAACCTGGACCGGTAGGCTGTAAAAGGTGATGAACCGCCAGGGCCCGTTCTCGTAGTCTGCCCAACCGGCGTCGTAGGATTGTCGGACGTTGGGACCGTCGCGGACGGACACAAAGCGCTGCAGGTCAAACGCGAATTGCTGGCGGCCGGCGCGCAGCTTCAGCGTTCCACCGCCCACAGACTCGGTCAACGCGACGAAGGCCATCTCGAGATCGAGCTTGTCCCGATCGACAGGCGTCAACATGGTCTTCCAGGGTGCATAGTCGGCCTGAAACTGCACGAATGCCTGAAGTTGGTTGGCTACGCGGAGATCGGCATGGAATTCGTTTCGGCTGATGACATAATTTTGGGCGACGTTTGAACCAGTGCCAAAGTTAGCGGCGTTGTTGGACTCGAACCGTTCGCGCGTGTTTGCGCCAAACGAGAGGTACGTGTAGGGATCGATGTCGGACAGCGGTATATATTTGAACTCGTCGAACGGTTGACGCGGAACGCGCGGATCCGCGAGCACCGACCAGTCTTCCTGCCAGCGGTTGAACATGATGGCCGGCCGCTGCGGCGTGGAATCCGGAGACTTTTGATCATCTGCCCAAGCAATCTGAGGCGCCGCTGCGCACAGCACGCCTGCCGCCCAGCCCGTTCGCAAAAACAATCGTCCCAGCAGCAATGCCATCCCGCCCCCTACTTCGGTACGGCCGCGTGAATCTCCGCAATATATCCACCGGGGAACTGTACCATCGCCGCGGCCCGTCCGTTAGACGTATACGGGTCGACCAGAACCGATGCCCCAGAGGCTTTTGCCTTCGCCAAGGTCTCTTGCAGGTCCTTGACCTCGTAGCCGGTCAGTTCCCGTCCGTAGGGGTAAGGCAGGTGGCCGTCGGTGACGAACACGGTCGTCTTTCCGAACACCGATTCGATGCGGATTCGCCTAAATGTATCCCTTGCTCGGCCGATCTCGACTCCGGCGGCATGCGCATCGTCGGAAACGACCTTCCCGTGCGAAAACCGGAGGATGCCGCGGGTAAAGGCATTCACCCGCTCGGGAGAGACATAGACGCGGTTCTCGGGGATGGTCTCGAACGCCGCATAGGACGGCTTCGTCGTGTGCCAATAGAGCTGCATGTTGACGCCGCCCGGCCACTGGATCACGGCATCGCGTCCAATGGGATCGGAAAAGGGGGCCACCAGAACGGCAGCGCCCGAGTCCTTTGCGACCTTGATGGCTTCGTCGAGATCGGTGACCAGACAACCTGTCCGCTCCGCTCCGAAGGGATACGGGATCGGCGTCTTGAAGCCGAACAGAGACACGGTGCCCACAGGCGTCTGAAGAAGCTGGGAGGTCGTGCTACTCGGTGTGGGGGTCACGGTTGCAATGACCTGTTTCGTGCTCTGGCCACCGAAGGTGGAAAGGAAGCTCGCCACGAACTTGTCGACGTCTTCTGGGGCCACGTAGACGTGGGTGGTATCGTATTGCGCGCCGACGCCAACCTCCGGCGAAGCAGACTCCGACTGATCGCGCGCGATGGCGGCGGACGCGGTCGTCAGCAGCGATGAAATCAGCAGGATCTCGATTAGATGACGCTTGCGGATCATGGGAAACCTCGAGCAGGAGAGTTGAGCGATAGTGATCAAGCTCCTTGCGAGCGCAAGGACAGGATTGACACAAGCACCAGACCGGCGATCAGACCCAGATGCTCGAAAAAGGCATTGACGGCCAGGAAGCGATCGTGACCGGACTTGGCCCAGAAATCGTTCGCAGTGAGCATGGCGACCGCAGTCAGCACGCCGAGTCCGCCGGCCCCTAGCCACACCCACCGTCCAAGAATGACAAGCGCGGAACCGCCGAGTTCAACGACAATGGCTGCCGCAGCCCAAAGCCACGCTGGCTGAAGTCCGAAATGCGCCTGCTCCGCAACGGCTCCCGGAAAATCAGTCAACTTCTGGATCCCGCCGATCAAGAAGGCCGACACCAGGGCGACCCTCGAGACCGGCAACAGCCAGGGCCAGGCGAGGATTGCCCTTATGAAGCGGGGAGTGTCGGCCTTCACGTTCATGTCAGACCGCCCAGCAGGCGCAACCGAGCGCACCCCAGAAGCTCTTGAGGTCCGAAACCGGCAGCCTTCCGGACCACGCGCGCGCGTGATCATGGCCATGCACCGCGCAAGCATTGGCGCAGCCGCACATCTGCATCGCGTGCGAGCGGATGGCCTGTGCCTTACCGCCCTCTTCCGCCCAGCTGCCGTACCCTCCAAAACTGCGCACCGGCGACCAGTCGGGCATCGCGGGTGGCGGGGCGGTGTCGTCGAGAGCCTTGAACTCTCCTGCTCCGTAGACGATGCGCCCGCCGACCACCGTGAGATCGCTCGCGATATCGGCGATCTCGTTGTCGGCGCAGGAGAAGAAATCCCGATCGGGGACGATCAGGTCAGCGAGCTGACCGACCTGGATGCGCCCTTTCTTCCCCTCCTCATTGGAGAACCAGGTGACGTTTTCGGTCCACATCCGCAGCGCAGTTTCGCGATCGAGGCAATTGCGTTGCGGATATATCCGCAGACCGCTCACGGTCATGCCGGTCACGAGCCAAGCAAGCGAGACCCAGGGATCGTAGGAGGCAACCCTGGTTGCATCCGTGCCGGCGGAGATCTTCACGCCTTTATCCATGATCTTCCTGACCGGCGGCGTCGCTTCGGCCGCGCCATAACCGTAGCGCTCGACGAAATACTCGCCCTGATAGGCCATGCGGTGCTGCACGGCGATGCCGCCGCCAAGCGCCGCGATGCGGTCGATAGACTGATCGGAGATGGTCTCGGCGTGGTCGAAGAACCAGTGCAGACCATCAAGGGGCGTGTCCTGATTGACCTTCTCAAACACATCGAGCGCGCGCGAGATCGTCTCATCGTAGGTCGCGTGCAGGCGCCAGGGCCACTTGTTCTGCACGAGGATACGGACGACGTCTTCGAGCTCGCTTTCCATTTCCGGCGGCATGTCCGGACGCGGTACGCGGAAATCCTCGAAATCGGCGGCGGAGAACACCAGCATCTCGCCGGCCCCGTTGTGCCGGAAGTAGTCGGTGCCCTGCTTGTACTTCGAGGTCTTGGTCCAGTTCAGGAAGTCCGCTTTCTCTCCTTTCGGCTTCTGGGTAAACAGGTTGTACGCAAGACGGACGGTCAGCTGCCCTTCATCGGAGAGCTTCTGAATGACCGCGTAGTCCTCGGGATAGTTCTGGAAGCCGCCTCCCGCATCGATCGCTCCGGTGACTCCCAACCGGTTGAGTTCGCGCATGAAGTGGCGAGTCGAGTTCACCTGGTATTCGAACGGCAACTTCGGTCCCTTTGCGAGCGTCGCATAGAGAATGTTCGCGTTCGGCTTGGCGAGCAGCAACCCTGTCGGGTTGCCTTTTGCGTCGCGCACGATCTCGCCGCCCGGAGGCTCGGGGGTGTCCTTGGTATAGCCGACCACCCGAAGCGCCGCAGCGTTGAGCATGGCGCGATCGTAGAGATGCAGGATGAATACGGGCGTGTCCGGCGCGACGGCATTCAACTCGTCAATTGTTGGCAGCCGCTTTTCGGCGAACTGGTGCTCTGTGAAACCGCCCACCACCCTCACCCATTGTGGCGGCGGCGTGATCGCAACCTGCTTCTTCAGCATCGCCATTGCGTCGGCGAGCGACCAGACGCCGTCCCAGCGCAGCTCCATGTTGAAGTTGAGGCCGCCACGGATGATGTGCAGATGATTGTCGATCAGGCCGGGGAGGACGCGCCGCCCTTTCAGGTCGACGATCTTCGTGGCAGGACCTGCGAGATTCCTCACCTCCGCATCGTGCCCAACAGCGGTAAACACACCATCCTTGATCGCCGCAGCACTGGCTGTCGGATTCGAACGATCGAGGGTTGTGAACAGGCCGCTATGGAGGATTAGGTCGGGGGCTTGGTTGCTCATGTTTGCTTCTCCGGATTCTTGAGACCGTCAATGGGCCCGGCCGTGCGTCGGCCGGGCAGCATACCGAAGATGTGGGAATCGCAGCTCGAGAGATGGAATGCCTCCGAAAAGCTCGAGCCCCCGATGAGGAGTTTGGTGACCGGGACGATCTGCTCACCAACCAGAATTCCGAGCAGTCCCACCAGCGCGACAAGGGGTGGCGCTGGTGAACGCACATTGAGGAGGTAGTAGATCACTCCGACGAGGAGACCCGCGCCGAGAGATAACAGGTAAATCTTCATGACGGGTTCTCCTTCTCGATCGACCTAGGCCGTCTTGCCGCCGGCCTCCGACGCATGTTCTCCAAGCGCCCACTTGGAGAAGCGCACCTGGATGCCATAAGGCGAATGGGCGCGAAGGATGTCCATCACGCCGTCGTAGGTCTCGGTGCGCGCCCAGTCCTGCTGCAGTTCGAAAACATACTGGCAGGAGGTGATCGGAACGGCACCGGCCTGGACGAGGCGATCCATGGAACGGTTGTGCGCTTCGATCGAAAGGTCGCCGCACGCGTCAGCGGGAACGTAGATTTCGTATCCCTCCTTCAGCATGTCGAGGCTCGGAAACATCACGCAAGCTTCCGTCCACAGGCCGGCGATGACGAACTTCTTCTTACCCGTGGCGGCGACCGCCTTGCGGAAGTTCGCATCCAGCCATGAGTTCATGGAGGTCCGGTCGATGATCTCGTGCTTCGGGAACAACTCGGTCACTTCCGGCATGAACGGACCCGAGAACGAATCCTTGGCGACGGTCGATATCACGGTGGGGATCTTGAAGAGCTTCGCGGCCTTGGCCAGGATCTGGATGTTGTTGAAGACCACGAGCCGGTCGTGCGACTGCACGCCTTGGTACATCGCGGGTTGATAGTCGATCAGGGCGATGGCGCTGTTTTGGGGGGGTAAGCATCTCGACTTTCGACATGTTTCACTCTCCTTTGGCGGGATCGGCTAGGCTTGCGATGCGGGCAGTCCTTCGATGAAACCGGAAAAGGTCCTCGCCCCGCTCGGCATCGTCCAGACCTTGAACCGGCTTATGGGTATTCGCTTTTTCCGGGGAAGGATTGTCCGATAGACGGACGATTTGAACGATTTCGCGCCAAAGCGCCCGGAGCGAGGCCACAGATTGTCGCCATATCCCGCTCAAGTTGAGTGAAAACCATCGGGCAAACTTACAAGACAGAGGCTTGCGTATCTGCTTGCTTCCGAAGCTGGCAGCGTCTTTTCCGACGCAGCTGCGCGGGGCATTCCCCGAGAGCAAGGCCATTGCCTGCAACCTCGGTGCGGTGCCCGATCGGTGGTGACCAGGATTGCTTGAGCACGGTGAGCTAATATGGTGGGCCGCGGACTTCATCATGTGACGATCATCTCCGCCGACGCAGCGAGAACGTACAATTTCTACGCCCGCATCCTGGGATTGAGACTCGTCAAGCAAACGGTCAGCTATGACGAACCAGGCGCTCGGCTCCTGTATTTCGGTGACGGGAGCGGACGTCCCGGCACTCTAATCGGCAGTTTGGTATGGGAGCGGGTCGCTTCGGGTACGATCGGCGCGGGCGACCCCATCGAGGTCGCGTTTCGCATTCCGTGCGGCTCGCTCGCGTGGTGGAGCGAAAGGCTTTTCGCGAAAGCCGTGCCTCATCGTCGCGCCGTGACCGCCTTCGGAGAACGCTTCGTCTCCTTCAATGATCCGGATGGCCTCCCGATCGCGCTCATCGAGACCTCAGGGCTGGCCAGTGAACCGGCTTGGATCACAGGAGACATCGATCGTCAGTATGCGCTACGCGGGTTGAAAGAAATTACCTTGAGCGTACGGGCGACGGATGGGACCGCGAAAATTCTCCTTCGGGTCCTGGGTTTCGCGAATATAGATGCAAGAGATGGCTGCACGCGTCTGGTAGCGCACGACGGACCGGGAGGCGCCATTTCGCTCAAGCAGACCGCCGGCGCCGAGAGAGGCCGTCTCGGCGCAGGCACTGTACGTCAGATAGCGTTTCGCGCTCGAGACGTCGACGATCTCGCAAGGGTCATCGATAAACTCAAGTTCGATTATGAAGTCGTCGGCAGCGATCTCGAGGACAGGACCTATCTCAAATCGGTCAACTTCCGCGCGCCTTGTGGCGCGCTATTCGAGATTGCGACGGATGGACCGGGTTTCGAGGTCGATGAGCAGTTGGACGAATTGGGTGGCGAGTTGAAGCTTCCTTCTTTCCTGGAGGCTCGGCGGCTTGAGCTTCAGGCGCTCCTTCCTCGGCTCTATTGACGCGTCCGTCCCCGCGGCTCAGGACGGGCGGTAGCGCTTCCGCAATGAACTCGACGAATGCCTTCAGCTTCGGGGGATAGCACCCCGACGGCCAAACTGCGGAAACGACTCGCTCGTTCTCCGTCTCCGCTTCCAGAACGAGTTGTAGCCTGCCAGCAGCCACATGCTCCTTCGCCCAAAATTCCGGGACGCAGGCTATTCCCTTGCCATCCAGGGCGGCGGAAATAAGCATCGCGTTGTGGTCGACCACCAGGCGATTTCGAAGTCTGTCGCTCCTATGGACGAAGTTCGGCCCGAGCGGCCAGGGGTAAAGCTTGGAAGTCGAAGCGCTCTTGCTGCGAAGGCAGGCGTGCTCATCGAGATCATCGAGGGATCTTGGGATCTCCACTTCGGCGAGATAGGCGGGGGAGGCAACGAGCACCAATCTGAAGGATCCGATCCGTCGTGCCTTCAGGCGGGAATCCCGCAGCGCCCCGATCCGCAATACGACGTCGAAGCCCTCCTCGATCAGGTCCACGTTGCGGTTGGTGAGGCTAAGGTCGAGTTCGATATCGGGGAAGCGACTCGTGAAGTCGAGCAGTGGTCGGTGCCACACCTCGTTGACGAGAGGGAGGCTGACCTTCAGCTTTCCGCGAGGGGTATCGCGCGAGAGCGCAAGGTCGTTTTCAGCATCGGTGATCTCCCTCATGATGCTCCGGCAGCGTTCGAGAAACCGCGCCCCCTCGGCGGTCAGACTTAGGCTGCGCGTGCTGCGATGAAACAATCGCACACCGAGCCTCTCCTCCAGGCGGACGATGGTCTTTCCGATCGCTGAGGGGGAATGTCCAAGGATCTTGCCTGCAGCCACGTAGCTGCCAGAATCGGCGACCTGGACGAATACGGTGACGCCGGCAATCCTATCCATTGCGGAAATCCTGTCCGTACAGTGCGGCCAAAAAGGCGATTTTGCTGCTTTGCCAACATTGCTAGGTGTTGAGCCTGCATTCTACTGCCACTCTCGGCACTGGGGAGTCGATTTTCGATGTCGGGCAACCTCCCGAATCCGACCGAAAGTGGTTTGTTGGGGCAGCTAGAGGGCCAGCTCGGGATAAGCACCATATCCTTGCTGACGATGAAACATCGCGGCCAGCTGGCTCTGACGGCGACGAGACTAACGTGCTCGCGATTTTTCCGCGAGCGCAGCGCCGCCTTGTCGCCCGCCCCGGCCTTCAGCATTCTTTATCAGCTTGGAGAGCTTGACAGGCACTCATGTTCGCTGCCGGGAAGTCGTCCCTATTCGGCTGCGTGTCGTGCCGGCAGCGTGACCGTGGTCGACCTGCGTGACGACCCTCATTGCGAGTTTCGGGGCCCCTTCGACACGTTGCATTATTACGTTCCGGCCCGGGCACTGGACGAGTTCGCCCAGGAGCACGGAGCATCTCGGATAGCGACCCTGAGGTGGAATGCCGATCGGCAAGACCCGTTCGTGTCGACGCTGTCCAACGTGCTCCTCGCTGCGGTCGAGCAAGACCGCCTCGCGAATGAGTTGTTCCTGGACCAATTGGCGCTCAGCCTTCTCGCTCATTTCGCACAGACATATGGCGGAATGCGCATCCGCGGTGCTGCGGCCGAGGGCGGGCTGGCCCCTTGGCAAGAGAGGCGAGCCAAGGAGATGATGCGGGCTCGGTTCGCCAGCAAGCTGACGATCGCCGACGTGGCTGCCGAATGCCGGTTGACGGCCAGCCATTTCGCGCGTGCTTTCAGGAAGGCCACTGGTGTGGCTCCGCACAAATTCCTTTCCGACTTGAGGATCGAGGAAGCCAAACGCGTGATGCTAACCACCAAGCTCTCGCTTGCCGATACCGCGCTGATCTGCGGTTTCGGCGATCAAAGCTACTTTACGCGCGTTTTCTCCCGTACCGTGGGTTGCAGTCCGGGGACATGGCGCAGGAACAACGCCGATGGATAATCGACGCGGTTCCTACGGGGGCTTGATCATGTCCCGCGCGTAGGCAAGGCCGATGCCGTATCCGCCGCCATGCGCCTCAACGATCGCCCGCGCTCCGTCGTAGGTCGCGTGCCGAGTCCAGTCGCGCTGCAGTTCGAGAAGGACCTGAATCCAGGACGTTGGCCTCGCTCCCGCAGCTTCCATACGCCGGAGCGCGAGATCATGACTAACCGGGGTGAGCCCGCCGCAGGCGTCTCCGACAACGTACACTTCATACCCCGCGGCGAGAGCGGAGAGCACCGGAAAAGTCACGCAGGCTTCCGTCAAAAGCCCCGAAACGATCAACCTCCGCCGTCCCGTCGCCGCGATGGCCCCGCGCGCAGCGTCGTCCTCCCACATATTCATGTTGCGGCGGTCGATTGCGACGACATCAGGGATCGCAGCCTGGACCGCTGGCATCAGGGGACCGCTGTAGACCTTGGTGGCGGAGGTCGACGCAATGATCGGTAGGCCGAAGACGGTTGCAGTGCGTGCAAGGGCGATGACGTTGTTCAGGAGCGTTTGGCGATCAGCCGATCCCACGCCGAACGCAAGCCCAGCCTGCTGGTCGACCAGGATCAACGCACAATCCTTCGGTTCGATCAGGATGTCGGACATCGGTCTCACGGTTTCGGATCCTTGTGTCATATCGACAACTCCAGCGGATGCGGAGATCAACGAATACGCCAAGGCCGCTTTATCGGCTTGGACGAAAGCTGCAGGAATTGGAGGAAAGGTCTGCCTTGACTGGTTTGAGCGAAAAATTCGCTGCCTGGTGTCGGTTGACTAATCTCCAGAATGGCATGACTTTTCTCCAAATCGTGACGGGCGCCGACGGCGACCACTGGATCCAGTCGTCGTGGTCGCTGTGCGTGAACAACGCCGAGGTGATGCGCGATCCCGCAATCCGCGTATACGGCATGGCGTTGATTCCTACCGTTACCGCGGGCGATGCCCGATATTGGGGGCGCGCGGTGCTCCAAGATTACCGTACCCCTCCCTTGGCCTTCTATGCGATCTATCCGCCGACGTGACATCTCTCAGTCAAGGTGTGACTGTTTGTCGATTTTCTGGCCGAGCGCTTTGGACCCCAAGCGGCCTGGACTGCCGAAGATCTATCCGATCAGCTGAGTAAGAACATGGCCAATCCCGACGACAAAACGGCTGCAGCCGCGGAACGACGAGCGTCCCCCTGGACCGCATTTCGACACAGAGCGTTCACAGTTGTCTGGATTGCGACCGTCGTCGCGAACGTCGGCACATGGATGTACAACGCCGCGTCCGGATGGCTGATGACAAGCCTCAATCCCGATCCGCTCACGGTCTCCTTGGTCCAGGTCGCGAGCAGCCTCCCGATGTTCCTGTTCGCGCTGCCCGCAGGGGCTGTGGCGGACACCGTCGACAAGCGCCGTTTCCTGATTGGTGCGGAGATCGTTGTCACGATCATCGCGGCGATCAGCGCGATTCTGGTCTGGCTCGACCTGATCAATCCGTCGGTCCTGCTTCTGTTCACGTTCCTCCTTGGTGCGGGGGCGGCATTCACCGCCCCCGCATGGCAATCCATCGTGCCTCAGCTTGTCCCAAAGCAGGACTTGGCACCGGCGGTTGCGAGCAACGGAGTCGGTGTCAATATCAGCAGGGCGATCGGACCGGCGCTGGGTGGCGTCGTCATCGGTGCGTTGGGCATCGCGGCGCCGTTCTGGATCAACGCGCTGAGTAATTTCGCCGTGATCGGCGCCCTGCTCTGGTGGCGGCCGCCAGCGGCGCAGGGGAGCGGGCTTCCGCCGGAACGTCTGATGGGCGCCATGGTGATCGGCTTCCGGCATGCGCGATACAACCCGAACTTGCGCGCAACTCTCATAAGAGCGGTCGCGTTCTTCTTCTTCGCGAGCGCGTATTGGGCGCTGCTTCCGCTCGTCGCACGCGATCAGATCGCGGGCGGCCCCGAACTCTACGGCATCTTGCTGGGCGCGATCGGCATCGGCGCCATCGTCGGGGCTTTCGCGCTGCCCTGGATGAAGGGGGCGCTCGGGCCCGACCGCCTCGTCGCGGCCGGCACGCTCGGTACGGCGGTCAGTCTGCTCTTGCTGGGTATAGCCCATCATTCGGCGCTGGGCCTGACAGCCTGCGTGATCGCTGGCATCTCCTGGATCGCCGTTCTCTCGAGCCTCAATGTCTCGGTCCAGGTCGCGCTGCCCGATTGGGTGCGCGGGCGCGGACTAGCCTTGTTCGTGACCGTGTTCTTCGGTGCAATGACCGCCGGCAGCGTACTCTGGGGACAGCTCGCCTCGGCTCTTGGCTTGCCCGTGGCGCACATCATCGCGGCCGCCGGAGCCGTCGCCGGCATCGCGCTGACTTGGCGCTGGAAGCTTCAGGGCGGCGAAGGAGTGGACCTCGCGCCCTCGATGCATTGGCCGGCGCCCGTCCTGGCGATTGACGCCGATGCCGACCGCGGCCCCGTATTGGTCACCATCGAGTACCGCATCGCTCCAGAGCGACGTGAGGCCTTCCTCCGTGCCATCAGGAATTTGGAGCAGCAGCGGCGGCGCGACGGCGCCTACTCATGGGATGTCTTCGAGGATGCGGCCGAGACCGGGCGTTTCCTCGAGACGTTCATGGTGGCGTCCTGGCTCGAGCATCTCCGACAACACCAGCGCGTGACGAACGCGGATCGCGTCGTTCAGGATTCTCTCCGCGAATTCGACGCGGCGGCAGAACCTAAGGTCACGCATTTTGTCGCTGCGACCTTTTCATCTTCCGTGGGCACATCCCACTAGCTAAATGAAGTGCCCTGCCCGATCTCCGGCAGGTTCTGGTGAATGCCATCTGTAGCTCGCCACCGTGGCTACTGATGGCATTTTTCAACTCCGGCTAGAAAATACATTCAACTCAATCCTTTTGGCTCTTCCGTGTGGAGGAGCCCCGTTCGGGCGTAAGCCACTGATTTTGCTGTGGAGCTCGAACGACTACGAACAGAGGAGAACAACATACTGGCGGAAGGGGTGTCAGATCAACCTTTTTGATACAA
>NZ_LGHL01000207.1 GCF_001908205.1 Bradyrhizobium sp. NAS80.1
CGTGCCCTTCATCTGCTGCTGGATCTGGGTGATGTCGGCCTGGATCTTGGTGCGGTCGATACCGGCGGTCTTGGCTTCGACCAGCAGCGCCTGGAGCTTGGTCAGGCCACCGTTCTTGTCGCCCACAACCGAGGTCAGAGCGGTATATTCGGTGTCGACGGTCGCAGCCGACAGACCGAGCGAGTCGGAGACAGCGGAGAGCGCGGCGTTGTCGGCGCGCATCGACGTCGCGATCGACCAGTAGGCGGCGTTGTCCGAAGCGGTGGCCACGCGCTGGCCGGTGGAGATCCGGGTCTGCGTGGTGGAGAGTTGCGAGCTCACAGACCGCAGGGTCTGGAGCGCGGTCATGGCGGTCGAGTTCGTAAGCAGGCTTGACATTGCGAATGTCCCTTTTTGTGTACGCGTTACATTTTCACTTTGGGACATACCGGGCTTTCACCGGTACGGAGGGGCGGCATCATGCCTTTGGACTGATATGGGTGGGGTCCAACCCGCCGTGACGCATTGCTAGCACGCCGAATCTTGCTTCCAGATTAAGACCGGCGGAAATTTCGTAGTAAAATCATATGGTTAAGATTACTTGCCGCTAACCATTCTCGCTAACCTTAACGAGCCGGGCGGCCGGCGATCGCGGCGCTTACGAGAACGACCGCACCAGTCCGGAGGCGAGCAGGTTCCAGCCGTCGATCAGCACGAAGAACAGCATCTTGAACGGCAGCGCGATGATCGTTGGCGGCATCATCATCATGCCCATCGACATGGTCAGCGTCGCCACGATCATGTCGATGACGAGGAACGGCAGGATGATGAGGAATCCGATCTCGAACGAACGCCTGAGCTCGGAGATCATGAAGGCCGGAATGATGACGCGCAGGTCGATGCGCTTGTCGTCGAACTTCTTGCGAAAGCTTTCCGCGGCGAGCGCCTCGAAGGTCTGGAGATCCTTGTCGCGGACATGGGCCAGCATGAACTCGCGGAACGGATCGGTGATCTTCAGATAGGCTTCCTCCTCCGAGATCTCGTTCTTCATGAGAGGCTGGACGCCGGTCTCCCAGGCGCGGTCGAAGGTCGGAGCCATCACGTAGAAGGTCATGAACAGCGCCAGGCTGATCAGCACCAGATTGGCCGGCGTGGTCTGGAGGCCAAGACCGGAGCGCAGGAACGACAGCGACACCGCAAACCGCGTGAAGCTCGTCACCATGATGAGCAGCCCCGGCGCCACCGACAGCACCGTGATCAGCGCCATCATCTGGATGATGCGGCCGCTGGTCGAGCCGTTGCCGGGCGGCAGCAGTGAGTTGAGATCGGGAATCTGGGCGAGTGCTACCTCTGGAAGCACGACCAGAACCAGCGCCAGCAGCAGGACTCTCACTCTCACTGGATCACCAACGTCTCAATAATCAGTTCGCGGACCTTGCCCGACGAGCGGATGGTTGCGCGTTCGGCGAGGTCGTCGCGCAGATGCTGGAGCCCGCGCGATCCCTCGAACTGCGCAACCGACGCCGACCGCAGATAAGTCACGATGTCCTCGCTGATGTGAGCGGCCAGGATGCCGGCATCCTCGTCGCTCATGCTCTCGGTCACCATGGAAGCCTCGACACGGGCCCAGTTGTTGGCCGGCGCGGCGAGATTGGTCACGATCGGGGACAGTTTTCTCAGCCGCGCGCTGCCAGCGTAGCTCGAGGCAATGGGCGGCGGCGTGGCGCTTTTCTTCGCGTCGGCGACGCGCTGGGCAGCCGCAAACAGATGCAGGCCGGCAATCGCGCCTGCACCGATCGCGACCAGGGTCAGGGCCACGATGGCAGCAATCAGGCGCATGACGTCCCCTGCCCTCGCGTCGCGGCCAGGCCGGTGCGCATCTCAGAATGGTGCCACGGCGTCATAGATCCGATGTCCCCATCCAGGCTGCTGCACGTCAGACAGATTTCCGCGACCGCCATAGGAAACGCGCGCCTCGGCGATCTTCTCGTAGGAGATCGTGTTGTTTCGCGAGATATCGCGTGGACGCACGATGCCGCCGACGTTGAGCACGCGCATCTCCGTGTTGACACCGAACTCCTGCGAGCCGCTGATCATCATATTGCCGTTCGGCAACACGTCGGTGACGACGGCGGCGATGGACAGCTTGATGTCCTCGGTGCGATCGATCTGGCCGTTGCCCTTGATCTGGGTGTTGGTGTTGAGGTTAGCGTTGGTCTGGCCCTTGTCCTGCCATCCCGCCACGTCCATCAGCCAGGCCAGCCCGAACTTGATCTGCGAATCGCGCGAGCGATCGGTCTTGTTGTCGAGCTTGGCCTTGTCCTGCATCGAGATGATCACTGTCACGACGTCGCCAACGCGCCGGGCGCGGGGATCGCGGAAAAGATCGGTGCCGTCATCCCAGGTCGAGCGATAGCTGACCGGCGTGTGCGTGCGGGGCGACACCGGGATCGGCTCGGCCTGCGTCCTCAGCCCGCTGCCCACGGGCGACAATTTCGGGCCGTACAGGATCTCGGCCGTATCGCGGGCACACCCGGCAAGCAACAGGAGCGACAGGATGAGGATCGGCTTCTTCATCTACTTGGTCTTTCCGTCATCCACACGACGCATGCCGCCAAGCAGATCGGCGAGGTGCGCCGCGCGTGCCGTATCCATCTCGTTGAAAATTGCGCTCGAACTCCTCGGGCTAAGCTTTGCCAGCACGGCGGCGGCGGTCTCGTCGGCCATGCCGGCGATCTGGGTGGCCGCAGCGTCGGGTTTCATGCGCGAATAGATCTCGACGACACTCGCTTCGGCCTTCTTCAGGAAGTCGTCGCGCAGCGCCATCCACTTCTCGTATTCGGCACGCTTGGCCTCGACCTCCGCGATCCGCTCGCGTAGCTGATTCTCGGCCTTCTCCAGCTCTTTCAGCTGCCAGGCCAGTCTTGCATCGACGGCGGGGTCGGCCACGTTGCTACAGAACAGGGCGACGTCGCCGTCTCCGGGCGCAGCGGCCGCGGGCGGTGCGGGTTTCGGCGGTGCCGTGACGCTGCCGGGCTTGGCCGGACGTACCGCCGCAGCTGTGGGCGTTGGCGCCGGTGCAGGCGGCTCGGAAGCGGGCACCGCGCCGGTGACCGCTAGTCCGGAGTCTTCAGCCGCCCACGCCGTCGCCCGGATGGACGCATAGTCGCCCGGGATTGCCGCGGCCGCTGTGCGCGGCTTCTGCGGTCCGGCCGCGCGGGCGAATGAGAGCAGGTTGAGCGGCTTCGACGGCTTCGCCTCATCCAGCGCCAGCACAGGCGACGTGCTCGCGAGCACGGACACCGCGAGGAAGAGAAGTTTGGCTTTGTGATCCAGTTTCAGCATCGGGCCGCGTGCGATTCTTGGTCGAGACCTGAGCATTGAGCGACCATGCTTGCACGACGCTTGCGCATCATTGCACGATGACATCGGCCTGGAGCGCGCCGGCCGTCTTGATCGCCTGAAGGATCGCGATGATGCCGGACGGCTTCAGGCCGATCTGGTTCAGCCCGCGCACCAGGCGCTGGAGATCGACGCCGCTGAGGATCGCCACCTGCGATCCGGCCTCGTTGGCTTCGACGACGGTCTGGGGAACGACCACTGTCTGCCCTAGCGAGAACGGCGCCGGCTGCGACACCACGGGAAGCTCGGTGACGCGGACCGTCAGATTGCCATGCGTCACCGCAACGGTCGATATCCGCACGTCGCGCCCGATGACGACCGTGCCGGTGCGCTCGTTGATCACCACCCGCGCCGGCGTATCCGGTTCGACTGTCAGCTCGCCGATTTCGGCAAGGAAGCGGACCGGGCCGATGTGGCGCGGCTTCGACAGCACGATAGTGCGGTAGTCGCGTTCGAAGGCGATCTGCGCGCGATAGCGGCCGCCGGCGAAGCGGTTGATGGCGTCGAGGATTCGCGTCGCCGTGACGAAGTCGGGGTTCTTGAGTTCCAGCACCAGGAACTCCATTTCGTGGAGACTTCCCTTCACCTCACGCTCGACCAGCGCGCCGTTCGGAATGCGCCCAGCGGTCGGCGTCCCCTGGCTGACGTTCTGAGCCTGACCTCCGACACTGTAGCCGGCGACCGTAACCGCTCCTTGCGCCACCGCGTAGACCGCACCGTCGGCCGCGCGCAGCGACGTCATCACCAGGGTGCCGCCGAGCAGCGAAGTCGCATCACCGAGCGACGACACGGTCACGTCCATCCGCTCGCCCGCCCCGATTGAAGGCAGCAGGTCCGCAGTCACCATCACGGCCGCGACGTTGCGTGTGCGCAGCGTCGTCGGGCGCGGGGGGGTTGTTGGTGCTCGTGGTCTCGTTCCTGACATTGATGCCCATATTCTCGAGCATCGATTGCAGGGACTGCTCCGTGAACGGAGCATTGCGAAGCGTGTCGCCGGTGCCGTTCAGGCCGATGACGAGGCCATAGCCGACGATCTGGTTTTCGCGCAGTCCCTTGATGTCCGCGATGTCCTTGATGCGGACAGCGGCCTGGGCGCTGGCGGCGGAAACGATGAGGAGGAGTGCAAGCAGGACTCTGGTCATGACCCGTCCACGACCTTGACGGTGCCGTCCGCCTGGACGACGCCCCTGATGATCACGCCAGTGTCGGTGTTTCGCACCGGGATGAGCGCGCCGGGCGCGCCGGACTGCATCGCCGAGCCGTAAGTGACGATCGACAGGCCACTGTCTTCCACCACGACCTTGACCATCGCGCCACGGGCGACGGTCCAGGGATCTTCCACGGAGTTGGTCGGGATCGGCTGGCCCGGCAGCAGCGTGCGCCGCGCCATACGGCCGACCAGGACCTGGCGTCCTTCGATGAACATGGCGACGCCGAGCAGATTCGGTGCGAACGCCCGCTCCGTGATCATGTCGTCCCGGATCAGCTCGCCGGCGCGAATCGATACGGCCGGCACGGGAAGCCGCTTCTCCTCGGCCGCAGCGACCTGCGCCGAGACGGGAACCAGCAGCACGGCGGCCAGCCCGCGCACCATCAAGCCCACCCTGTTCAACATCGAGACACCGGAACTAGCGCATGCCCTTCGAGACCGTCTGGGCCATTTCATCCGAAGCCTGGATGACCTTGGCATTCATTTCATAAGCACGCTGAGCCGAGATCAACTCGGTGATTTCCTTGACGGGATCGACGTTCGAGGCTTCGAGATATTGCTGGTTGATCTGGCCATAGCCGGGATCGCCCGGCAGTCCGACGACCGGCGTGCCTGACGCCGTGGTCTCGCGATAGAGATTGCCGCCCAGCGGCTCGAGGCCCGCTTCGTTGGCGAAGTTCGCGAGGTTCAGCTGGCCGATCTGCCGCGGGTTCACTTCCGTGTCCAGCTTGGCAAACACCTGGCCGGTCTTGTTGACGGTGACCTGAACCGTTCCCTGCGGCACCGTGATTGCCGGATCGAGCAGATAGCCGTCGATCGTGACGAGCTGGCTGTTGGCATTGGTGTTGAACGAGCCCGCGCGGGTGTATTGCACCTCGTTGTTCGGGCCCAATATCTGAAACCAGCCGCGGCCGTTGATCGCCAGGTCGTAAGGATTTCCGGTCTGCGTGAGCGCGCCCTGGATGTGCAGCTTGCGGATGGCCGCCGACTTGACGCCAAGGCCAAGATTGGCGCCTTCCGGAATCGGCGACGAGCCGTTGACGTTCGCGACGCCTTGCATGCGGTCCATCTGATAGAACAGATCGGTGAATTCCGCGCGCGCACGCTTGTACGACGTCGAGTTGATATTAGCGATGTTGTTCGCGATGACTTCGATGTTGGTCTGCTGGGCATTCATGCCCGTAGCCGCAATGGCGAGCGATTTCACAGCGTCACTCCTTCAGATCAAATCGACATCCGAACGACTTCTTGATAGGCCTGCACGACCTTGTCGCGAACCGCGACCGCCGTCTGCAAGGCCTGCTCGGCCGACATCAGCGCCTCGACGACGCGCCGCGTCGATTCCTTGCCCTGCATCGCCGAGATCGACGCCGCTTCGCCCGCCTTCAGCGTCCCGATCGCGTCCGTCGTCACCTGCTTCATCACCGAGCCGAAGCCGACGTCGTCGGTTGACTGGATCGCGGTCGGCGCCGCGGGCGCGATGGCCTGCGCCTCGGTCGCGCGGGACGCCGCCTGCCCTGCGGAAATCGCGGTGGAAGAAATCGCCTCAAGCATTGTCAGCTCCTCAGAAGGTCGATGGTCATGCCCAGCATCGACCTCACCTGTTTCACGACCTGGAGATTGGCCTCATAGGACCGATTGACTTCCCGCATGTCAGCCATCTCGATCATCATGTTCACGTTCGGCAGCTTCACGTAGCCGGCCTTGTCAGCGGCGGGATGCCCCGGATCGTACTCGACGCGGTACGGCGTGGTGTCGACCCCGATCTCCTTGACCTTCGCAAGCTGCGCGCCCGAGGCACGATCCATTGCAGCATCGAAAGTGATCGTCTTGCGCTGATACGGATCGGCGCCGGCGGTTCGCCCCGTCGACGTCGCGTTCGCGAGGTTTTCCGAGACGATGCGCATGCGAGTCGACTGCGCCTCGAGCCCGGAGCTCGCGACCGTCAATGAAGCTTGCAATGAGTCCAGCATGTCAGTTCACCTCAGGCCTTCGCGCTCGACAGCAGCATGCGGTGAAACGACCGCACGACCGCCGAATTCATCGAGTAGTCGCGATTGACGTCGCTACCCTTGATCATCTCCTGCTCGAGACTGACGGAGTTGCCGGAGTGAACCACCTCCCAGCTGTCCTTCTTCGAAGTCGCCCGCGTGTCGGTCTCGGCCGGGGAAAGCTGCATGTGCGAGGGCGATGTCGTCGCGAGCCTGACCGGCATGCCGTCGAGCACCTTGTTGAAGGGCTCAACGTCGCGAGCCTTGAAGCCCGGCGTATTGGCGTTGGCGACATTGGTCGCGATGGTCGACTGGCGAACCTCGAGCCAGCGTGCCTGCGACGATGCGAGTTCGAAGAGATAAAGCGGTCCCACGACAGCCCCATTCTGATCCATTCGAGAGAAGCTTAGGGCCGCAAGCTTTCGTCAGGCTGATGCGCGAGACGTCGTCCTCGGAAATCTACTGAACCTTTTCGGGTCGCGGCGTCTGCTTCGACTGGAGGAAGTAGATGATCTCGGCCACAGGACGGAAGAATTCCGCCGGAATCACCTGATCGACCTGAACAGCCTCGTAGAGCGCGCGTGCCAGCGCCTTGTTCTCGATCACCGGAATTCTGTTCTGCTCGGCGACCTCGCGGATCTTCAGCGCGATCACGTCCATGCCCTTCGCCACGACGAGCGGCGCCGGGTTTTCCTCACGCTTGTAGCGCAGCGCGATCGCAAAGTGCGTGGGGTTCGCGATCACCAGCGTCGCACGCGATGCAGAGGCGATCATCCGCTGCCGCGAGCGATCGCGCGCCAGCGAACGCAGGCGTGCCTTGACCAGCGGATCGCCCTCGGCCTGCTTGTGCTCGTCCTTGATCTCCTGCCGCGTCATGCGCAGCTGGCGACGCCAGTGGAAGCGCGCCCAGGCAAGATCAATCGCGACCAGGACGATGGTCGCAATACAGATCGCCGAAACGATCCGCATCGCGATGTTGAGAATCATCTCCGGCAGCGCGACCGGATCGGTGTACATCGCCTCGAACGCCTTCGCTTCCGACGAGCGCAGCACGAAGACGACGACAGCCGTCACCGAAACGAGCTTGAACAGCGACTTTGCGAACTCCACGAGGCCCTGCGATCCGAACAGCCGGCTCCAGCCGCCGATCGGAGAGATTCGCGATAAATCCGGCTTGATGCGCTCCAGCACCAGACGCGGCGCATTTTGTAGAAGCGACGAAGCCAGCCCGAATACCGCCAGAATGACGACCAGCGGCACCAGGAACCGCAACGCCTGGAGGCCTACGACCGTGAGAAGGTTTTGTGCATCTGCCCCGGTGCTCAGCGGGAAGCCCTCGGGGTCGTCGAGAAAGCTCTTCAGGGTCGGCGTCAACCGCTGCACGCCCTGGCCGATCAGGAACGCCTGGATCACCATCAGCGCCGCCATCGAGGCGAAGATGGAAGCCTCCCGAGAGACCGGGATTTTGCCCTGTTCGAGCGAATCGCGGACTTTCTTCTCGGTCGGCTCTTCTGTTTTGCTCTCCTGATCGGATGATTCTGCCATGCCCGTTCAGCGGTCAGCGGAAGACCAGCTCGTCCTCCTGCTCCGGGTTGAGCTCGATTTCGCCCTTCTCCGCGAGCTCGAGGGCGAGGTCGGTAATCACGCGCCGCGCCTCCAGCACGTCGCGCTGGTTCGACGGCTCGCCGATGGCGAGTTCATGCTCGACGACGCGACGGACGCGCGAGGCGACCGAGGACAGGATCAGTTCGCGGAATTGCTTGTCGGTCCCCTTCAGCGCGATGACGATGCGATCGGTCGGCACCTGGTCGAAGATCATGGTGCGCGCCTTCGGTGTCAGGTTGATCACGTCGTCGAAGGTGAACAGCAGTTCCTTCAGCACCTCGGCAGATTTTGGCCGCTTCTCCGACAGGCTCTTCAGCATGTCCTCGATGTGGCCGCGCTCCATCTTGTTGATGATGTCCGCGACACGGGCGTAGGTGTCCGCGCCGAGGTTGCGGGCGAAATTCAGCGTCAAATCCTCGTGCAGCGTCTTCTCGAGGACTCTCATGGCGTCGTCGGCGATCGGCTTTAGGCTGAGCACGCGCCGCATCAGCTCATTGCGCAGGCTCGAGGGTAGCTGGCTCATGACCTTGGCGGCACAGGCGGGCTTGACCTTGGACAGGATGAGCGCCGCGGTCTGCGGATGCTCCTTCGAGAGATAGCTTGCGAGCGAGTTTTCAGAAACCGACGAGACGCGGTCCCACACCGACCGGCTCGAATTGCCGAGCAGGTCTGACATGATCGCCGAGACCTGTTCGGCAGGAAGTACGTCGCCAAGCACGGCCTCCAGGCCGCCGAGCGTGCCGAGAATGTTGGCACCCGTCGAGAACTGCTGGGCAAACTCCTCGACGATCGCCTCCAGCTCCTGCGCCGTGATCGGCCGCAGCTCTGCTGCGGCCTTGGTGACGATGCGAATTTCCTGCGGCTCGAACTGCTGCAGCACGCTCGCGGCCGCCTGCCGGCCCATAGCCAGCAGAAGCGCCGCGACCTTTTCCGTTCCGCCCAGCGTGGCAACGCCTCGCTGCTTGATGGGGGCGATGCCGACCTGTGCCGCCATGGTCAGCTATCACCTTGCCCCAGCGGCCCGACGATCTCGGTGAGCGAGACGCCGAAGCGGGAATTGTCCTCTTCGACGACGACCACCTCGCCGCGAGCAACGACGCGGCCGTTGACCACGACGTCGACGGGCTCGCCGACGCGGTGATCCAGCGGAACCACCGCGCCGCGGCCGAGCTTCATCAGATTCGCGACCGGAATGGTTGCCGAACCGAGCACCACCTGCATAGTGACGGGAATGCGCAGGATGGCATCGACATTGGCGAACTTGCCTGTCTCTTCCGCCGTGCGTGCGGCGATTTCGGCCAGCCGCTCCAGCGGAGATGATTCAGAATGCTCCTGGTCGGATGCCGATGCTCGAGCGGCAGACTCATAGTCGAAGGATTGCGCCATTTGATATCGCCTCTTGGTATTTCCGCTCCCGGAGCGCCGCGACGTTCCGACCGTATTTATTCCGCCAGCCTCGGCTTCAATGCTTGTTCATATCGGCGCTGGCCGCGGTCGCGGCGGATACGAGCCCGCTCCGCGCGTCGAGCGCCGCGATCGCCTCATGGGCCTGATCGATCTTCGTGCTCAGCACGCTGGCGAGCCGTCCGAGATTTGCGGTTGAATCGTGCGCTGCAGTGACCACCGTGTCGAACGCGCCTGCCGTCTCGTGAACGATGTTGGAGAATTCGCCCTGGTAGCTGCGCAACCGCGCCAGCTCGCGGTGCATCTTGGTCACCCGTATGCTGGTGAAAGCGAGCGCAATCAGCAGCACGGCATCAACGAGATAGGATATCATCGACGAACTCCCGCTTCTGATCGACGGGATCTGCCACCTGCATGGCGTAATAGCCATCAAGCTGGCCGATCTGACACCAGAACAACACCTGGTTGTTGCTTTCGAGCCGGGCCAGCGTGCGCGGCGTGGCTTCGAGCTCGAGAACCTGCCCGACGTGGAACTTCACGACGTCATCGAGAGATATCATCTTCTCATCGAGCACCGCGCTCAGCGTCACCTCGGTTCGGTGAACCTCGCTCTCCATCTGCTCGCGCCAGCGCGGATCGGCCGCGCGACCATCGCTGACGACGACATGCGCGAGCTTCTGCCGCAACGGGTTGAGCGCGGAGTGCGGAATGATGAGGAACATCTGGCCGCCGCGATAGAGCGCCTGCAACATGATGTTCGCGCAGATCGACATGTTGCCGCTGCGCCCAATGGCCAGTGAAGCCATGGCGGTCTCGACCCGCTCCACGCGGAAGGTGACGTTGGAGGTGCCGGCGAATGCGGATTGCAGCGCCTTGGCGAACCGCTCGAACAGCGCCTGGACCAGACGAATCTCGATGTTGGAGAAGGAGCGCTCGACGTCGAGCGGCGGTTCGGCGCCGTCGGAGCCGAACATCGCCTCCACCATCGTGAACACGAAATCGCGGTCGAGCATGATGATGACGCGGGAGTCCCACTCCTCGGCATAGAGCACGGCAGCGACCGCGTTGGCCTCGTAGTCTTTGATGATGTCACCGACGCGATCGTTGGTGATGCCGTTGACGGAGAAATAGCAGGGCGTTCCGGCCATCGGCTGCAGGCTGTCCGTACACGATGCCGCCATGCGATCGAAGATCACATTGAGCATCGGCATGCGTTCGATCGATATGCCGGCAGCGTCCAGCAAATAGTTCGGCAGCTGCTTCCGCTGATCGACTTCGACGTCTTCCATCATCATGCGCGTGCAGCCTTGGGTTCGGCCTCGGTGACGACGGCCTTCGGACCTGCGATCGTCTCATTCTCGACGACGTCGATCGACGGCCGCTCCGTGCTCGCAATCATCTTGCGGCCGTGCTCGACGGCGATCTGCGGCATGGCGCCATTCATGAAGGCCAGCAGCGTCT
The DNA here is from genome assembly GCF_001908205.1 of Bradyrhizobium sp. NAS80.1. GTDB lineage: Bacteria > Pseudomonadota > Alphaproteobacteria > Rhizobiales > Xanthobacteraceae > Bradyrhizobium. The sequence continues at coordinate 11,053 of NZ_LGHL01000207.1, forward strand.
GCTTGACGATGATGTAGGGCCGGCAGCGCTTCTCGCGGGTCATCTTGATCTTCAGCGCGAAGGGCGAAATGATGCCGTAGGAGAGGAAGATGCCGGCGAAGGTGCCGACCAGGGCCGCGCCGATGAAGCCGCCAAGCAGCTTCGGCGACTGGTCGAGCGCTCCCATGGCCTTGATGACGCCGAGCACGGCGGCGACGATGCCGAGCGCCGGCAGCGCCTCGGACACCACCACCAACGCATTGTAGGGCGTCAGCTTGCTCTTCACGATGGTGTGGATTTCCTCGTCCATCAGCGCCTCGATCTCATGCGTGCGCGCGTTCCCCATGATGATGAGGCGGACATAGTCGCAGATGAACTGGAGCAGCGACGGATCGCCGAGCACGCTCGGGAACGCCTTGAAGATCTCGGAGGAGGCGGGATCGTCGATATGGGCTTCGACCTCGTTGCGGCCCTTGCCCCGCAGCTCGCGCATCAGGGCATGGAGGGCCCCGAGCAGATCGAGATAGTAACGTTCACTCGGTACCGCACCGGTCATGGCCTGCACGCAGGCAAGCCCGGTATCGACCACCGTTTTCCACGGATTGGCTACGATGAAGGTGCCAACCGCGGTGCCCATGATGATGACGAACTCCCACGGCTGCATAAGCACGGCCAGATGCCCGCCCATGGCGGCAAATCCGCCCAGCAGAGCCGCTACCGTGATGACAACCCCCACGAAACTGCCCAACGCATCGCTCCATCGCCAATCCCACCGGGAACATTTAGTCGGCGACGCTTGCGCGAAGCTGGCTTCCCCATCGCCAGCCTCACGCAAGCAATTCGCGGCAGCTTGCGATGATGTCACAACGGCGACCAGAGGGGCGCGTGTCATGCTATCCACGATCGCGGACTACACCAGACTAACCAAGGACATGGGAAAGTCGCTGACGCAGGTCGCGAAGGAGCCCGATGTCAGCCGCGAGACCGATTATTTCCTTAGCCATATCGGTAACGTGAAGACCATCGACGATTTCCTGAAGGACTATCGCCTCTACTCCTACGCGATGAAGGCCTATGGCCTCAGCGACATGACCTACGCCAAGGCGTTCATGCGCAAGGTGCTGACCGAGGGTATCGCCAACAACAAGACCTTCGCCAACAAGCTGACCGACACCCGCTACCGGCAATTCGCCGCCGCCTTCAATTTCGCTGCCCTCGGCGACAAGGCGACCCAGACGGCCGCGGCCACGACCGGCACGGCAACGCAATACGTCACGCAGACGATGGAGGAGAAGGCCGGCGACCAGAACGAGGGTCTTCGGCTGGCACTCTATTTCACGCGCAAGGCCTCCACGGTCACGACCGCCTACCAGATCCTCGCCGACAAGGCGCTGACCCAGGTGGTTCAGACGGCGCTCGGCCTGCCGGCGACCATCAGCTCGGCCGACATCGACGCCCAGGCCAAGATGATCACGAACAAGATCAACCTCACCGATTTCCAGGACCCGACCAAGGTGACCAAATTCGTACAGCGCTTTGCGGCCATGTGGGATGCGACCCAGGTCCAGAGCGACAACTCGACCAACCCCGCGCTGGTCCTGATCGGCGGAGCGTCGTCGATGACCGGCATGGATACCGACATGCTCTCGAAGCTTCAGTCCATCCGGTTCGGAAAGTAAGTCATGCAATCTGCTCTCTATGTGGGATTGTCGGCGCAGGTCGCCCTCGAAAAGCGCCTCCAGACGATCGCCAACAACGTCGCCAACGTCAACACGGGGGGGGTTCCGCACGGACGTTGTGAAGTTCGAGACGATACTGTCCAAGGCCGGCGCGAACCCGGTCGCCTTCTCCTCGCCCGGCGATAACATCATCTCGCGCGAGACCGGCAGCGTCACCGAGAGCGGCAACCCGCTCGACGTCGCCGTGGTCGGACAGGGCTGGATCGCCTTCGCCGGCCCGAACGGCACGGTCTATACGCGCGACGGCCGCCTCCAGATCGCCTCCAACGGCGATCTTCAGACCGTGTCCGGCTTCCCCGTCATCGATGCCGGCGGCGCGCAGATCACGATCGACCCGAACGGTGGACCGATCTCGATCGCGCGCAGCGGCGCGATCACCCAGGACAACAACGAGATCGGCTCCATTGGCCTGTTCAACATTCCCGCTAACGCCAATCTCGAGCGCTACGGCAATTCCGGCGTCATACCCGACCGGCCTGCGACCACCATCGCCGACTTCTCCCGCGACGGCTTCAAGCAGGGCTATGTCGAGGGCTCCGGAGCCAATCCGTTGCTCGAATTGACGCGGCTGATTTCGGCCTCGCGCGCCTTCGACGGCACCAATTCGATGATCGAAGGCACCGAGAGCTCGCTCCAGAACGCAATCCGGACGCTGGGCGAGCCCGGCAAGTAGACTGCGCCTCGCGCGCACTGAAGGTGGACGGTTTCCTTGAACGCTCTTCGGCAACTCGAGTGGGCGCTGCTGGAGCTTCAGCAGAGCACTCCCCTGGCAAGCGTCAGCGGCGCGATCTCGGAGATCGCGCCGACGCATTTCCGCGTCTCCGGCCTGTCGCGCTTCGTCAGGCTTGGTGAACTGATCGGCGTCAACTCCGGCGGCAGGCCCCAGATCGGCGAGGTGGTGCGGATCGACAGCGAGGGCATCATCGCCAAGCCGTTCGACCGGCAATTCTCCGGCGGCCTCGGCTCGGTCGCCTACCGGATGCCGCCCTTGTCCCTTGCGCCGGATCCGAGCTGGAAGGGCCGCGTCATCAACGCGCTCGGGGCGCCGCTGGACGGACAGGGTCCCCTCACTCCGGGATCGCGGGCGGTGTCCACTGAGGCCGAGGCGCCTTCGGCCATGAAGCGCGCGCGCGTCCACAAGCCGCTGCGCACCGGCGTGCGCGTCATCGATTTGTTCGCCCCGATCTGCGCCGGCCAGCGCGTCGGCATCTTTGCCGGCTCCGGCGTCGGCAAGTCGACGCTGCTTGCGATGCTGGCCCGCAGCCAGGGTTTTGACACTGTCGTGCTGGCGCTCGTCGGCGAACGCGGCCGCGAGGTGCGCGAATTCATCGAGGACGTGCTCGGCGCCAACCGCAACCGCGCGGTCACAATCGTATCGACGGGAGATGAAAGCCCGATGATGCGGCGACTGGCGCCGAAAACTGCAATGGCGGTCGCCGAGTATTTCCGCGACCGCGGCGAATCGGTCCTGCTCGTGGTCGATTCGATCACCCGTTTCGCTCACGCCGCCCGCGAGGTCGCCCTTGCCGCCGGGGAGCCCGCGGTCGCGCGCGGCTACGCGCCGACGGTCTTCACCGACCTGCCGCGCCTTCTGGAGCGCGCCGGCCCCGGCGAGGAGGGATCCGGGACGATCACCGGGATATTCTCCGTTCTGGTCGACGGCGACGACCACAACGATCCGATCGCCGACACCATCCGCAGCACGCTCGACGGGCATATCGTGCTCAGCCGGCACATCGCCGATCAGGCGCGTTATCCGGCCGTCGACGTGCTGGCCTCGGTCTCCCGCCTCGCCCATAATGTCTGGGACCCCGAGGAGCGCGAGCTGGTGAGCAAACTGCGCACCATGATCGCAAAATACGAGGACACGCGCGACCTTCGCCTGATGGGCGGATACCAGGCCGGGCGCGATTCCGGCCTCGACCAGGCGGTCGACATGGCCCCGAGAATCTACAGCGCCATGCGGCAAGATGCCTCAGCCCCGCCAAGCGCCGACCCGTTCCGCGAGCTGAGGGACATGCTCAGGGGCGAATAGCAGGGTGAGACGGCGCGCGAGGCGCGCCCGCGATCCCGCCTTGCTCATGATCGCGACAGCCGATCACGCATGCCGCCAGGCTACCGGTGCACGCGCACGCGTCGCCCCCAGCCGCTTTCCGTCGTGAGCGGATCAACCATTTGGTTGAAGATCGGGTAGCGCGGCGAAAGCGGCGCGATCGGAGCCTTTTCGCGGCCATTGCCGCAACAACCGCCGCGTGCAATCCTTACGAATTCCCTTGGCGATTCTCTGACCGATCGCACAAGTTGTGGATGACATGCCGATGCACACCGTCGCCATGCACAAGCTTCCATCAATTTCCATCAACGATGGACCCCGACATGCGTGCAATCAAACCGCAGCATAGTTGTGTGCAAATGCCTTGTTACACTGCGTCTCGCGTTCACTATCACGTGTCCTGAAGAGCGAGATTGTCTTGAACGCTACAGTCATCAGCAGCGACATCCAGGTTCCGGGACGTCTCTACTTGATTTTGTTTAGAAGCTCATTCATCGTTTCGACGGAACATAAGAAACTTCTGCTTGTGACTTGAACTCAGGGGCTTCGGTTGAACAACTCCGATCCATCGTCCGCTGGTGGCGGCAACTCGGGCTCCCGTGCGGCGACGACGCGTTTGGCATGCCGTGAGCGACACAGCCTCCCACTCCGGACTACACGACACCGATTGGTCCAGGTCGGAGGCGTTGCAGTCCGCGCCTTCGAGCATGAGTTGGGTGCGACGTGCTCATCGGACACTTCCGGTCGTCTGACGTCTCTCGAACAATTCTCGAGCCAGGACGCACGGCGGCTGCGGGGCGCCGCAGACGAAGTCCCGGGGACGAGGTAAATTGATGCCGCTGGCACGAGAAGCCGTCGAGCTGCTGGTTCAGGCGGCGAGGGCTTGGTATTTCGAAGGCAATCAACATGGATTGCGCGATCGGGAATGGATGGCGCTGCGCTTTCTCGGCCGCGCCAACAGGTTCTCGCGCACGCCCTCCGCACTCGCCGGCTTCATCGGCTCCACCAGGGCGACGGCATCGCAGATCGTGAAGACGCTGGAGAGCAAGTCCTTCCTGATGCGAAAGCCGTCGCACGAGGACAAGCGCTCCGTCGTGCTCCACGTCACCGCGCAGGGCGAGAAATGCCTGAACCAGCACGACCCGATCAATCACGTGGTGAATGCGGTCACGGCGCTGGGGACCGATGAGTGCATCAAGCTGCGCGACTCGCTGCGGGAGGTCCTTAATCACCTCGACGCGGCCCATCAGCGCCTTGACGCCAGCATCTGTCGGGACTGCATGTTTCTCGCCGAACGCAGCCCCAGCTCCGGTCCGGGCAGCGGGAAGGGACGCGCAACCGCCGAATTCATGTGCCGGCTGTATCGCGCCCCGATCTCGCTCGAGGAAACCGAACTGCTCTGCACCAGTTTCGAGCGCACCCGCGACCGCCCGAAGATCGAGGAGCATCTCGACCGCGCACGCGTGGCGAGCCAGGGGTGAGTCGAAGGTTCGCAGCCTGACTGCACACGGAGCTGTCTCCACGTCTCTCGCGTCCCGGCGCGCTGCGGCACCGAAAGCGCGTTTACGCGCGTCTCGACGCGCTATGGTGACGCTGCGCAGAGCCGGGACCCAGATGACGACACGGCGAAGGTGCGGAGACATGGGCCCCCGGGCTCTGCAGCGCACCGCCCGCTGGACGATGCTTCGCATCGCCAGGATGGCGCTGCGCTGCGTCCGGGGCACGAGCGGGAGTTTGTCGCGCACAGTCACCGCATCGTCATTGCGAGCGCAGCGAAGCAATCCAGAGTCTTTCCGCGGAGAGAATCTGGAGTTGCTTCGCTGCGCTCGCAATGACGGAGTATGAGGCAGCATCGCGATCCTCCCATGCGCAGCACTCGTAGGATGGGTAGAGCGAAGCGAAACCCATCAACGCTTTC
>NZ_LGHL01000208.1 GCF_001908205.1 Bradyrhizobium sp. NAS80.1
GGGAGCGTTAATGACGGGACCGATTCTTTGGATTGCGTCGCCGATCTCCCGCGGGAATTCACCCGCGATGGAATGAGATGATAGGAGGATAACGAGTCCGGCCAAAAGAATACGCATTGCTGGTCCTCTCAGGTCAGGCGCCAAAGTTGTTTTGCCGACGATACCCCGCGAGCGTCTCGCAGATTGATGCTTTTGTTACACTTCATTCGTGCGCTTCTCTCATGTATGCATATGGGTCAAATGATGTGGGATTTGACATGGACAATGTGCGGCAGTTGGAAATGGTCGTTCGCGCGGCGGACCTCGGCGGTTTCGCTGCAGCGGCAAAGCATATGAACATCACTCCGTCGGCCGTGAGCCGCGGTATCGCCGAACTCGAGCGGACGTTGCGGATTTCTATATTCAACCGGAGCACGCGATGGATTCGGCTTACCGATGAAGGCCGCGAGCTCTACCACCGATCTCTGGATGTACTCGATCGGCTGAAGGCCATTCGAGTGATGGCCAACACCGTCGACAAACAGGTGACGGGAACGATCCGTGTCGGGATCATGCCGCCACTCAGCCGCCATGTCGTCATGCCGCAGCTGGCCGGATTTCTGGATGCGTATCCCAAGGCGATACAATCCGAAAATATCGACGTGCTGTTGCACGTCGGCGACCCTCCGCCGTCGCGACTAATCGCACGCAAGCTGGGACAGGGTCGGCCCGCGGCTTATGCTTCTCCTGCTTACATCGCGCGCTATGGCGAGTTGAAGGACCCCGATGACCTGAGCGCACACCGGTGCCTGGCGTTCAAGCCGGCCTGGCTGGCGAAGCCCTACGTGAGATGGAGCTTCACCAAAGGCGCCAAGGCCAAGACGATCAAGATCGATCCAGCCATTGTCTCGATGGATCGGGAAGCCCTGATTGTCGGTGCAATATCATCAGTGGGCATCATTTTCATGGCTTGCTTCGACCCTGCCTTGATCGAAACAGCTCGTCCGACTGTTCCCTGATTGGAGCTGCAAAGCGAGTTTCAATATCTATGCGCTTTATCGAGCCAAATCGGCGAAGGTCCCGCGTATTTCGTCGTTCTTGTCCTTCCTGGAACGTTCTTTCAAGGAGTTTGACCAGGATGAGCAAACGATCATTCACACCAGAAGCTTCAATCCTCAACTACGGACTCGTGGCGAATTTCGAGATGCAACTCCCAGGAAAAGGTCCTGAGCAGCGTCCCAGCTAGGCCGCGGCCTGCTCCGACAGCAACCGCTTCAGTTTGGCGGCCGGCACGGCCGGGCTGAACAGCCAGCCCTGCATCTGACTGCATCCGAGCTGCCGCAGCACCTCGCGCTGCGCTTCGGTCTCGACGCCTTCGGCCGTCGTCGCCATGTGGCGGGCGGCGGCCATGTGCACCACGGCCTGCACGATCGGAGAGGAATCCTCGGGCTCGCCGATGTCGCTGATGAAGCTGCGGTCGATCTTGATCTTGTCGAAGGGGAAGCGGTGCAGATAGCTGAGCGAGGAATAGCCAGTGCCGAAATCGTCGAGCGCGATGCGCACGCCGAGCTCGCGGAGCTGCTGCAGGATCGTCAACGCTTCCGCGTCGTCGCGGATCAGGACGGTCTCGGTGATCTCGAGCTCGAGCCGCCCGGGCGTAAGGCCTGACTCCGCAAGCGCCGCGGCAACCTTCAGCGCCAGCGTCTTGGCGCGGAACTGCACCGGCGAGACGTTGACGGCGACGTGGATCTGGCCGGGCCAGCCCGCGGCCTCAAGGCAGGCCTGCTTCAGCACCCATTCGCCGATCTCGCCGATCATTCCGGTCTCTTCCGCAACCGGAATGAACTCGGCGGGCGAGATCATGCCGCGCTCGGGATGGCGCCAGCGCAGCAGCGCCTCGCAGCCGGTGACGACATTGGCAGCGAGGTCGACCAGCGGCTGGTAGTGCACCTCGAATTCGCCGCGCGTCAGCGCCTGGCGAAGATCGAGCTCGAGTTGCCGGCGTAGCCGTGCCTTGGCGTCATATTCGGGCACGAACAGGCGAAAGGTGCGGCGGCCCTCGGATTTCGCCGCGTACATTGCGAGGTCGGCGCGCTTGAGCAGGTCGTCGAGATTGTCGCCGTGATCCGGCGCGATTGCGATGCCGATGCTGGCATCGGTCGGAATCTCCTGGCCGTTGCAGTTCACGGGCGCGCGCAGCGCCTTGAGGATCGTTTCCGCCAGCGCGGTCAGCTCGGTCTGGTCGTTCGTGCCGGCCTTGACGATGGCGAATTCGTCGCCCCCTAACCGTGCGACGAGGTCGTTGCCGCTGACGCAGGCGCGCAGGCGGCTCGCGACCTGGCGCAGCAGCTCGTCGCCGACCTCGTGGCCGAGCGAATCGTTGACGCCCTTGAACTCGTCGACGTCGATGTAGAGGATCGCGAACGGCTTGCCCTCGGCAAGCTCGGCCACGCGGCGCTCCAGATGGCCGCGCATCAGCACGCGATTGGGCAGGTCGGTCAGCGCATCGTAATGCGCCATATGCGCAATGCGTTCGTCGGCGCGGATGCGCTCGGTGACGTCGTCATGGGTCGCGAGCCAGCCGCCGGCCGCGCCGGGCTGATTCTTGATCTCGATCAGGCGGCCGTCGGCGGTCTCCACGACGGCGCTCTGCGTGTGGCCGGTGCTGCTCAGGATGCCGTCGCAATAGGAATCGACGTCGCCCTCGAACGAGCCGGTGTCGTGGCGGTGCTGGATCACGTCGCGGAAATAGGCGCCGGGCTTCACCACGTCGGTCGAGAGCCGGTACATCTCGATGTAGCGGGTGTTGCAGACGATGAGCCGCTCATCCTGGTCGAACATCAACAGGCCCTGCGTCATGGTGTTCAGGGCGGTGTCGAGCCGCTGCTTCTCGACCGAGAGCCGGTGCATCATCTGGCGGAAGATCAGGTAGAGCGTGAGCACCAGCAGGCCGATCGACAACACGGCGACAGCGACGAAGAATTTCGTTTGCGCGCGCCAGGTGGCGAGCGTCGCGTCCAGCGATTTGGTTGCGACCACGACCAGCGGCTCGCCGGTCAGCATGCGCGAGGCGACGATGCGGTCCTTGCCGTCGATCGGGCTTGCAAGCTGCGTCGTGACGGTGGAGCGCTCGAACACAGCCCGCTGCTCGGGCGTGCCGTTGCGGTAGTTCTGCCCGATCATCTCGTCGACATGCGGAACGCGCGCCAGCAACTGTCCGTTCCGGTGGTGCATCGAAATCGAGGATTCCTCGCCGAGCCCGATCGAGGCAAAGAAGGCTTCGAGCTGGTCCGGCGAGATGGCCCGCGACACCATGCCGAGGAATTCGCCGTGCGGGCCGGATACGCGCCGCGCGAACACGATCGCCGGTCCCTTGCCGAACCGGCCGGGCACGACCTCGACCTCTTCCTGCGACGTCGGATCGCTCTTGAGACGATGGAAATAGCCGCGGTCGGACACCGAGACGTCGGCGACCGGCCAGCGCCGCGACGAGTTGATCAGCACGCCGTCGGCATCGAACACGTTGGCGCCGGCGACGTCGGACCAGCCGCTGGCCTTGTTGCGCAGCACCTCGTGCATGGCGAGCGTGCCCGCCTCGCTGCGGAACACGTTCGCGGAGTCGATGCCGTGGCTTTCGAGTTCCGCGATGATGCTCTTCTGGAGCACCGAAAAATCCTCGAACTCGCGGTCGAAATGGCGGGCGAGCATGCGCACGGAGTTTTCCAGGCTGTCGCGGCCGCTTTCGATCGCATTCTGCCTGAAACGATCGACGGTGAGCGCGGTGCCGATGGCCATTGCAACCATCAGCACGAAGCCGCCGACGATCAGCCACGTCAGCGGCGCCCCGCGCCAACGGCGAAGCAACGCGCGCATGCGCGCGCTCCATCGGATCGATGTGCCCATCCAGCCCTCCCGTGGGATGCAAGATGCAGCAAAACCGACAAGAGCCCGTTACCAGTAAGGGTTAGGAAAATATGAATTGGCGCGGAATCAGAAGGTTGGCGCCCCCGCCCGTGGAAAGCTGGTTGACAGGGTCGGTTAGGCGTCGCCACCCCGTCCTGCGGTCCTGCTTTGCATAGGGTTGTTTTCGGGATTCTTGTCTTGGCCGGGCCATCTCGGATGGGAGGGGACGAATCCTCAGCGGCGGATCTCCCAGTTCAGGGCTTCCGCATTGCTCTTGGCGAACACCGCCGGCACGTCGAAGGTCCCGATCTTGAGGTCGTAACGGCAGCGCCAGTCGCCCAGTCCCTTCACGGCGACGTTCTTCGGATGCTTGTCCATTTGGCCAGACAGCGAGATGACGAGGTAACGGTTGTTGGGCCAGTTCACGCCGAGCCAGCGATAGGCCTCTTCCGTGCCCTTCATGAGATTGGCCGTGATGTGGTAGTCGAGCTTCATCCTCTTCGTGTCGGGCCGGCTGTGGAAATAGGCCCAGGCGAGGTCGCTGAGCGACTTCCTCGTTGCGTTCACGAAGTCTCCCTTCTCGACATGGTAGAGATAGAGGTCCTGCTCGCCGGAGCCGGTCTTCTGCATCCGGACCAGCCATTGCGAGTCGTTGGTGAAGCGGAAGCCGGCCGGATAGCCCTGCTCCGGCTTCAGCTCCGTCATCTGCTCGCCGCGCCGCGCCCAGACCTGCCATTTGACGTCGAAATCCCCGCCGTCCCTCATGTACTGCTCGAGCTTAGTGGCCCCATCGGGCGAGGTGAAACCGAGATCGGCATCGTCGGTGAGCGTGAAGCCCGGCGGCGGGCCGGAGGCGGCCAATGCGCCAGGCGCCGCCAGCGTCAGGGCAAGCGCCAGCCATGGCGCGGGACGGCAAAATGCGTGCATGGAAACACCCTTAAAAAAAAATGCCGCGATGCGGCCTTGCTCATTTGACGCCGACGTGGCCGCGCCGGTTCATCCTGGGCATACCGGGATCATCCCATTGATAGTCTTGCTGCCGTGGCGAAATCGGCGCAGGTTGCGGCCATCGGCTACTTTGCGATCAAAGGTTCATTTCCCGATGATGACCGCTACCAAGGCCCTCATTGCGTTCTGTCTCCTCGCCGTGGTCGGTACCGTGCTGGTGATCGGGCCCACCGAGCTGCGTCGACTTTTGCCGGGCGGGGCCAAGGACGAGTTCAAGACCGGCATCGCCGTTGCCGCCAAGCCGGATGCAAAGCCTGAAGCCAAGGCTGAAGCGAAGGTCGGGATCCCGCCGGAGTCGAAGCCGGAAGAGTCCAAGGTTGCCGCCAGCACGCAGCCGGCACCCGCCACGTCCCCGGCGCCGGCCGCGGAGCCGAAGGCTGGCGCGCCTGCCGGGACCGAGAAGCAGGTCAAGGACGCGCTCGCCGATCTCGCGCCGGTCAAGCCGCCGGCTGCCGCGACCGATGCCGGTCCCCGCTTCGACGTCGCACGCATCGACGATCATGGCGAGGCGGCGGTGATCGCGGGCCAGGCCACGCCGGGTGCCAAGGTCGAGCTGCTGCGCGACGGCAAGTCGCTTCATTCGGTGGTGGCCGACGCGTCGGGCCAGTTCGTGATGACCCCGCCGCAGCTTCCCGCAGGTTCCTATGAGCTGACGCTGCGGGCGAGCTCGCCGGATGGCACCGTCACGCAGTCCAGCCGCAACATGCCGGTGATCATCGCCGAAGCAACGCCGCCGCTCGCGCGCCCCGCACCGGTCGCGCGGCAAGACACGAAGCAGGCCGAGAAGCCGGATGTCGTGGCATCCTTGCAGTCAGCGGCGCCGCACCTGGCCTTAGCACCGGACAAGCCTGCGGTTCGGCCCAGAATGATGGCCGCGCCGAAGCCGAGAGTCGCATCGGCGTCGCCTGCGGACGTCTTCAACGGTGCACCGGTGGAGCCAGGCCATAGCCGCGTGATCTCGCGCGGCGACAGCCTGTGGGCTCTCAGCCGGCTCGCTTACGGTGATGGCTCCCGCTACTCGGTGATCTACAACGCCAACCGCGGCAAGATCCACAATCCCAACCTGATCTATCCCGGTCAGACCTTTTTGTTGCCGAAGAGGGCGCAGTGAGGGCCGTCCTTCGCCGGTGAGGGCTTCTCGCGGTAAAGACATAAACAGTTGGAACTCTCACGCCCGGCGACGCTTTGACCGCCGACCCCTGGAACATTTGGTTCCGCTCCGAGTCATCTCCGTGCGACGCAGTGTGCGCTAGGCGCTGGAGGAGGGCCGAGAGGTGGTCAACCCGGTGGTCAGGTCAGCGGCCATGTCCGGATCACGCATGAGACTGGCGCTAACAGGCGCGGCCCTCGTTATTTTGGCAGTGCTGCTGCCGAATAAAGCGGAAGCGCAGTTCGGATTGCTCGGTGGGCCGCTTGGCGTTGCACGGTTCGCCGTCGGCCACGTGCTCGGCCTGTCGCGAATGCGGCATGCTCGCATGGCGGTGCGGGGCGGCCGATACCACTCCGCCGCGTTGAGGTCGCAGGATCCTCGCGGTGCCGAGCGTGGCCTGCCTTCCAATCCTTACATCCTGCGTGCGGCGCTCACGGCGCAGGCCGCGCTGTCGGGCTGGCATGGCGGCCGCCGCCCGCAGGGCTGGTGGCGCCATCCCGACGGCAGCTACGGCTGGGCCGGCCCGGTGTTCTGGCCGTTCGCGCATGATGACCTCACCACCGCCGTCATCTTCGGCGATACGACCAGTCTCTCGCTCTATGGCTATGGCGACATCTACGCCGCGATCTTCGCGCCCTATGCCGCGACCGAGCTTGCCGCCTACACCACGCCGCAAGGCAGGCGCGGACGAAGGGTCCCGTCGGCGGAGAATGTCTGCGACGCCAGCGACACCGGCGGCTTGCCACTCGAGCGCATCGCCGCTGCCGTGCAGCCGAACGAAGTGCAGCACGCTGCGCTTGACGAGCTCGCAACCGCCTGGGTCGCAGCGCGCGACATCATCCGCGCCTCCTGCCCGATCGAGGCCCCCGCGAGCGCGTCCGAACGTCTGGGTCTGATGCAGACGCGCCTGGACGCGATGATCAAGGCAATAGACGCAGTCGCGCCGCCGCTCGCAAAATTTGTCGATCTCCTCGATGACGGTCAGAAGGCAAAGCTCGAAGCACTGGCCAACGAGCGTCGCGCCGCGCTTGCAGCGGGCCAGCACAAGGATACGCAGGCGGCAGCAGCCTGCCAGGCGGACTATGATCCCCGCTACGATTTGCAGGCGCAGCGCCAATATCAACAGCTCGTGCAGCAGCAATGGCCCGCCGAGGACATCGCCGCTACGCTCCGGCTCGACGACATCGGCCGCGCCCGGCTCGACGTGCTCCAGGACACCACGCTCCGCACCATCGAGACGCTGAGCGCCTGCCCCTCCAAGCCTGTCGCGACACCGCAGGCCCGCCTCGCCGCCGTGAAGACGCGGCTCGGGACGATGCTGCAGGCCGTGAAGGGCGTCGGCGATGCGCTAGATGATTTCGAATTCGATTTGACCGACGCGCAGAAGGCGGCGTTCGAGGCGATCGGGCCGAAGCGGGGGGGCGTGAGTCCTTCAAGTTCGAACGGCGCCGCTTCTGCTGTCTGACCCGCCTGGGGCAAATACATCAGCGCATGGTGAGGTTCGACGTAATCGCCCGATGTTGCCATCCTGCCGGTGTTTTGCCCGACGTGTCAAAGGGCCCCATCAGCCTGAGCCGTATCACCCCCGTAACCCATTGATCCGTCAGCCCCCAGCTACTGTGCATGGGGTTGTTTTCGACTTTTTTGTCTCCGGCTACCCTCTCCGCCGCGCCGCCGACGCATCCACCACGTTCTCCACCTCCTCGCGCCAGCCAAGGATCTCCATCGCCAGCACGGGGTGATTAAAACCCTTGAGCTGGAGATCGTCGAGTGCGCGGGCGTCGACCCAGGGCTCGACCATGCCGTAGACGCGGCGGCTGACCACGATCTGGCCGGCCTTGGCTTCGTCGCAGAGGCGCGAGGCGAGATTGGTGACGCTGCCGATCGCGGCATATTCGAGCCGCTGCTCGAAGCCGATCTGGCCAAGCGTGGCGTAGCCCATGGCGACGCCGAGGCCGAAGCCGAGCGAGTGGCCGCGGTTCTTCCATTTCTCGGTCAGCTTGCCGATCACATCGCGCATCTCGACCGCCATCTTCACCGCACGCTGCGTGTGGTCGGCGAACTGGATCGGCGCGTTGAACAGGATCATCACGCCGTCGCCGGCAAAGCGGTCGAGCGTGCCCTCGTAGCGATGGATCAGCTCGCCGAGCGCGGCGTGATATTCGCGCAGCACGTTCATCGCCTCTTCCGGCTCGGTCGCCTCGGTGAACGACGTGAAGCCGCGCAGGTCGCAGAACACTACGGTGACCTCGCGGCGGTGGCTGTCGAGCAGCGCGTCGTGGCCGTCGGACGAGGCGATGAGCTGCGCGACCTGCGGCGCGAGGAAGCGTTCGAGTCGCTTGATGCGGCCGATTTCGCCGAGCTGCTTCTCGACGCGCTCTTCCAGCGAGCGATTCCAGTTGCGGAGCTGCTCTGTCTGCTCCTGGAGTTTTGCCGCCTGCTGCTGCACGGTCTCGTGCGCAGCGGCGAGCTCGCGGCCTTTGTGGTCGACCTCGCTGAACAGCCGCGCATTGCGCATCGCCAGCACGGCCTGGTTGGCAAAGGTGCGCATCAGGCCAATGATGCTGCCCGCGAACTCGCCGGCGGCACGGCGCAGCACCACCAGCGAGCCGAGCGTGCCCTGCTGATCGACCAGCGGCACCACCAGCACCGAGTGGAAGCCGGCTGCGATTGCGGCGTCGCGCAGCGGCTGCTCGGCGGCCTGCTCGAGATCGGCCATCGCGATCGGCTCGCCGCTGACGGCGGCATCGCTGAGGATGTTCTGGCCTTCCTCGATCGTGAGGTGGGCGCCTTCGGCCGATTTGTCGATGCCGTTGGATTCGACCAGGTTGAAGCAGCGCGTTTCGGCGTCATAGCCGTAGATCAGCACCGCATCGGCATGGGTGATCTCGATCGCGCGGGCCGCGATCGTCGGCAGCACGGCGTTGAGATCGAGCGAGGAGGCGACCGCGCGGCCGACTTCTTCCAGAACCTTCAGCTCGTTGATCGACTGCGCGAGATCGCGGGTACGCTCCTCGACCTTGGTTTCGAGGTTCGAATAGGTCTCCTGGATCTGGCCGGCCATGCTGTTGAACTGGCTGGCAAGATCTTCCAGCTCATCGGACGTGTGGACGTCGATGCGGTGGCTGAAATCGCCTTCGCCGAGCTTGTGCGCGCCGTCGCGCAGCGCCGTGATCGGAATGATCATGCGGCGGGCGAGCAGCGTGCCGGCGAGGATCGCGACCATCAGGCCCATGCCGATCAGGAGCGCGATGCGCACGAGCTGGTCGCGGATCGGCGTCAAGGCCTGCGTCGTCGGCTGCTCGAACATCACGCTCCAGCCGAGCTTCGGCACGGTGCTCGCGGCGGTCAGCACCGAATGGCCGTTGAAGTCGGTGCCCGACGTGTCGGGCGCGCGGCCGGGCGCGATCGCGGCAGCCACTTGCGGCAGCTTCGACAGGTCCTTGCCGACATCGGGCCCTCTCGACGACGTCGCCAGCACACGGCCGCGCGGATCGACCACATAGGCAAAGGCCGCCTTGCCGACTTGCGCGTCGGACAGGAAGTCGGAGAGGAAGCTGAGATCGATCTCGGCGACCGTGACGCCGGCGTTGAAGCCGGAATGCGCCACCGAGATCGACATCAACGGCGTCTGGTCGGAGAACCAGGCCGGCGCGTAACTGACGCCGCGGGCGACGGTGTCGGTGAAGCGCATGTCGCGGGAGAGGTCGGCATTGCTGCCGGTCGTGGTCGACTGGCGCGAGACGCGCAGCACCTCGTGGCCCTCGCCGTTGAGCTGGAACAGCTGGTTGACGACCGAGACCTGGTGCAGGAGCTGGGCGTAGTCGGCGCGGCGCTTCTCGAGCGTGTCCTGGCTCGCCCGCGTCACCCAGCTGATCTGGCGCTCGAGCTCCGAGACCGACTGCTCGATCCGCCGGGCGGCGGCCTGCGCCTTGTCCTCCAGCCCGTCGGTCAGCGACGTCTTGGTGGCGCGGTAGGAGATCCAGGTCTCCATCGCGCCGTTGACGGCGAGGACGAACACGACGAGGCCGACGAGGGAGACGACATATTTGGCGAACAGGCCCTCGCGCAGAAACCGTGTCTTGTCGCTCGCTCCTGCCATCCGGATCCTCTCGCGCCGCCATCGACGCCGGCGCTACGGGCCGCGCGGGCCCTGCGAGCCTTCTACCATAATTTGAGCCAAGAGACCGTTCGAGCCACCGGTGTGGTTACCCGTTATGAACGCCAGGGCAGGGGCAAGGGCGGTGAATTGTCGCAGCCTCCTTCGTTCGGAGGAAGCTGCGGATGGCTCGCTCATGTAAGGGGCTGACGTGGAGCCCTGCGCGTTGATCCGCCAATTACCGATTAAAGAGCTGCCGCAGCACGTCGTTCATCGGCTGACTGTCCTGCTGTGCCGCCGGAGGGTCCTCCGGGGGCGCGGGCGAGGCCTGCGGTGCGGGCGTGGACGGTGTTGCCGGCAGGCTGCGGCTCCGGCCAGTGCCACTACCGACTCCCGCGCCACTGGAGAGCCCTTGCTGGATCAGATTGCCGATCGCTTCGCCCAGCTGTCCGCCGAGCAAATTGTTCTGCCCCGACGGCTGCGATTGCGGATTGGCATTGCCTGTCGCATTGCCGCCGCCCGGCGCGGTGGCGCCTCCAAGCCCAAGGTTACCGCCAAGGTTGCCCAAGATATTGCCGAGCCCGGCGCCATCAGGTCCGAACAGGCCCTTGCCCATCTCGCGCAGCTTGGCATAGGCGGCGTCCGGATTGTCCAGCATGCCGGCCATGTCAGGGTAGATCCGCGGCTGCGACCAGGTGCCCTGGATCATCACGGGGATGCCGAAGCCGACCGGCTCGGAGGTGCGGCCCTGGCCTTCGGTCGTCATCACCAGCTTCGGCTCGACGCGAAAACCCATCATCTTGGTATCGAGCGCGATCGTGCCCGCGCCGGTCACGCGCACCAGCGGTCCGATCAAATTGAGATCGGTCGTCACCGCCTGGCCCTTGTCGATGCGGAAGGAGGCGGAGAGCTGCGACAGGTCCGTGCTTTGTTCCTGGCTGTCCTGCCAGCCGGACAGCGTGCCCGATGTCAGCGAGCGGATCATCTGCGCGACGTTGATGCCGCGGATGGCGCCGTCCTGGAAATTGACGAAAGCGGTGCCCTGCATGTTCGCCATCAGGGCGCGTTGGCTGTTGCCGGTGCTGCGCAATGCGAGCTTGGCTTGCAGCTTGCCATCGATCCGGTCGAATTCGGCAAGGCTCTGGAGCAGCGGCAGCGCGCGCACGCCGACGAGGTCGGAATGCATGGCGAAGCTCGGTGCGCCGCTGGTCGCATCCAGGATCACTTCGCCCGAGACCTGGCCGCCGTAGGCGCCGAGATTGGCGGTGCCGGCTTTCATCACGCCGCCGGCGAGCTTCGCATCGAGCGCGAGCGGCGAGAAGCGTGCATCGCCGATCACGGCCTCGTTCGCGGAGATTCTGATCTGCGCATCGACATAGTTGAGCCCGGAGACGTCGATCGGCGCATTGCTCCAGGGCTGCCCGGACGCGCCTTCCGGTGTTTTCGCCAGCGGAATCGCGAGCCGCTGGAAGTCGAGATCGACCTTGACCAAGGGCTTGCTCGCGATGTCGATCGAGGCCCAGCCGTTGAATGCGCCATCGCCAAGCGTGCCGTTCACGCCGTTGATCATCACGATATCGCCGTTGAGCCGCATCTCGGCGTGACCGGCGAGCTGAGACTTCAGCACGTCAGGCATGTCGATGGCGAAATCCACCGGAAGCGTCGGCCGGTCGGTGAGCTGAGCTGGCGCGGTCGCCTTGATGTCGAACTTGGTCGGATGATCGCCAACGCGCGCGGTGCCGGTGATGTTGATCTTGCGGTCACGATCAACGACGGCGTCGGCGTTGATGGCGCTGATGCGGCCCTCGACGCGATCGCGCATGCGCGAGAATGCGATCTCGCCGTCATTGACCTTGATGCGGTCGATGGTCGCGCCCGCAGCGTCGAACGCGAGCGGCGGCTTCGAGGAGGCGCTGGCGTTGGGCAGCCGCTCACGCAGCAGCGGCTGGTAGAGCACGGGATGGGTGATGACGAGTTCGCTGATCGTCGGGCGGCCCGACCACACGCTCGCGAGCGGCATGTCGGCCTGCACGCTGCCGACCGTCAGGCGCGTGATGCCGCTGCGGTCCTTCGGGTCCTGCAGCGTGAGATCGTTCAGCGTGACGTTCAGCGTCGGCCACAGGCTGATCTTCGTGGTACCGTCGATCGACAGGCGATAGCCGGTCGCGCTCTCGATCCGCGACGCAATCGTCGAGGTCAGGAAGCCCGAGGGGACTCCCACCACGAGGAGAAGCGCGATCACGATGATGACGGCGGCCAGGGCTACGCCGGCGAATTTCACTGCTCTCATGTCGACTTTCCAACGACGGACAAGCGTAGAACCCGGCCGGTCATCCGCCCGTTGCGCGTGAGCTTATCCCCGGACGGGAAGCGGCTCCAAGCGCGCACAAATAGTCGGGGGATGTGCAAAGTTATGTGACTTATGACACACTTCCCCGGCGCGGTTCTACGCGATTCTGATGTTGATGGTTCCAAGCGATTTGCCAAAGAAATTGGCCAGGTAAACTGGCTAAGGAAATTCACAAGGACATCGAAATGAGCAAGCAGGCCGAATTTGCGGTCATCCTGAAAATGAACGCCATGTTCGCCGATCTCGGCGCAGACGAACTCCAGCGGCTGTCCAACCTTTGCCACACTCAGCATCTGGCCAGCGGCGAGATGCTGTTCCAGAAGGGCGATCCGGGCGATGCACTGTTCGGCGTGCGCCGTGGCCAGGTCCGCATCGAGACCGGCGCCTCCGACGGCAGCCGGCTGACGCTGAATTTCATGGGCCCGGGCGACCTGTTTGGCGAAGTCGCGGTGCTGGACGGCCAGAGCCGCACTGCGGATGCAACCGCAGGCGAGGACAGCGAATTGTTCGTGCTGCGGCGCGAAGATTTTCTCGGCTTCCTCGAGCGCGAGCCGAAGGTTGCGATCAAGATCATCGCGCTGCTGTGTCAGCGCATCCGCTGGCAGAGCGAGCGCATGGAAGAATCCATGCTGCAGCCGCTGCCGGTTCGCCTGGCACGGCGGCTCTGTGCGCTCGCTGCCGATTTCGGCTCCGAGGTGCACATCTCGCAGGAGCAGCTCGGCGTCTTCGTCGGCGCCGCCCGCGAGAGCGTCAACCGCCAGCTTCAGGCCTGGCGCAAGGAAGCCATCCTCGATCTCCAGCGCGGCCGCATCCTGCTGAGGAATATGACTAAGCTGACGTCGATCGCGCGGAACGAGTAGGCGGCAGCTAGGCTGCTTCCGGCACATGGTGCAACGTCAGCAACTCCGATCGTAAGCTTGGGGCGACGGCATAGGGTCGCCCATCATCGTCGCTTGCCTGCGCCCGCGTAATCTACTCAGCAGCAGGATGCACGACGTTCTTCGGAGCGGGTGCGGCTTCGTGATGATCGGTGGTGTCGACGTCTGCGCTGTGCACGATCAGCCGCTTGCCGAAACGCCAGATCAGGGCGCCGAGATCGTCCATCACCATGAACATCGCGGGCACGAACACCAGCGACAGGATGGTCGAAAAGATCAGGCCGCCGATCACCGCGAGCGCCATCGGCGAGCGAAACTCGCCGCCGGCGCCGACCGCGAGTGCGCTCGGCATCATGCCGGCCGCCATCGCGATCGTGGTCATCACGATCGGTCGGGCGCGCTTCATGCCGGCATCGATCATCGCCTCTTCGCGCGGCTTGCCGGCCTTGATCGCTTCGATCGCGAACTCGACCAGCATGATCGCATTCTTGGTGACGATGCCCATCAGCATCAGGATGCCGATCCAGACCGGCGTCGTCAGCTGCTTGCCGGTGACGAGCAGGGCTGCGATCGCGCCGCCGATCGAGAGCGGCAGCGAGAACAGGATGGTGATCGGCTGCAGGAAGGTGCCGAACAGAAGCACCAGCACGGCGTACACCATCATCAGGCCAGCCGTGATCGCGGTGGCAAAGCCGTCCGACAGTTCGTTCAGGCTCTCGGCGTCGCCGGAGGGTGAGACCCTCACGCCCTTCGGCAAACTCTTCATCACCGGCAGCTCGTAGATCTTCTTGGTGGCATCGCCCAGCGCGGCGGAGCCGACGAGGTCGGCGGCGACGGTCGCCTGCCGCTCGCGGTCGTAGCGGTTGATGCTGGTCGGGCCCTGATCAAGCTTGACGTCGGCGATGACCGAGAGCGGCACGCCGCCCTTCTCGCCGTGCTCGCCGAGCGGCACGCGCAATTGCTCCAGCGTCTTCAGATTGCCGCGCGCAGCATCCTCGAGCTGCACCCGGATCGGCACCAGGCGGTCGCCGACGTCGAACTTGGCGAGCGCAGGACCGACGTCGCCGATGGTGGCGACACGGATGGTCTGCGACAGGCTTTCGGTGGAGACGCCGAGCCGTGCGGCGAGATCGGCGCGCGGTTCGATGCGCAGTTCGGGGCGCTCCAGCGAGGTCTCCGAGATCACGTTGGAGATGGTCGGAATCCGCTTCATCTGCGTCGCAAGCTCGCTCGCGACGTTGTTGACGATATTGGCGTCGACACCGGTCACCACCAGCGAGATCGCGCGCAGGCCGTTCTCGTCGAGGAACCAGAAGCGGATGTCGGGAACGTTCTCCAGCTCCTGGCTGATCGAGAATTCGAGCTCGCGCTGGGTGATGTCGCGATCGTTCTTGGGCGTGTAGTTGATGATCAGGGAGGCGCGCCGGACTTCCTGCGTCCCCGGCGGAACGCGCCCACCGTCGACGAAGATGCTCTTCACCTCAGGTCGCTTGCGCAGGCGCGCGACGATGTCCTCAGTGACTTTTTCGGTGTAGGCGAGCTGGGTACCCGGCGGCAGCTCGAGGGCAAGCAGCGAGCGCGCACTGTCCTGCGCAGGCAGGAAGCCCTGCGGCAGCAGCGTGATGCTCCAGATCGAGGCGGCGAAGATGCCGAAGCCGATCAGCACCGTGATGTAATGGTGGTTCACCGACCAGGCGACGATCTTGTGATAGGTGCGCAGGATCCGGCCCGGCGGTGGCTCGGCGTGAGTGCTATGTTTGAGGAAGTAGGCCGCCAGCATCGGCGTGACGAAGCGCGCGGCGAGCAGTGAGAAGAACACCTGCACCGAGACGGTGATGCCGAACTGCTTGAAGAATTGTCCGGCGATGCCCGACATGAAGCTCGCGGGCGCGAAGATCGCGATGATTGTGAGCGAGATCGCGATCACGGCGAGGCCGATCTCGTCGGCGGCTTCCAGCGCGGCACGATAGGGCGATTTGCCCATGTTCATGTGCCGGACGATGTTCTCGATCTCAACGATGGCATCGTCGACCAGAATACCTGTCGACAGCGTGATGGCGAGGAAGCTGACGAGATTGAGCGAGAAGCCCAACATGTCCATCGCCCAGAATGCCGGGAAGATCGACAGCGGTAGCGATATCGCGGCGATGATCGTCGCGCGCAGATCGCGCAGGAACAGCAGCACGATGACGACGGCGAGGATGGCGCCTTCGAACAGTGTCGAGATCGCCGCGTGGTAATTGCCCCTGGTGTAGTCGACCGAGGTGTCGATCAGCTTGAGGTCGACGTCGGGATAGGCGGCCTTCAGCGCGTCGATGCGCTTCTGCACGGCCTCGGCCACCTTCACGTCGCTGGCGCCCTTGGAGCGCTTGATGCCGAGCGCCACCACGGGTTCACCGTTGAAGCGGGCGAAGGTGCGGCGGTCTGCGATGGTGTCGGTCACGGTGCCGAGATCGTCGAGCCGGACCTCGCCGCCGCCGAACAGCGGGATCATGGTGCCCGCGAGGTCGCTCAGCGTCTTGGCGCCGGCCAGCGTGCGGATCGCCTGGTCGTTCTTGCCGATCTCGGCGCGGCCGCCGGCGACGTCGACATTGGTGCCGCGCAAACTCTGGCTGACATTGACCGCGGTCAGCCCCATCGCCTGCAGGCGATCGGGATCGAGCGAGACCAAAATCTCGCGCTCGACACCGCCGATGCGCTCAACCTGGGCGACGCCGCGCACGCCTTGCAGCGCGCGCTTGACCACGTCGTCGACGAAATAGGAGAGCTGTTCAGGCGTCTTGCCGGGCGAGATTGCCGCGTAGGTGACGATCGGCAGGCCGATGACGTCGACGCGCTGGATCAGGGGCTCGGTGACGTTCTGCGGCAGGTTGGAGCGCACGCGCGTCACCGCGTCCTTGACGTCGTTGAGCGCGCGGTCGGTGTTGGTCTCCAGCGCGAACTGGATGGTGGTCACCGACACGCCGTCGGTGATCGAGGAGGTGATGTGCCGCACGCCCTCGACGCCGGAGACGGCGTCTTCAACCGTCTTGGTGACCTGGGATTCAAGCTCGGCAGGCGCCGCGCCGAACTGCGACACCACGACCGAGATCACGGGAATGTCGGCCGAAGGCAGCCGCGTTATCGCGAGCCTGGTGAATGACGTCCAGCCGAGGATCAGGAGGATGATCGAAAAGACGACCGACGGTAGCGGATTCCGGATCGACCATGCCGAGATATTAAGTGCCATCAGCGTACCCGCGATCGATCGAGTTCATCGGCGAACATGGTTTTGATCTGGTCGCCGTCATGCAGTGAAGAGCCGGCGTCGGCCACGACGATTTCGCCAACGTCGAGGCCTTCCAGGATTTCCGTCGCGGTGTCGGACGACAATCCGACCCGCACCTTCCGTGTCTCGATCGTGTTGCCTTTGACGACCTGCACGGTGAGATGGTCGATCGCGGTCTTGGGAACCGCGACGCCGCAGCTTCGCTTGGCGTCGATGGAGGCGCGTGCAAACATGCCGACCTTTAGCGACGGATTGTTGGTGACGCTGATGCGGACGCGGCCGAGCTGCGTGGCGCGGTCGATTTCAGGCGAAACCAGCCGGACCCGCCCGATCAAATCGGGCGCATCGTCGCGGCTGATGCGCACCGTCGCGCCGGGGCTGAGCTTGGGCATGTGCACCGCCGGCACCTGGGCGTCGAGCTCGATCTCGCCGTTGACGGCGATACGGAACATCGGGCCGGCCTGCGGCGAGGCCGGTGCCCCGACGACGGTGCGAACTTCCGTGATGAGGCCCGGCGCGGGCGCCTTGAGCGATATCGGGCCTTGCGAGCCCGGTCGCTGCGGCTGGCCCGGGATCTGCGGTGGCGCCGTCAGGCGCGCCAGCTCCTGGTTCTCGGTCACGGTCGCGCCTTCGGTGACGAAGACGTCGGTGACCTTGGAGCCTTCCTGATCGGCAATGACCACGGCCTCGCGGCGCGCCACGAAGAAGCCTGTCACGCGCACGAGGTCGGAGAAGCAGGCGTTGGTCGACTTCGTCACGACGACGTGCGCCTCGCCCGGCGTGTCCTTCGCTTCGGGGCGATGCCAGTGCTCGAACACATAATAGGCGACGCCGAGCGCAACGATGAACAGCACAGTTCCGGCCGGCTTGAGATATTCGGTGACCTTCATCGCCGGATCATCCTGGCCTGGTTCACGGCCATCCGTACGAGGCCTGCTGAGAGTGTTTCCCTGAAATAAAGCGGCGTCCCGCAAGGCTGCGGGACCCGCTTTGGAAGCGAGACTTTACACCACATCACGACTTGTCACTTCAAAGGATTACGTCGTGATTACTTCGATGCGGTGGTCTTGTTTTCCATGTTGACGACCTGCACGCGGCGGTTGACCTCCGCCATCGGCTGGCTCGGGTCCTTGAGCTTGCTCTTGCCGTAGCCGACGGTGACGAGGTCGGTCGCCGCGATGCGGTACTTGTCGACGAGGTAGCGCTTGATCGAATCCGCTCGGCGTTCCGACAGGTCCTGGTTATAGGCCTCGGTGCCTGCGGCGTCGGTATGGCCGGCGACCACGAAGGTCGAGCCCTTCAGGTCGGGGCTGGTCAGCGCGCGGCCGAGTGCCTGCACGGAAGCCATCGACTTCGCGCTGATGTTGGCGGAGTTGTAGTCGAAGGTGATTTCGAGATCGATGTTCGGCTTGTCCTTCGCCGCCGTCGCGATTTCCTCGCGTTCGGTCGACGAGAGCGAGCGCGTCGCCCGGCCGCGGACGGACTGGATCAGCTTGGTTTCCGCCGCGCTCGACGCCGGATCGGCCTGCGGGGCGATCGAGAGGCCACGGGTCAGGGGCTTTTTCGGCGGTGGTGCCAACGCGCGAACGATCTCGTCCTCGGTGACGTTCTTGCTGTTGCTCTCGTCGGCCGCGAAAACGGCCGAGGCCGGCAGCGACAGGGCGGCGCCGATGGTGATGATGGACAGGATCGCGGTGAAGCCCTTTGCAGCCAATCTCATTGACAGTCCCTCCTGCGCGGCGAGCCCGCGCGGTTCCAAAATTTTTGCAATAAGCCCCCGAAAAAGGCCGCCTGCGGCATCCGTCGATTAGTCTTCCTTGGGCCGCCGAGGTTCGAGGCATCGCCTGCCTCAACTCAAAAAAATATCAACGGACTCCGTAGCTTGCGAATTCCTGAACGATGTTCGGGTCCATCGCCTTGGCATTCGCGATGTCGAGCGCGCCTTCCTGCGCCGAGCCATTGCGCTGCTTGGCGATCCCCCGTCCGTAGAGTGAGGAGGTCAGGCGGGGATTGATCTTCAGGGCCGCGTCGAAATCGGCGATGGCATTCTTCACCGCTCCCGATTTGAGGTTCACGAGGCCCCGGCTGTCCAGCGCGTCGACGAAGTTCGGCCGCAGCCGCAGCGCCTCGTTGCAATCCTTCAGTGCGCCCTGAAGGTCACCGACCACGGTGCGGGTCCAGCAGCGGTTGTTCAGCGCCTCGACGTCCTTCGAGTTGATCCGGAGCGTGTCGTCAAAATCCTTGATGGCGAGGTTGTAGGCGCCCTTGCTGGCATAGACCTGGCCGCGCCGGTACAGCGCGTTCACGTCATCCGGATTGGCTGCGATCTTTGCGGTCAGGCCCTTGACAGTGGGGTCCTCCGCCAGGGCGGCCGCGCTCGGCCCGCCATCCGTGCTCGGGGCAGGGGCTGCCTCGGCAGGCTTTGCCGGTGGTGGC